>CAJQNW010000272.1 GCA_905479765.1 uncultured Tepidamorphus sp. | reverse complement strand
TTGGCGACGATAATATAGCCGACGACAATCGCGAGAACGCCGATCAGGATCGACCACCAGAAGCCCGGCGCGTTGCGCGACTGGAAGGTGGCGATGAGACGAATGACACCGCCGATGATGAACAGCCAGCCGACGAAGATCGATGTCGCCAGCGTCGCGATCTGCGGAATGCCCACGGCGATGAGCCCGAGGATCACCATGACGATGCCCTGGATGAGAAACAGCGTTCGATGCTTGCGGATCGAGTCGCGGGTCTGGGCTGCGAGATCGGCCTGCGACGGCAGGCTAGGTTCGGTCGATGACATGGCGTGGCCTCCATTTCCCCAGTGATTCGCGAAGACTCTCACGCCAGCCGTCAGGCGTCCAGACTTAGCGGAAGGTCGATTATGGACGCCGCCGCCGTCCTTACCGCGCCGACAGCGTGGCCCGGTCAAGAATCCGACCGTGCAGTATGACCTTTTCGATCGAGTCGTAGGCCTTGACGCTTTCGAGCGGATTTTCGCCCAGCAGAAGCAAGTTGGCGGCCTTGCCCGGCTCGATCGTTCCGATTTCGCGATCCAGTCCGAACGCCCTGGCGTTATCGATCGTGGCGGCGCGGAACAGCCGGGCGGGATTGATGCCGGCATCGGCGAGCGCGCGCAGTTCGAGCAATCCGTTCAGGCCGTGGGAATTGGCATAGATCGGCGCGCTCGGCGTATCGCTGCCGAAGAGCAGCCGCGCGTCGCTGTCGGCGATTTTGGCGACCGTCTGCTTCAGTCTGTTGATCGGCGCTGCGTTGACCGACGAGGGGTCATCGGGCAGGCCGCGTGGTCCGGCGAGCCGGTCCCGGAACCATTTTCCCTCGTCGGTCCGGTACCATGCGATCAGTTCTGCGGGCACCGCGTCTGCGAATTCCGGATCGTCCAGGAAGGGCTCGTCGAACAGGTCGCGCTCCCCGTAGATCACCTGCATGGTCGGCTGATAGCCGATCCCGCGCGACGCGATATCGTCGAGCAATTCGGCGACTTGGGGCGGCTGTTCGGCCCGTTCGTTGTCGTTCCAGTGCCACATCCCGTGGACGATGATGTCGGCACCGGTTTCGAGCGCGAAACCCTGCGCTTCCTGCGAATTGGCGTGGATGAGAACCGGCATCCCCTCGGCATGACCGGCTTCGACCAGCCTGCGAACGAGGTCCGCCGGAGGGGTCGGCCAGTCGCGCCTGCCGCCGAAGCCCGGCTCGTAGAAGGTCTTCACGCAGATCGCGCCGTCGGCCTTCATCCGCTTGACGACGGCTTCCGGCGTTTGCGCGGCGGGATCGATCCCCTCGGGCACCTCAGCGCCCTGTCCGGCGTCCCACAACGAATAGGGCAAGATTCGAAACCGCAGCTCCGGCGGAAAGAACGCCGAGGGATAACCGTTGGCGACCGGCGCGCCGCCGCACCAATGCACGTCGGGCCGGATTTCGAGATCGTTCCACTCGCCGACATAGTCGGCCGCGCCGACCAGATCGACCAGCGAGGTGAAACCGTAATAGAGATAGCTTCTGGGGATCTGCGCGCGCCCGATCCTGTCGAGGTCTGGATGGGCCTTGGCGTGCGAGTCCAATAGTCCCGGCACATTGCGCAAGTGAACGTGGCTGTCGATCAGGCCGGGCATCAAAAATTGGCCGGCGCCGTCGATAATATCATCGGCAGCCTGCGCGGCCGCCGAAGGCGCGGCGCCGATTTCCCGGATACGCCCATCGTTCAGCAGCACATGCATATCGGGCATTGGGGCGGCAAGCTGCGGCGAGACGATGGTGACATCCCGGATCCAGACCGATTGGGCGGATACGCTGCCGGGCACCGCGAAGGCAGCGGCGACGGCACTCAGCAGATTGACACCCAGTAGACGTAACGTGTGCATATCAGACACCTTTCCTGTGTTCGATTCGCGCAACCTAGGGATGGAGAATCCCCGTTCCCATCCCGGAAAGGGCGTCGGCGGTCCTGAATCGCGATTGAGGTCCGGGTTTGCGCGAATTCGGGCTGCGGCAGCCGGAACCGTCAGGCTCGGATGTTGCCGGCTTGAAGTGGAAACCCGGGTCTGAAGTAGAACCCTTGGGAGTAGAACAGCGACGCAATGGAAACCGCGCAGCTTGCCTTGCCCATTCCATTCATGACGGTGTTGATCGCGGCAGCCGTGGTCATCCGCATCGCCACAAGTCCGGCGGGCAACGCTCGTTCGCGGATTTGCTTCGGCTTGCTGTTCGCCGTTCTGGGGTGTCAGGCGGCTTTGGTCGGCCTTCGGTTCGGCTACAATCTCGATGCGGTGGCGCCGCTACAGCGGGTTCTTCCCTTCGCCGTCGGTCCGCTCACCTATCTGGGCTTCCGGGCCCTGGCCGATGGTTCCGGTGCCCAGGACTATCTGCGACACGGGCTGCCTGCGCTCGCGCTGGCCATCGTGTGTGCCAGTCCGCTCATACTCGTGATCGTGATGCAATCGCCCGCCTTTCTGGCGAGCCTTGCCCATCTGAGCGTCGATGTTCTGATCGCTTGCAGCTTCGCCTTCTACATCTGGCGGCTGATCGCCCTGTACCGAGGGGGTCCGGATGCCTTCGAAGCCGTGGATTTCGCCAGTGTCGCACAGACGAGACGATGGCTTGTCGCGGCAATTGCCTTTCTTGCCGTAAACGCCGTCGTCGACGTGATCATCGCGCTGGATTTTTCGCTTTTCGCCGGCCGGCAGGTTTCCGCCCTGATCGGGATGGCCAGCCTGCTGGCGATCGCCGCCTCGCTGTTGATGCTGGTCTTGTATCCGCGACAGGCGGCAACGACCGGGCGGGCGCATAGGGCAAGCGAAGATATTTCCGATGAGGTGACACAGGCCGACGCGGAACTGCTTGATGCCCTTCGCGCATTAATGGCCGAGCATCAGCTCTATCGCGACCCGGACCTGACGCTGACCCGCCTCGGCCGACGCCTCAGCGTGCCCGCGCGACGGATCTCGGAGAGCGTCAACCGGCAATTCGGGATGAACGTCTCACAGTTCATCAACGCACACCGCATCGAGCGGGCGGCCGAGTTGCTCGCTGGCTCGGACCGGCCGGTCGCCGAGATCATGGCGGAGTCCGGATTTCGCACGAAATCAAACTTCAACCGCGAGTTCCGGCGCGTGACCGGTGTGACTCCGGTTGAATTCCGCCGAACCCCGGGGGTAACGGTTCCCCAAGCCTTTCCGGACTGAGACGGCGAAGGCCGCAGCATCAGCGCTCCTTGCGGACCGCCTCGATCCTGTCCCAGACCATCGCTGCGGCGTCCGGTCCTCCGAGCTTCTTGACCGCGCGTACGCCCGTCGGAGAGGTGACGTTGATCTCCGTGAGGTTGCCGCCGATCACGTCGATGCCGACGAGCAGAAAGCCTCGTTCCTTCAACGCCGGGCCGAGGCGGTCGCAGATCTCGCGCTCGCGCGCGCTGAGATCGGTTGCCTGCGCGGCGCCGCCGCGGACCATGTTGGACCTCAGGTCGTTTTCTGCAGGCACCCGGTTTACCGCGCCGGCGAACTCGCCGTCGACCAGCAGGATGCGCTTGTCGCCGTCCTTCACTTCGGGAAGAAACCGCTGGACTACCCAAGGCTCGCGGAAGGTGACCGAGAACAGGTCGTAGAGCGATCCGAAATTGAGGTCGGTCCGGGTCAGGCGGAACACCGCGCCGCCGCCGTGACCGTAGAGCGGTTTCATCACGATATCGCCAAACTCTTCGCGGAACGCCTCGATTTCACCGCGGTCGCGGGTGATCAGCGTCGGCGGCATCAGATCCGGGAAGTTCATGACGAACAGTTTTTCCGGCGCGTTGCGCACATGCACCGGGTCGTTGACCACCAGCGTCTTCGGATGGATGTGCTCCAGCATATGCGTCGCGGAAATGTAGTGCATGTCGAAGGGCGGATCCTGGCGCATGAGGATCGCGTCGAATTCGCTCAGGTCGCGCCTTTCGAATTCGCCCATGCTGAAATGATCGCCGTCGACGTCGCGGACCTCCACCGGGGCGACGCTTGCGAAGACCTTGCGATCGCGCATCGCCATCGTATTCGGCGTGTAATAGCTCAAGCCATGCCCGCGCGCCTGACACTCGAGCATCAGCGCGAAGGTCGTGTCGCCCTTGATCGATATCGACTCGATCGGATCCATCTGCACCGCGACATTCAACGTCATCGCCAGCTCCTTATCACTCGGCTTCGAACGCGCCGGCGATCCGCCGCGGCCACGACCATGGCGACCAAAGCACCACGTCGAAGCGGATCGTGTATCGGGCATGAGTGGGGTTGAGCGCAAGCCACCACCGCGTGGCATCGACGATTCGTCGCTGGTTCCGCGCCGTGATCGCGATTACGGCATCGTCGGTGGACTCGCGCATCTTGACCTCGACGGCAACCAGGGTGCTGCCGCGCCGCACGATCAGATCCAGCTCACCGACCGGGGTGCGCAGACGGCGGGCGAGCGTCCGGTAGCCAAGGCAGAGATAGAGCGCGACGGTGGCCGATTCGGCGAACCGGCCAAGCGCCTCCGACCTGCGCCGTTCAGCTGTCGTTCGGGCCATTGCGGTCGTTTCCGCTTTTGGTTCGCGCGCCGAGATCCAGTGCGCGGCGATAGAGATCGGCCCGTTTCAGGCCGGTCTCGGCGGCCAGTTCCGCCGAAGCGCGCTTGACGCCGATCTCGGCCGCGCGACGGCCAAGCCGCTCGTCGATTTCGGCCTCCGACAGAACGTTTGCCCTGCTCCCCTCCGGCGGCGGGCCGATAACCAATACGATTTCGCCCTTCGGCGGGCCTTCGGCCGCAAGGTGGGCCGCAAGCTCCTCAAGAGAGCCGCGCAGCACCGTCTCGTAGCGCTTGGTCAACTCGCGGGCGAGCACCGTGGAACGCGCTCCCAGACCGCTTGCCAGATCGGCCATGGAGGCCGCGACGCGGTGCGGGGCTTCGTACAGCACCAGAGTTCCCTCGATCCCGGCGATTTCGGCGATCCTCGCCCTTCGCGCCGCCGATTTAGGCGGCAGGAATCCTTCGAACCAGAACCGGTCGGCAGGCAGCCCGGCGACGACGAGACCGGACAGCAGCGCCGAAGCGCCCGGCACGGCGAAGACCGGATGGTCTTCGGCGCGCGCGGCATCCACCAGCCGGAAGCCCGGGTCGGAGACGAGTGGCGTTCCGGCATCGGTGACCAGCGCGACGATCTCGCCAGCCTCCAGCCGGGCCATCAGTTCGGGCCGTCGCGCCTCGGCGTTATGCTCGTGATAGGACATGAGCGGCGTCGACAGGCCGTAGCGGCTCATCAGCTTGCGGGTCACACGGGTGTCCTCGCAGGCGACGATTTCGGCGCGGGCGAGAATGCGCAAGGCCCGCAACGTGATGTCGGCGAGGTTGCCGATCGGCGTTGCCACGACATAGAGGCCCGGCGGATCGGACGGCACGTTGAGGACCGCGGCGGCGACGGAGGCCATGTCCGGTCCCGTCTCGGACGGACGTTTTCTCACGGCCGTTTCCGGCTCTTTCCTGCTCATTCTTACGTCCCGTACGATTGGGCTCACGCGGGCACCGGTCCCGGCAGGAGACCCTAACATGCGGCGCGGTTCCCACAGCATCCGCACAACAAGGCTTTGATTCCAAGCCCGTCGCAACTACCATTGCAGGCAAGTTAACGGACATCGCACCCACCGGCTGCCAGCCGGATCGCGGTAGCGGGGGATTTCGCGAAAGGGACTCGCGTACAGTGTTTGCGTATCTGAATCGGGCCGCCGCAACCGGCGGCACCATCTCGCGGCGGGCTGCCACCGGACTTGCCATCGCCGCGACACTCGTCGTTCTCACGGCCTGCGGGCAAGGCTTTTCACCGTCGACCGGGCTCGGCACCGATACAGGAACCGACGCGGGCGCGATCGGAACGGGCTCCATCAAGATCGGCCTGCTGCTGCCGCTGACGGCGACCGGCAACGCCGGCTCGACCGCCAAGGCGCTGCAGAACGCAGCAGAACTGGCCCTGTCCGAAATTCCCTCCGCCGACATCCAGCTCGTGCCGCTCGATACCAAGGGCACGCCCGACGGCGCGAGCGTGGCGGCGCAGACGGCGGTGGCCAGCGGCGTCAAGCTGATCATCGGGCCGCTGTTCGCAGCCGAAGTGAACGCTGTGGCCCCCATCACCAAGGCCGCGCGAATACCGGTGCTGGCGTTTTCGTCCGATGCAAACGTCGCCTCGCAGGGAGTCTACCTGCTGAGCTTCCTGCCCGAGACCGACGTGAGCCGGATCGTTTCCTACGCCGCGCGCGAGGGCAAACGCTCGTTTGCGGCATTGCTGCCGCAGAACGCCTACGGGTCGATCGTCGAGGCGGCGCTGCAGCAGTCGGTGGCGGCCAGCGGCGGCCGGGTGGTGACCATCGTGCGCTACGACACCGGGGCGGAAGCGATGAAGGCCGCCGTCGGGCAACTCGCGCAGGTGGCCGGCGGAGCCAGCCCGCAGGCCGACGCGGTGCTGATCCCGGAGGGGGCCGCGGTCCTGCCGGCGCTGACGGCCGATCTCGCCAACGCCAAGATTTCCTCCCGCCAGGTCCAGTTCCTCGGTTCCGGCCAGTGGAACGATGAAGCGGTGTGGCGGCTCGCGGGCCTGAACGGCGGCTGGTTTCCCGGACCCGATCCGGCGGGCTGGCAGGCATTCATCCAGAAATACCGCGGCCGCTACGGCGTCGTGCCACCGCGCAACGCGACATTGTCCTACGACGCGGTGACGCTAGCCGCCGCACTGGCTCGCATCGGCGGCACCAACGGCTTCACGGACCAGACGCTGACCAATCCCGACGGTTTCTCCGGCGTCGACGGCATCTTCCGGTTCCAGCCCAACGGCACGAACCAGCGCGGTCTTGCGATCCTCGAGGTGGAGGGCGGCTCGGCCAAGATCCGCCAGCCGGCACCCAATTCGTTCCGCGCCGGAGGGTAGGCCCGTTTAGGTTTCGGGCAGCGTCAGGCCGCCAGGTCGGCGACGACAGCGTTGAGCACGGCAAATCCCGACAGCGTTGCCCTGAGGTGCTTGTTGGGCAATTCCTCGATCAGGCCGTAGCCGACGAGATCGGCGATGCGCGCCGGATTGAACGGCTTGCCGGCGAGCACGCGGTAGCGGTCGGCATCGACGCCGCCGCTCAGCCTGAGCCCCATGACCAGGTACTCGTCGGCCACCTCTTCCGGCGATAACGGCGAGGCTTCCTCGATCCCGTGACCGCATTGCTCGACGTTGGCGAGCCAGAGTTCCGGCGCCCGCAGCGTCGAAAGAGCCGTGCGCCCGGTATCGATATCGAGCCGGCCATGCGCACCGGGCCCTACGCCCGCCCACTCGCCGGCCTGCCAGTAGACCATGTTGTGCCGGCACTCCGCGCCCGGACGGGCATGGTTGGAGATTTCGTATGCCGGCAGTCCGTGGCGATCGGTCGTCTCCAGCGTCACGTCGTAGAGATCGCGGGCCGCATCCTCGGCCGGCACGACCAGCCGGCCGCGCGCATGCAGGGCGGCGAACGGGGTATCGGGCTCGATGGTGAGTTGGTAGAGCGACAGATGCTCGCCGGCAAAACCGCAGGCCTCTTCGAGTTCGCGGGCCCATTCGGCCGGGGTCTGGCCGGGCCTGGCGTAGATCATGTCGAACGACACCCGGTCGAAGGTCGACCGCGCGACCTCCAGCGCGGCCAGCGCCTCAGCACGGCTGTGCAGGCGGCCAAGGAATTTCAGGATGTCGTCGTTCAACGCCTGGACACCAAGCGAAACCCGATTGACACCGGCTTCGCGGTAGGCCCGGAACCGGCCGGCCTCAACACTTGAGGGATTGGCTTCCATCGTGATTTCAACATCAGGCACCACCGACCAGTGCGACCGGATTGCGTCGATTACCGTCGACACGGTTTCGGGATCCATCAGCGACGGCGTGCCACCGCCGAAGAACACCGAGTGGACTGACCGCCCCGGCGCCATCGACGCGGCGTTGGCAATCTCGGCCTTCAAAGCCCCTGCATAGCGCGACTGGTCGATGTCGCGGCGGACATGGGAATTGAAGTCGCAATAGGGGCATTTGGACGCGCAGAACGGCCAGTGGACGTAGACACCGAAACCGGCTCCGCCTGCGCTGGCCGCCAGATCCGCGTCCTCGCATGTCACCGCCGGAGAGATGTTCAGCTCAAGGTTCGACATGGGCCTCCACCAGCGCCGCGAAGGCGCGGGCCCGATGCGACAGGGGCGGATTGGCGGGATCGTTCCGGTCGCCGCCGTGCTTTTCCTCGGCACTCATTTCACCGAAGGTCCTATCGAAGCCCTCGGGCAGGAACATGGGATCGTAGCCGAATCCCCGCTCGCCGCGCGGCGGCCAGACCAGCGTGCCCTCGATTTCGCCGCGCACGGTCTCGACATGACCGTCGGGCCAGGCGATCGCGAGTGCGGCGACAAAACGGGCGGTGCGTTTGTCCGGGTCCGTGGCAGACTTCTTCTGAAGTTCTTCCTCAAGATTTCGCATGGCGCGGTCGAAATCGCGGTCTGGGCCTGCCCAGCGGGCCGAATGGATGCCCGGCGCCCCGTCGAGCGCATCGACCGCCAGGCCGGAATCATCGGCCAGCGCCGGCAGATCGGCCGCACTCGCGGCAGCCTGCGCCTTGAGAACGGCGTTTTCCTCAAAGGTCACACCGGTTTCCTCCGGCTCGGGAAGATCCAGTTCGCCGGCAGAAACGGTGTCGAAGCCGAATGGCGCCAACAGCTCGCGGATCTCGCGCAGCTTGCCGGCATTGTGCGTCGCGACCACCAGCCGGCCGGGCGCAAGCCGACGGCTTTCGGCCGATGGCGCGGGACCACTCATGCGATGGCCAGTTTCTGCAGGTCGACGAGCTTGCCGATGCCCTGGCGCGCCAGTCCAAGCATCGCGGCGAATTCGTCCTCGCTGAACGGGGCGCCCTCGGCGCTTGCCTGTATCTCGACGAGATTGCCAGCGCCGGTGATGACGAAATTGGCATCGGTGCCGGCTTCGGAATCTTCCGGGTAATCCAGGTCGAGCACCGTGTTGCCGGCATAGATGCCGCAGGAGACGGCAGCGACGTGATCGTCGAGCGGATTAACAGCGATCATGTCGCGCTCCATCATCCAGCGCACGCAATCGTGCAGGGCCACCCAGCCGCCGGTGATCGCGGCGGTGCGGGTGCCGCCGTCGGCCTGCAGCACGTCGCAGTCGACGGTGATCTGGCGCTCGCCAAGCTTCACCAGATCGGTGACGGCGCGCAGCGACCGGCCGATCAGCCGCTGGATTTCCAGCGTCCGGCCGGACTGCTTGCCGGACGATGCCTCGCGGCGCATACGCTCATTGGTGGCGCGCGGCAGCATGCCGTATTCGGCCGTCACCCAGCCGCGCCCGGCGCCGCGCAGCCAGCCCGGCACCTTGTCCTCGAGGCTTGCCATGCACAGCACCTCGGTATCGCCGAAGCGAACGAGGCAGGAGCCTTCCGCGTGGCGCGACACGCCGCGTTCGATTCGGACAGGGCGCAATTCGTCTGGCGCACGTTTGGAAGGTCGCATTCATCTCTCCGTGTGGGGCCTTGCAGCGCGGCCCGTATCGGGCGGTTTCTAGCTGCTTCGCAGCGCCTCCGCCACCCTGTCCAAAGGAAGGTGCCGCCTTGACGCCCTGCCACCGGCACCGCACATAATGGTTTGCCATGAACGACGTACGCCCGCCGGGCGCCAAGACACCCGAAACGGGACTGAGTAAATCCGGGCTCGCCGAGCTCAACGCCCGTTCGCGCGAAATTTTCCGCAGCATCGTCGAATCCTATCTGGAAACGGGCGAGCCGGTCGGATCGCGCAACCTCGCGCGGACGCTGCAGATGTCGCTGTCGCCGGCGTCGGTCCGCAACGTGATGAGCGATCTGGAGGTGCTCGGCCTGATCTACGCCCCGCATACGAGTGCGGGACGGCTGCCGACCGAACTGGGTTTGCGGTTCTTCGTCGATGCGCTGCTGGAAGTCGGCGATCTGTCGACAAGCGAGCGCCGGTCGATGGAGGATCGTCTCGGGCCTCAATCGCAACGCCAGTCAGTGGAGAAGGTGCTCGACCAGACCTCCAGCCTGCTGTCGGGGCTGTCGCGCGGCGCGGGCCTCGTGCTGGCGAGCAAATCCGACATGCGGATCCGCCACATCGAATTCGTGCGCCTGGAGCCGCGCCGGGTGCTGATCATCCTGGTCGGCGACGACGGGTCTGTGGAAAACCGGGTCGTCGAGATCGACGAGGACATCCCTCCGTCCGCGCTCGTCGAGGCCGGCAACTACCTGAACGCCCGGGTGCAGGGCCGCATGCTGACGGAAGTGCGCGAGGAGATCGCCCGCACCCGCAACGCCCTGGAGGCCGAGCTCGATACGCTCAGCCGGCGTGTCGTCGAGGCGGGGCTCGCCACATGGTCGGGCGTTGCCGATGACCGCCCGCGCATGCTGATCGTGCGCGGCCAGTCCAATCTGCTCGATGATCTGCACGCGCTCGAGGATCTTGAACGGATCCGCCTGTTATTCGACGATCTGGAAAAGAAGAACGATATCATCGAGTTGCTCGGCCATGCCGAGCGCGCCGATGGTGTGCGCATCTTCATCGGCTCGGAAAACAAGCTATTCTCTCTGTCGGGATCCTCGGTGGTGGCGGCACCCTATCGCGACTCCAACGACAAGATCGTCGGCGTGCTCGGCGTCATCGGCCCGACTCGGCTCAACTATGCGCGAATCGTACCCGTGGTCGACTACACCGCGCAGCTGGTCAGCCGCCTGCTCGATTGAGCTTCCGACCCCAAAGTAATCCTGAATGGTTGATTTTTCCGCCCGCAGCCCTGATATCGGGGCGGACCCCGGAGCATTTCCCGTTCAGACCGTAGCGATCCGAACGAAAGGAAATTGCTCAAGCACTTAATCCGGTACCATTTCTTGTCGATCAGGTGTTTTCACCCGACCGGAAAAGGCTCCAAAGGATTTCTCGTATTACCGCCATGCCCGAGGACAAGATGAGCGACGAAACCAGACAGAACGCCGCCGCGAACGAAAACGCCGAGGCCGAATTTCGGCCGGAACACGTGGTGGAAGCCGAAATCGAAACGCCTGAGGCCGATCCGCACGAGGCGCTGAAAAGCGAAAACGCGGATTTGCGCGACCGCTTGCTGCGGGCCGCCGCCGAGATGGAAAACATCCGCAAGCGTGCCGAACGCGAAGTGAAGGAGGCCGGCCAGTATGCCATCTCGCGCTTCGCGCACGACCTGCTCGGTGTCGGTGACAACATGCGCCGGGCGCTGGAAACGGTCAGCGGGGAATCTCGCGAGACCGCCGACAACGTGCTGATCGGCCTGCTCGACGGCGTCGAGATGACCGAGCGGGAATTGCTCAAGACGCTGGAAAAGCACGGCGTCACCCGCGTCGCGCCCGAGGGCGAGCGGTTCGATCCGAACTATCACCAGGCGATGTTCGAGGTGCCGGACGAGAGCGTGCCGTCGGGCACCGTCGTGCAGGTCGTGCAGTCCGGCTACAAGATCGGCGAGCGCTGCCTTCGTCCGGCGATGGTCGGCGTCTCGAAGGGCGGGCCGAAGCCTGGTGCCAAGTCGGAAACGGTTTCCGACGAAGCTCAGCATATCGATAAAACCGCCTGAGACAGACCTCAGACTGGCGGAACCAGTTTGCCGGGTTCGCGTTGACTCATTCCAACCCAAGCGAGGGAATTATGAGTCACCCAAACCCTGATCCTGTCCGCCCCCACCCACGAAATGTGGAACCTCGGATTACGGAATCGGCAGAGGAAGCCCGTCAGGGGCGGCCCGGCCGCCCCGTCTGGTTCGTTCTTGTCGTTTCCACCGCCCTGGCGGCGGCAATCCTCGGGATTGTACTGCTATTCTTCACCGGCTCGCCGGAAGCGGCGCTTGTGACGCGCTGACGCAGACCCTACGGCACGGGTGCCGTTGGCCGGATCGGTTTATCTCCGTCACCACGGCCTTGAGCACGGCATTCGACGTGCCGGGCATCGGTCGCATCGCGATGCTGCAGGATCCCTCGGGCGGCGCGATCGGCTGGATGACGGCCCCATCTGGCTGACCGCCGTCTGCCAAGCCGACATCGCTTTCGTTTGTCCTGTCCGAATTGCCTACATTTGCCCTGATTTCGAGAGGCTTGCTTCGCGGGCTGGGCCGATGGCGCGCCTGAAACAACTGAAACCAAGCAGGTCTGGCACCCCTAGGTACCGCCAAGTAAGGTGCCGGCTAACCACGCATATGTTGGTATCAGGCGGAGCATATAGTCCATGTATTTCAGCAAATTCCGAACCCTCAACACCGTCGCTGCGCTGATAATCGGTACAGCTTTGATCACTGCCGGCTCGATAACGGCAAGCGCTGACGGCCCGCAGATGCTGCCGACAAAGTCGGTGAACAACCCGGG
Source organism: uncultured Tepidamorphus sp. (assembly GCA_905479765.1). Taxonomy (GTDB): domain Bacteria; phylum Pseudomonadota; class Alphaproteobacteria; order Rhizobiales; family Tepidamorphaceae; genus Microbaculum. The sequence continues at coordinate 6,682 of CAJQNW010000272.1, read as the reverse complement.
CACCGATTCAGATCCCCTGACCTACCAGAGTGGTACGTCGGTCCTCGACCTCGGCGGCGGCAAGCTGGTTGCCGCGTTCAGCGATACCGGGGTGGGCGGACCCCTTCTGCTGTCCGATCCCGCCGGCAGCGCGGCGGCGGCGGGCAACAAACCAACGTTGGCAATACCGGCGTCCCAACAGCACGGGATCGGCTATGCCTGGTCATCGAACGGTGGGAAAAGCTGGACGGACGCGGGAGAGCTGCCCGACACGGCGGACGGCGATTATTTTGGACCGGTTCTCGCATACGGCGAAAAGAAGAAGCGCATCTACCTGGCCGTGCCCAGTCTCGACAGTGAAAAACTCCTTGTCTTCAAATCGAACAACAAGGGGCACTCGTTCGGCTCACCGGTCGATGCCGCGATGACCGGCGACCGCCTCTACAGGCCATGGATCGGCGTGGACAACGTCAACGGCTCGGGGAACGGCAGGATCTACGTGTGCTGGTCGGACGATCAAGCCGGCCCTTACGGCGTGCGCGTGACCCGCTCGACCAACAACGGCGCAAGCTTCACCCCGGCCGGCGGGATGCTGATCGCGCCAAAGGGTTTCGGCTGCAACATCGTCATCGGGCCGAAACACGAGGTCTACGTGTTCTATTTCGCCGGCGACGCGGCCGACGGCCTGAGCGGCGACGGCAAGCTGTTCCTGCGCCGCTCGCTCGACAAGGGCGTGACCTTCGGACCGGAAATCGTCGTCGCCGATTTGAAGGGGACCGGGTTTCTGGGCGCCTTGGACGGGGCGGGAGAGGGGTCGCATCGCCTCGGCTTCCCGCACGTCGCCATCAATCCCGGCAAGAACGGCGGACAGCTCTACGTCGTCTACAACGACGATCCGACGCCGGGAAATCCGCTCGACGACAATGGCGATATCCTCATGGTGAAGTCGACCAATGGCGGCAAATCCTGGTCGGCACCGAAGCGCGTCAACGACGACAAGGACGGCACCCAGTTCACACCGTCAATCGCATTCGACGAGAACGGCAAGCTGATGATCGGCTACTACAGCGAAAGCCACGATCCTGCAGACAATCAGGTGTTCCATCGGCGCGGGCGTCTCGGCGAACTGACCGGCAAGAAGGGCAAAAAATACAAGCTCAACAAGAGCTTCCAGATGTCCCACAACTCGCCGGTGATTTCGCCATACGATTGGCGCGGAGCGCAGGGATTCACCGGCGCCTACGACCAGATCGCCGGAACGGGCTCGACATTCACCTCGACGTTCATGGTCAATCAGAAAGGCGGGGCTGAATCGCCTTATCAACCCGATGTTTTCGCCGGGCGGATCAATTCGATGCCGGAAGCCGCGGACCTGCACGTCGAGATCGTCAAGGCGCCGAAGAAGCTGAAGCTCGGCAAGAAAGGCGTGTTCGCGTTCGAGGTCTCCGCGAACGGCAACGATGCTGATGACGCGTTCTTCGCCATCCCGCACGTGCCCGGGCTGAAATTCACCAGGGCAAGGGGCAAGAACTGCCAGACCGTCATGGGCGCCGCCGATTGCAATTTCGGCAAGCTGAAAGCCGGCAAGACGAAGACCGTGAAGCTCACCGCCTATGCCGCCTACAAGCCGGGCGGCAAGCTCAAGGCTCTCGGCACCACATCGAGCACGGACAAAAAGACCAAGAACAACAAGGACAAGGCGAAGTCCAAAGTGGTCAGCGGCGGTGCCGTGACCGAAACCTTCTCGACTGGCAATATCGCCGTTCCCTTTGTCGCGGATGGATTCGTCGACATACCGATCGTCGTTCCAGACGGCGGAAAGATGGCCTACGCGATCCCGCAGATTCGCGCCGATCACAACGACCCCAGCGACGTGACGTTTTCGCTGATCGCGCCGAACGGCCGGGAAATTCCGCTGTTCAGAAGAATCGGTGATGACAGTGCGGATCATTTCGGGACGGGAGCCAACGATTGCAGCGGCACGCCAATGGTGTTCGACGACCGGGCCGCGGGCTCGATCGTCAACCAGAATCCTCCGTTCGCGGGAACTTTCCAACCGCGGCAGGGCGTGCTCGCGGACCTTGCCGGGCTGCCGTCGGCGGGAACCTGGAAACTCCGCGCGGCGGAATCCAATAATGACGGCGTCGCGATCGGCTGCGTCAAGCTGACGGTCGTGCGGCGAAAGTAAGAGCCCGGACGCGGCCTGAATTGCCTTCCGGCGGGTGTCTCGGACATCCGCCGGTTTTGTTGTGAAGCGTGGCGGCCGGATGGACGGAATCCGGCGGCATCGTGCCGATCGCGCGGTCATTTGACGATCCCGATCACTTTCGCCGTAACAATCACGATCCGGCGCGATCCGGCCACAAATTCGGGAACCTCTGATCGGGCGGGAGCGTTGACGCCCGCATCCAAAACAGGGGAGACCAAACGATGATCATCACCAGATTCCTGCCCGTCCTCGTCGTATCGACCGCGCTTGCCGGCGGCGGCGCCATCGCCCAGACCAGCGGTGAGACGCCGAATGCGGCCAACCCCAATCAGGCGATCGAACAGCAGATCGAAGCTGAGACCAGCGCCGGCACTGCGGAGCCCGAACGCAACACGCTCGGCGAAGCCGCCGCAACCGCGCAGACGAGTGAGCCGGTCGGCTCCGGCGCGGCGATCGAATGGGTCGGCAAGCCGATCGCAGCGATCGACGGCACCAAGGTCGGCACCGTCAGCGAGGTCATGATCGATCAGACCGGCGCGGTCACCGAGGTGCGCGCCAAGGTCGGCGGGCTGTTCGGCCTGTTTACCCGCGAAGTGGCGATTCCCGCCGCGCGGATCATCCTCGAACAGAACGGAACGCTGGTCGCCGAGATGTCGGCCGACGAGATCAAGAAGGCGCCGACGGTCGCCGGATGATCGGCCGAGGTCGGGTCCCGGCTACGGCCGCGTGACCCGCCGAAGCGTCAGGTTGATGCGGCCGCCGTCCGGCAGCCAGCCGGCGAGGCTCGTCGACGAGCCGGCGAGAATCCGGTCGATGCCGTGATAGGCGAGCCTGCTTTCGCCGCCCAGTACCACTGCATCGCCGGAGGCAAGCCGGATCGAGCGGGTCGGCGCCTTGCGCGCCGTCCCGCCGACCCGGAACACCGCCGTGTCGCCAAGCGACAGCGACACTACGGATGCGTCGAAATCCGCTTCGTCCTCGTCGCGGTGTAGCCCCATCTTTGCGTTCGGGCGGTAGTAGTTGACGAGACAGGCCTCCGGCGGATGCGGATAGGCGGCCAGCCGCTCCCACGCCTCAAGCAGCATCTCCGGTATCGGCGGCCAGGGCTCTCCCGTCTCGGGATGGGTGGCCTGGTAGCGATAGCCGCCATCCTTGTCCGCGACCCAGCCGAGCGGCCCGCAATTGGTCATGGCAACCGAGAACGGCTTGCCGGTACGCGGCATGCACGGGGTATAGAACGGCGCCGCGGCCACGACATCGCGCAACGCGCCGATCAGCGCCTCCTGCGCCGCCCGGTCGAAAAAGCCCGGCACGTAGCGGCAGCCAGGCGCGATCTCGATCTGGTTAGTCATCGTTGCCGGAAAGGCCGCGCGCGACCTCGCGAATGTGATCCCAGGCTTCCAGCACATGGCGGCGTTCCGTCATCAGGTTGCCGATCGACAGGCGCACTGCGACCCGGCCCTTGACCAGCGTGCGGGTCAGATAGGTAAAGCCGGTCTCGTTGACCGTGGCGATCAGGCGGTCGTTGAGGGCATCCAGCGCGTCCCCGTCGACGCCGGCAGGCGCGAACCGGAACACCACGAGGGCGAGGCTGCGGGGCGCGGCCAGCGCATAATCCGGTTCGCCCGTCACGAGCCCCTCGAACTCCTCGGCCCAGGCGACATGGTTGCGGATCATGCCGCGGATCGCCTCCAGCCCGATGTTCCTGAGCGCGAACCACAGCTTCAGCGCCCGGAAGCGGCGGCCGAGCGGAATCGTCCAGTCGCGATACTCCGGTCCCGCGCCGCTGCCCTCCGAGACCAGATAGGCGGGCAGGATCGACAGGGCCTTGCGCAGTATCTGGGGGTCCTTCACGAAATGCGCCGAGCAGTCGAAATTGACGCCCATCCACTTGTGCGGATTGAAAACCAGCGAGTCGGCACCCTCCACGCCGTCGGCCAGATGCTGGAACTCCGGACAGACCAGCGCCGATCCGGCCCAGGCCGCATCGACATGCAGGTAGACGCCGTGCCGGGCCGCGACCGCGGCGATCTCCCGGACCGGATCGACGGCGCCGATGCCGGTCGCCCCGATCGAGGCGACGATCGCGGCGGGCAGACGGCCGGCCGCCTTGTCCTCCTTAATCATGGCTTCGAGCGCATCCGGCATCATGCGGAAATTCGCGTCCGTCGGCACGTGGCGGAGGCCGGCGTCGCCGAAGCCGGCGATCCGTCCGGCCTTGTCGATCGAGGAATGCGCTTCGGCGGATGCATAAACCATAAGCGGCTGCCTGGCCGCCAGGCCCTCGGTATTGCCGGTCCAGCCGAGCGCCTTTTCGCGCGCCGCCAGCAATGCACAGAGGGTCGCCGTGGAAGCCGAGTCCTGAATCGTGCCCTCGAACCCCTCGGGCAGGCCGATCGCCTTGCCCAGCCAGGCCATGGTGACGGCTTCCAGCTCGTTGGCCGCCGGCGACGTCTCCCACAGCATCGCCTGCTGCCCGAGACCGGCGGCCAGAACCTCCCCGAGTACCGCAGGCGGGCTGATGTTGGCGGGAAAATACGCAAAGAACCGCGGATGCGCCCAATTGGTCAGTCCCGGATCGAGAATCGAATCAAAATCGGCGAGGATCCGGTCAAATCCCTCAGGCCTTTCCGGTGCCTCCGCCGGCAAGGCGGCGATGATATCGCCGGGCCGGACCTTCGAGCGAACCGGCCGGTCCTCGATGCCGTCCCAATAGTCTGCGATCCTGTCGATCAGCGCATGACCGCGCTGGCGGAACTCGTCGGTATCCATGAAGACTCCGGTTGAGGGGTACGTTAAGGATGTACCGTCAGGTCGTTTCGTGCGCCATCGTGTTTAATCGGCCGGACACGTCAACCCGGTTCAGAATAATCTGGCCGTTTCAAACAATCTCGCGGGCAATGGGGCAGGTGCCTTGCGGCTTCCCCGCGCTCTCCTTATATCAGCGCCGAACAGTTCCCCGCTTCGCGGCGGGGCAAAACTCCATTGTTCGTGGGGGCCGTTCCGTGACCCCGTATAAATCGGAGGTCCGGGTCAGGAGTGCCTCGTGACGAGGGCTCCGGCGGCCTGCCGGAAAGAAGAGGTTCGAAAATGGGTAAAGTAATCGGTATCGACCTCGGCACCACCAATTCGTGCGTCGCCGTCATGGAGGGGTCCACCCCCAAGGTCATCGAGAATGCCGAAGGCGCGCGTACGACGCCTTCGATGGTCGCCTTCACCGAGGACGGCGAGCGCCTCGTCGGACAGCCTGCTAAGCGCCAGGCGGTGACCAATCCGGAAAACACCTTCTTCGCCATCAAGCGCCTCATCGGCCGTACCTACGACGACCCGATGACCGAGAAGGACAAGGGCCTGGTGCCCTACGAGATCGTCAAGGCCGGCAACGGCGACGCCTGGGTGGAAAGCCGCGGCGAGAAATATTCTCCCTCGCAGATCTCCGCCTTCATCCTTCAGAAAATGAAGGAAACGGCCGAATCCTTCCTCGGCGACAAGGTCGAGCAGGCCGTCATCACGGTTCCCGCCTACTTCAACGACGCCCAGCGCCAGGCCACCAAGGACGCCGGCAAGATCGCGGGCCTCGAGGTGCTGCGCATCATCAACGAGCCGACGGCGGCGGCGCTTGCCTACGGTCTCGACAAGAAGGACGGCAAGACCATCGCGGTCTACGACCTCGGCGGCGGCACCTTCGACGTGTCGGTGCTGGAGATCGGCGACGGCGTCTTCGAGGTGAAGTCGACCAACGGCGACACGTTCCTCGGCGGCGAGGACTTCGACATGCGCCTGGTCAGCTACCTGGCCGACGAGTTCAAGAAGGAACAGGGCATCGACCTGCGCGGCGACAAGCTGGCGCTGCAGCGGCTGAAGGAAGCCGCCGAGAAGGCCAAGATCGAGCTGTCGAGCGCCACCCAGACCGAGATCAACCTGCCGTTCATCACCGCCGATCAGACCGGTCCGAAGCATCTGACCATGAAGCTCACCCGCGCTAAGTTCGAAGCGCTGGTGGACGATCTGGTGCAGAAGACGGTCGCGCCCTGCAAGGCGGCGCTGAAGGATGCGGGCCTGACGGCCGGCGAGATCGACGAGGTTGTCCTGGTCGGCGGCATGACCCGCATGCCGAAGGTCCATGACGTGGTGAAGCAGTTCTTCGGCAAGGAGCCGCACAAGGGCGTCAACCCGGATGAGGTTGTGGCCATGGGCGCTGCCATTCAGGCCGGCGTTCTGCAGGGCGACGTCAAGGACGTGTTGCTGCTCGACGTGACCCCGCTGTCGCTCGGCATCGAAACGCTTGGCGGCGTCTTCACCCGCCTTATCGACCGCAATACGACGATCCCGACCAAGAAGTCGCAAACCTTCTCCACGGCTGAAGACAATCAGTCGGCGGTGACGATCCGCGTCTTCCAGGGCGAGCGGGAAATGGCGGCCGACAACAAGATGCTCGGCCAGTTCGATCTTGTGGGCATCCCCCCGGCGCCGCGCGGCGTGCCGCAGGTGGAA
>CAJQNW010000271.1 GCA_905479765.1 uncultured Tepidamorphus sp. | reverse complement strand
CAACTCGAGCAGCCCGCCGACCGGTAAACCGTCGAACGGATCGCCATGGGCCATGCCGTTGCGGCGTTGGTTAAGGCTTGGCTTGGACGCGCCGGTGACGAAGCCGATCGCGGTGCCGCCGGTGCGGACGATCATCGGGATGCGCGTGTCGTCGAGGCCGTCGACATCGACCAAGTGCTTCAGCAGCGTGGCGAACGAGCGCTTCTTTTTCGGAATCTGGCCGCCGTACCTGTCCATCAGCGTCAGCTCCAGGGCGATGAGCGCCGCGAGCTCGCCGGCCTTCAGCACATCGAGATCGATCCAGCCGAGAAGATAGAGCGCCTGCGCGCGTCTGAATTTGAACTGGACGATGTCGGGTATGCGGGCGTCGATGCCGAGGCCGATGATGAACCGTCGCCATTCATCGGGTTGGTTGAATTGGATCATCCCTCCGGGGAGCCCGGGCGATGGCCATGCGATGATTAGCGGCGCATCGCGCGCGGCAAGTTGAATGTGGTCAAGATCCGGATACGCCTCCTGTCGGTGAGACTTCATCTTTGGGCCGACCTTTCCAGATTGCGATCAGTTGTTTGAAGTCGTGTCGCAATAACCCGCCGCCGAACTTTCAGGCCGAGATCCCGAGGTAGTCTTTCGTGTGGAGCGCGGAAGCGATCAAGCTCCAAGGATAGCGTTGTAGAGCTTCGCGAACTGCTCATCCCGTTGCCGCAGCGCCTCGATGTCGAGGGTTTCGGCGGCTCTGCGGGACTGCTCGATTTTGCCCCCCCGGCGACGTAGTGTTTCAAGATCGAGGTTGAGCCAGGTTTCGATCGATGGGTTGGGGATCGCGGCGATCCACTCTTCGAACTCCAGCCCCTTACCAAGCATTGTGGCCGTGCCGGTTGGGTCGTTGTCGCCGTCGACTACGATCAACACCTTCGATTCCGAGTGGAAGGTGTTCCACATTGCATTGGCGACCCGCGGAATGGTGACTTTCCCCATGGCGGTCAGGATTTTGATAGAGCGTCCTGAGCCGGCGGTGGCAAGGATGCGTTCGGCGAGCGTAGCAATGACCACACGATCGGAATCGCCCTCGCAAACGATCAACAGGTCCGCTGCGGCGGGTTGTGCGGGCTGGGTCGCTATGACGTCACCAGTGGCGTGGTCGTAGCGCAAAAGGTCGATTTCGACCGTGCTGGTCTTTTCGGCTGTGACGAGTTTTCCTTCCATCGGGAAGTAGATTGCACCTTCCTCGGCTGCCTTGCGAAGCTTGAGCTTCAGCACGTTCTTGAAGCCGCTACCGCGGACGATCGCCGCGTCCATGTCTCGTTGGTCGAGCAGGACGATGTTGAGCGCCTTGCCGAGAATGAGCGCATCGACCGCATCTTCGGCATAGCCAGACATCGAGATAAAGATGCCTATGGTGCCGGCAAGCTTGCCGTCGACCTTGCCCTTGAACTGATACAGCGTCGATGCGGGCAGCGGGTCCGCATGCCATTTGGCTTCGAGGAGGTAGATTCGCCCGTCGAGATATAACGAACCGTCGATCTGCTCGCCCGCAGGCTTGAATCCGGTGCGGGGCTCTAGATCGTCGTGAACAAAGAGCTTGTTCAACAGTCGTTCGAAATCATAGCCTCGGCGCCGCTTCGCATTTCCGTCAGCGTCGGCCGACAGGCCGGTAAGTTTTTCGTATTCGTTCCGGATTTCTTGCAAGCTGCTCATCTGACCACTTCGCGCATTGGGTGTTTTGCAATGGCGTGGCCATCGGCGCGATTCTATAGCTTTCCGGCCTCCGAGTGAACAGTGGCGGCGGCGCTTACGCGCCACCGAATTTCCAGACGGGAATGCCGAGCTTCTTGGCCTTGTCGGCGAGGTTGTCGTTGATGCCGGTGCCGGGGAAGTGCATCACGCCCTTGGGCAGAACTTCCAGCATCTCGTCGTTGCGCTTGAACGGCGCTGCGCGGCCGTGCTTCGTCCAGTCCGGTGCGAAACCGATCTGCGGCACGTTCCGGTTCGTCGCCCAAAGCGATGCGATCTTCTCGGCGCCCTTCGGCGACTTGCCGTGCATCAGCACCATGTCCGGGTGCTTTTCGAGCACCTGATCGAGCTTGGCCCAGATCAGCCGGTGATCGTTGAAGTCGAGGCCGCCGGTGACGAGGATCTTCGGACCAGGCGGAAGAAGGATCGTCTGCTCGGCGCGCCGCTTCGCTGCCAGGAAGTCGCGGCTGTCGATCATCGCCGACGTAAGATTGCGGTGGTTGACCCTTGACCCGCTGCGCGGAAGCCAGGTTTTGCCGACGTGGCGTTCGTAATGTTCGGCCGCCTGGTCGCGCATCAGTTCGAAGGCGTTCTGACGTTCGATCAGAGTTTGGCCTTCGGCGATGTGGCGCTCGAGCTCGACGGCCTTTACCTCGCTGCCGTCCTGTTCACGTTGCCCGCGGCGTTGCGCCTGCTCGTTGTCGTCGAGTTCGCGCGCGATCCGGTCGGTGGCGCGGTGAAAGACGTTGACCGTCGACCAGAGGAGATCGTCGAGGTCGGGTTCGAGGCGAGTGTCCTCCAGCGTTCCGATCAGGGCGTCGAAGATGTCGGCGATGGCGCCTGCAACCGCATTGCCGTCCGGGAGGAGTCGCTGGTCGGGTTCATCCTCGAAGGGACGGTAGCCGTGGAGCTGAAGCTCGGTGAGGACATGGTCGGTCGGTGATGAGGCCTGATGCGGTTCGAAGTCGTCGTGCTCGCTCATGGGATGCTCCGTCGGATGGACCGCGACCGTCGCGGCCTTCATGGCGACGAAAGCCGGCGGGCGGGCCGGCCCTGCACCCGGAGCAAGGCGCAGGGCCGGAGCGTCAGCGGAGGATGGCGGAGGCCGGCGATTTTGTCTCGCGATGGAAAGGCGCGGCACGCGCCGCCGGAAAATCGTCAGCCGCAGCCATTGTTGGGCAGGCCCGTTTGCTGGCCGATCGCCCTCTCGAAGGCCGAGGCGCGGTCCCCCTCCGACGGTTGGTGCATCTGCGAGCACGACGACGCACCGCCATTGTCGGTCTCCCGTGCCGGGCTATCCCGCCAGCGCCATGAACCTTGCGACATCCTGGGGTGCAATCTGCATCCGCGACTGCTGCCGGAGATGCTCGATGCCGAGGGTGCGGAGATCCTCGTTGAAGTCGCTGAGCGCCGGCGAGATGACAATCGCCTCGATCCCGACGGCGTTGGCCCGTTCGATCAAGCTGTCACGCGCACCGTCACCGGCCGGATCATTGTCGCGCACGATGTAGAGCCGTCGCAGCGTATCGGGGAACAGGGTGGCGGCGAGATGTGCTGCCGAGAGCGCCGCCAGCATCGGCATGTCGGGAAGCACCTGTCGGAGCGACAGGACGGTCTCGATGCCTTCGCCGGCCGCCATGACCTCGCCGCCGATGCCGAAGCGCACCGCGTTGCCGAGCAGGTCGCCCATGGCTCGCCTCGGCGTGTCGATCGGCGCCTTGTCGCGCGATCGGGGATCGAGCCAGGTTCGGTGCGCGCCCGTGATCTTGCTGTCGAGATCGGTGACGGCGGCGATCATCGCCGGCCATGTCTCGGTCGGCGAATGCTCGTCGGGCCGATAATAGCAGCGCGGATGGAAGCGGAGGCTTCCGGTTCCGCGTAAATCCGTAATGCCGCGTTCCCGTAAATACGCTTGCACGATTGTGCCCGCTATCGGCTGCGACATCCCGATGAGACGCCGCACCGCTTCCGGCGAGCCGCTCGGCGCGGGGCTCCGACGCTCGTGCGATCGTGGCTCCGGTTCCGGCGGCGGCATGCTGAGAAAGGTCCGTGCCTCTTCGGCCACGTCCTTGAAGTCGATCAGGCCGCAGCTTTCACGAATAACGTCGAGGAGATCGCCATGCTCGCCGGTGGCGGCGTCGGTCCATTTGCCTGCGACGCCCTTCGATGAATCCTTCAGCCGGACATACATCGAGCGGCCCGGCGTGTTGCGCACGTCGCCGACCAACCAGTAGCGGCCCTCGCGACGTCCGCTGGAGAGATAGTGCCGGCACACCGCCTCGGCCTGTCGACCGAGACTGTGCGCAAGGTCGGAAGCGTCCTGCCTGGCCATCACGCAGCCTCCCGCCCGGAGATGCGCGCAACGGGGAAGGTGTCCAGTAGCTTGGCGAGGATGGCGGGCCCTGATGCATCAACGGGCACGAAGAAGCGCAGCTTCCATGAGATGATCTCGCTGAAGAGGCCATAGGCGCGCAGCCGATCACGCATCGCGTCGGTGAAGCCCGATAGTTCGATGCGGTTGGTCCCCATCACACGGGCGCGGCGCAACTGCATACCCTCACTGACATCGAGGGTGGTCGTGCCGTCGATCAGCGCCGTGAAGGCGGCTTCTGGCGTCAGGGTGCTGGCGCCCATGGCGCCGGCGTTTGCGGCCCAGGCGGGCGAGACGCGGCGACCGATGATGCGCTCGCCGGCGTCGGTCTGGAGCCGATAGACTCGCGTTGACTCGTTGGGCAACCGCTTCCAGATCGGCAGTAGCAGACCGGCGACGATGTGGATGATGCTGTCGGAAAACTCCGGCACCTCGGCCAGCTCGGCTCCCCAGGCGGCTGCGAAGGTGGGACGGTCGACTTCCTCCCAATGGCTCTCGTCCAACATGCGCAGCGGCGCGTAGTGCTGCTCCATCGGCCGGATCAGGCAGACGCGCCGTTCGATCTCACCATCGTCGAGCATCATGGATGGCGCTGGGATCTGCACAGCGGCCCGGCCGGATCGGCCGTTGACGAGGAGCTGCGCGCGGGGATCGGCGAGATGGTCGATCGCCATGTCGAGCGTGGTAGGGCGATTGCGCTCGCGCCGCGCGATGGTTAGCAGCCGCGTCTCGGCGCCGGTGCCCGGATGCGTGTGGATCACCTGGCTGTCCGTTACGATAAAGCTCTCGGCCTGCAGCGTCTCCAATCCGAGATCATAAACGCCGCTGCGGATGGCGCCCTCGATCTTAGTGGTGAGGAGCTGCTCGAACGCCGTGAAGAGCACGCCCTGCAGATCGATGGTCAACGCCAGGAGCCGGTTCAGGAAGGTGGTGATCGGCGGCAGCTCGTCCTTGATACCGTTGTCGTCCATCAGCTTCAGGCCGGTGGCGGACTCGAAGCGGTTGAGCGAGCAGCCGTCGACCTTGCCGCGCACCAGAAGGAGATAGAGCTGGCGGAGCGCATCGCGCGCATAGTGCGATTCCAGATTGTCCTCGGGTCGGAACAGGCCCTGTCCACCGGTCTGGCGCTGGCCACGTGTGATCGCGCCGAGCGTGTCGAGCCGGCGCGCGATGGTCGAGAGGAAGCGCTTCTCGGCCTTCACGTCGGTGGCGATCGGCCGGAAGAGTGGAGGCTGCGCCTGGTTCGTTCGGTTGGTGCGGCCAAGGCCCTGGATGGCGGCGTCGGCCTTCCAACCCGGTTCGAGCAGATAATGGACGCGCAGGCGCTGGTTCCGCGCCGCGAGATCGGCGTGATAGCTGCGCCCGGTGCCGCCAGCGTCAGAGAAGACGAGTACGCGCCTCTGGTCGTCCATGAATGCGGCTGTTTCCGCGAGATTGGCGGAAGCAGCTCGGTTCTCGACGGCAAGGCGTTCGCCCTTGCGTACCACGCGGCGCGAGCGGCCCGTCACCTCGGCCACTGTGTCGGTGCCGAAACGCTGGACGATCTGGTCGAGCGCGCCGGGCACGGGCGTCAGCGACGCCAGCCGTTCGATCAGCTCGTCTCGCCGTGCGGCGGCTTCGCGGCTCTCGACGGGCCGGCCGTCCCGGTAGACCGGACGCGACGACAGATTGCCCTCGCTGTCGGTGAACGGCTCGTAAAGCTGCACCGGGAAAGAATGCGCGAGGTAGTCCAGGACATACTCCCTGGGTGTGATGTCCACGCGGACGTCGTTCCATTCCTCAGTCGGGATCTCGGCGAGACGCCGTTCCATCAGCGCTTCGCCGGTCGAGACGATCTGGATCACAGCCGAATGGCCATCGGCCAGGTCCTGCTCGATCGAGCGGATCAGCGTCGGGGTTTTCATGCTGGTCAGCAGATGGCCGAAGAAGCGCTGCTTCGCGGACTCGAAGGCCGAGCGTGCTGCCGACTTCGCCTGCCGGTTCAGCGTGCCGCTGTCGCCGGTGATGTTGGCGGCTTGCATCGCCGCGTCGAGATGATTGTGGATGATGGCGAAGGCGCCAGCATAGGCATCGTAGATGCGTGTCTGCTCGGGCGTGAGCTGGTGTTCGAGCAGCTCATATTCGACGCCGTCATAGGAGAGCGACCGAGCGGTATAAAGGCCAAGCGAGCGCAGATCGCGCGCCAGCACCTCCATGGCCGCGACGCCGCCATTCTCGACCGCCTCGACGAATTCGGCCCGGTTGGCGAAGGGGAAATCCGCGCCGCCCCAGAGGCCGAGCCGCTGGGCATAGGCGAGATTGTGGACGGTGGTCGCACCGGTTGCCGACACGTACACGACGCGCGCGTTCGGCAGCGCGTGCTGGAGGCGCAAGCCCGCACGGCCCTGCTGCGACGGGGCCACATCGCCCCGTTCTCCCTTGCCGCCACCGGCGTTCTGCATGGCGTGGCTTTCGTCGAAAAGGATCACTCCGTCGAAATCGGAGCCCAACCATTCGACGATCTGCTTGACCCGCGAAAGCTTCTCACCGCGGTCGTCGGACCGTAGCGTGGCATAGGTGGTGAAAAGGATGCCTTCCGCGAGACGGATCGCGGTGCCTTGGGGGAAGCGCGACAGAGGCGTGACCAGCAGCCGCTCCATGCCGAGTGCGGACCAGTCGCGCTGGGCGTCCTCCAGCAGCTTGTCCGACTTGGAGATCCAGACCGCCTTGCGCCGGCCCTGGAGCCAGTTGTCGAGGATGATCCCGGCAGACTGGCGGCCTTTGCCGGCGCCGGTGCCATCGCCGAGCATGAAGCCCTTGCGGAAGCGGACGGCATTTTTCGCCTCGTCCGGCGCGGCCAAGACGAGGTCGCAGGTCTCGTCCACGGTCCAGGCGCCGGCGAGATAGTCGCCATGGGCCTCGCCGGCATAGATCACCGTCTCAAGCTGGGCGTCGGACAGTACGCCGTCGCTGACGATGTGGGTGGGGAGCAGCGGCCGGTAGCTCGGCTTCGGCGGCGCGACCGACGCCATCGCGGCCGATTGCACCAGCTTCGTGGGATGCGGATGAGCGTCGGGGATGCGGATCGACTGGAGCGCATAGGTCTCGTAGATCGAATCCGACAGGCGACCGCCTTCCGGCGGCGTCCAGTCGATCGTCTCATAGTCGAGGGGCACGCCTTCGGGCTGGGCCATGCGGCGCGCAGGGGCTGCGGACGCGGCCCGGGCGAGAAAGCCACGCACGGTGCGCGGCGCGCCAGGCGCATCGGCGATCGTCTTAGGGACCGATACCGGCAACCGGGCCGGAATCTGCTTGTCGATCCATGCGAGCAACGTCGCGACATCGGGTGCGAGGCCGGGAGAGTCCGGAAAGCGGATGGCGTCCTCGGCCGGCGCCTTGTCGATGACGGTCAGGCGCGTCTCGATGGTTGTGCCATGCTTGGCATAGACCGAGCCCGCGACGGCGGCCGTGAAAACGACCCGTCCGCGCTCCTGCAGGCGGATAAAGGCGTCGCGCCACGCACGGGCGTCGGGTGAGAAGTTTGCGCCAGTTATCGCGACCAGGCGGCCGCCATCGGCAAGGCGTGCCAGGGCCGAGGCGACGTGGCGATAGGCAGCGTCGGCCATCCGTCCGGTGACGTTGGCCATCACCGAAAACGGCGGGTTCATGATGATGACGCTGGGAACGGCCGTCCGATCGAGGTGATCGTCGATCTGGGCGGCGTCGAAGCGCGTAACAGGGCTGGCCGGAAAGAGTGACGTGAGGAGATCGGCGCGCGTGTCGGCAATCTCGTTGAGGATGAGCGCGGAACCGGCGATCTCGGCGAGGATCGCAAGCAGGCCGGTGCCGGCCGAAGGCTCCAGCACGCGGTCGGTGGAAGTCAGCGATGCCGCGGTCAGGGCGGCAAGACTGAGCGGGACCGGCGTCGAGAATTGCTGGAAAGCCTGCGCTTCCTCGGAGCGACGCGTGTGCGTCGGCAGAAGGTTGGCGACTTTGGTCAGCGCGGAAAGACGTGAAGCCGGCAAAGCGGCTTTGCGGAAAAGCGCCTTTCCGTATTTCCGCAGGAACAGGACCATCGCGACTTCGCAGGCGTCATAGGCCGTTTTCCAGTCCCAGGTGCCGGCAGCGTCGGACGCGCCGAAGGCCACCGCCATGGCGGCGCGCAGGGTGGCTGCGTCAACCGGACGGCCTTGCTCGAGATGGGGGACGAGGTGCTCGGCGGCGAGCAGGACAGCGGCCGATACTGCTTCGGGCGCGAGCCGAAGCGGGGCCGCAGGCTCGACGGCGGGGATCAGGGAGTGGAGCATGGAGGAAACCTCGGAGAGCAGGACACGGTCGAGCCCGCCCGGCGCTCTCTCTCGACCGGACGGGCTCAAACCCGTCCCGGCCGTCCTTTTGCTCTCGAACTCCCCGAGTTGGGCACCGCCCGCCGCGGGCATAAAAAAAGCCCGGCTTTCGCCGGGCCCAGACTGCTGACAAACCCCTGGCTTTGGCCGGGGGTTTTTGATTCACTGGGTCATGTTGAAGCGACCCGCCCCCGAACAGACTGCACTTGAGATCGTGACGCTGGATCAGCTGGTTCCGGCCGACCACCTGCTTCGCAAGATCGACCGGGTGATCGATTTTTCCTTCATCCACGACCTGACGGCGCCGCTCTATTGCGCTGACAACGGCCGGCCGCCGCTCGATCCGACCTTGATGTTCAAGGCACTGTTCGTGGGCTACCTGTTCGGGGTCCGCTCGGAGCGGCAGTTGGTGCGCGAGATCGAGGTCAACGTCGCCTATCGCTGGTTCCTGCGCCTGAAGCTGACGGAAGCGGTGTTCGACGCCTCGACGCTGTCGCAGAACCGGCGGCGGCGCTACCAGGACGAGACGATCGCACAGGGCATTTTCGACCGGATCGTCGAGCAGGCGATCCGCGCCGGCCTGGTCGACGGCACGGTGCTCTACACCGACGCGACGCATCTGAAGGCCAACGCCAACAAGGCGAGGTTCGACCTGGCGGTGGTGGCCAAGTCGCGCGCCGACTACTGGGACGATCTCGACGCGGCGATCGACGAGGATCGCGCCGCGCATGGAAAGAAGCCGCTGAAGGAGAAGGAGCGGCAGCCGCCGGAGAAGGAGACCAAGGTCTCGCGCACCGACCCCGACAGCGGCTACATGGTGCGCGACGGCAAGCCCAAGGGGTTCTTCTACCTCGATCACCGCACGGTGGACGCTCGCCACGCCATCATCACCGACACGTTCGCGACCCCGGCCAACGTGCACGATTCGATCGTCTATCTCGGCCGGCTCGACCGCCAGCTGGGGCGCTTCGACTTCCAGGTCGGCGCGGTCGGGCTCGACGCCGGATACGCCACGCCGGGCATCGCCAAGGGGCTGGAGGAGCGTGCCATCCGGGGCGTCACCGGCTATCGCAATCCGACCCCGCCCAAGCCCGGCATGATGAGGAAGAGCGCCTTCATCTTCGAGGTGCAAGCGGACGCCTACCGCTGTCCGCAGGGCCAGTTGCTGGCCTACGCCACCACCGACCGTACCGGCTACCGCCACTACAAGTCCGATCCCGACATCTGCCGCGACTGCCCGCTCCTTGCCTCCTGCACCACGAACGCCAAGGCCCAGCGTACGATTACCCGCCATGTCTGGCAGGACGCCCGAGAGCGCAACGACGCCAACCGGCTGACCCCATGGGGAAAGGCAATCTACCGCCGCCGCAAGGAGACGGTGGAGCGCTCCTTCGCCGACGCCAAGCAACTCCACGGCCATCGCTATGCGCGATACCGAAGTCTGACCCGCGTGCGCGTCCAGTGCCTCCTCGCCGCGAGTGCCCAGAACATCAAGAAGATCGCCCTCTGCCTCTCGCCGAAGCGCAAACCGGCCTTCGCCTGAGGCCACAACACCGCCGCCGCGCCGACCGGCAACCCACCGACAAAACGCCCTGACACCGAAATCCTCAACGACGTCAGGTCCATAAAACAAAACCCCGCCAAAAATGACGGGGTTTGTCAGCAGTCTGAGCCCGGCTTTCGCCGGGCCTCCTTTGGGATCTGCCGCGGTCAGTGAGGCCGCTTCATTTCTTGCGCTATGGCCTCGACGACCAGCTCGAACTGCTCGGGATCGCGAACCGCGTCCTTGAGGCGGTCGGTCCATTCGGGATGAGCGTGAGTCCAGTCCATCATCATACGCGGATCGACGCCCCGATATTTGATGAGAAAATTGCTGATCTTCGCCGGGATGAAGCTCGCGACCGATGCGGCATTGGTCGGCTTTGCGCGCGCCAAAATGATGAAGGCACGCGAGAAGCTCTGGAGATCGTCTTCGTCGGCGAGCTTCGTCATCAGGTCGAGGACCGCTCCGGAAGAATGCGTGTAGGCGGCCGAGCCGTGCTCCGCGATCGCCTGGGCGATGCGGGTCTGGGTTTCTGGTGTCACTGTTTTTACCTCGTCGTGGAGGCCTTCGAGCGCTTCGGCTTTCTTTCGACGCTCATCGGCCAGGTTGCGGATATCATCGGCGTCTTTTTCGGTCGGGACCCACACCTTCACCTCCTGCCATCCAACAGCGACGCGGATTTCGCGTTGTTTCTGGACGCGGGAGAGCGGCTTCTTGTCGGTCATGGGCGATCCTCGCAATCTAGGATATCATAGGGTGGTATGTCGTATGGTGGTACAGAAGAAGGTGGTACGGTAAGCCGGATTTGTCAAGGGCCCGATCGCGAGAAGAGTGGACGGGGCGGCCGAAACCGCCCCGCGAACGTCACTCCGCGGCGACCAAGGCGACCGGGTCCTCTTCTGCATCGGCCGCCTCCGCGTCCTCCTCGTCGGAGGAGAGGAATTGCGGCAGCTCGATTGCCGCGTCGACCTCGCCCGTAGAGAGGTGAACAGCGCTCGGCTCGTCGGCGACCAAGCGCATGGGCTCCGGCAGCCAGCCGGTGTCGGCCAAAAGGCGCTCGGCCTCCTTGGCCATGTCGCCTTTCTTCAGGTGGTCGATGAGCTGGGCGGCCTGCTCGCCGGCGCCTTCGCGAACCGCTTCGAGAATGCGGATCTTGGTGACGCGGCCGAGGTAATTGCCGGAGGTTGGCCGCCAGCCGGCCTCGGCCATGTCGAGGCTCACCGCCCGCGCAAGCCTGTCGGCCTGGCCGACGCGGCGGTCGAGGCTATGCTGCGACAGGCCGGCGCCGCCGTACCGATCGACCTTCTCGACCAGCGCGTTGACGCCATAGCTGACGCAGTGCGCAAGCAGCGCCATCCTGCTGGCGTCGTCGAGGTCCGCGATCCAGTCCCAAAGCGAGTCGTCGTCGATCGGCACGTCGAGCTTCCAAGCCTCATGGCGCTCGGCGACCGACTTGGCGGACCGGCTGTCCTTGAGGTCGTCCGGCTGGGCAGGAAAGAAAACGTGGCGGACCGACACTTCCAGGCAGCCGCCGCTCGCGGACGTTCGAAGGAAGGTGTCGGTCACGAGCTTGTGGAGTAGCGCCGTCATGGCGACGTGCGGATTGCCGGCGACTGCGTCACGGAGCGCGAGAGTTCGATAAGCGGTGAGTTCGGTCACCAGACGCTCGGGGAGCGGCTTGATGACATCGTCATCGTCGTCCTCCTGCTCAACGGGCGCACCGCCGATGGTGATGACCGCGCGTTGGACTGTGGTCTCGGTGGCTCCGGCCTCCGTGCCGGGTTCGACGGGCTCTCCTACGGGCTCCGCGGGCGCTTCGTCGTCGGGGCGGACATAACCTCGGTCGATATCGAGCGTGCCGTTGGCGTCTATGCTGACGAAGACGCCGGCGCGCACGACCTCGGTCGCGTCGTAGAGGGTGGGGCGGTTGCCGAAGGTCGCAAGGGACGTCTCGATCTCGCCAAGGCGCTGGTCGATATCGTCGGGCAACTCGACGGCCCCTTCAAACTCGGCTTCGAGCTTGTCGTATTCCGCCTTCAGGGCCTCGATAGCCACCTGTTCGTCGACAGTGAGATCGGTGGGGAGGCCGACCAGCTCACGCAGGCCGTTCGCGGCGCCATAGGGAAAGCTGACGGCGACCGCGACCCACTTCCAGCCCTCGCGCGCGATCTCCTCGGCTGCGACCTTGAGCTTCTCGGTGACAAGCTGATCGAGAAGCGCGACATCCTGCAGCCAGCCGCCGTCATCGTCCTCGAACAAATCCCGCATGATAGCGCCGCCGGCGGCCTCGTAAGCATCGAGGCCGACGAACACGGCCCGCTTGTCGGAGGCGCGCGCGGTTTGCTCGGTCAGCATGCGCCGGATCTGGTATGGCTCCTTTGACCAAGCGTTCTTGATGGCGTCCCAGACCTGCTCCTGTCGGGCGTGATCGCTGGAGACCGCGAAAGCCATAAGCTGTTCAAGCGTCATGTCGTCGGCCTCGTAGACCTCCAACAGCGCCGGCGAGACAGTGAGGAGCCGGAGACGCTGCTTGACCACCTGCACCTGAACCAGGAAGGCCGAAGCGATCTCTTCCTCCGACATGCCCTTCGACAGCATCGCGGCGAATGCGCGGAACTGTTCGAGCGGTGTCAACGGCAGCCTGTCGATATTTTCGGCGAGGGAGACCTCTTCTGCCAGGATCGGACTCTTGGCGTCGCCAACAACGCATGGGACCGGCGCGGTCTTGGCGAGGCGCTTCTGCTTCACTAGGAGTTCGAGAGCGCGGTAGCGTCGGCCCCCGGCGGGAACGTCGAACATGCCGGTCTCGGCGCCGTCGGCGTCGAGAACGGGGCGCACGTGAATACTCTGGATCAGCCCACGACGGGCGATCGAGGCCGCCAGGTCCTCGATCGAGATGCCGTCTTTTCTGGTCCGGACGTTGGTTTGGGAGAGAATGAGCTTGTTGAAGGGAATGTCGCGCGAGGACGACAGGGTGATCTTCTGAACGGCAGTAGCCATCGGGATGTGCTCCGCGACGGGCGGCCGGGAGACTCTCTCTCGACCTCCAACCCGTCACGAAAATCCCGTCACTCCTCTCCCTCTATCGCGCGGCGACGCCTGTTCGGGCGCGCTTCGGCTCGGCGTCGGGTTCGGCCGGCTGGGTTTCCGTCTTCCCTTCGTCGGGCTTCACTTCAAGACGCAGTCCGACCGAGGACAGCACCTTCAGGATCGTGGTGAACTCGGGATTTCCCTTGGAATCGAGCGATCGGTAGAGGCTCTCGCGAGCGAGGCCGGTTTCGCGGGCGACCTGGCTCATGCCGCGGTCGCGTGCGAATTGACCGAGCGTCTCCTTGATCGCGCTCGTATCCGCGCGCGCGAGCGCATCATTGAGCGCCTTGACGACATCGTCGAGTGAGGGCCCATCGGGAAGCGAGGTTGGGTCGGCCTCGGCCGCGATGTCCTCTGGCGCTTCAGCCGGGGGTGCTCCCTCCGCTTCAGCCGTAGGTGCCTCCTCCATCGAGGACAGAAAGGTGGGCTGACTGCTGGTTTCGACCAGCCGCCACTCATCGGGGGTCGCGCGCTCCTTCACATCCTTGCGCAGCTCGTCGCTGCACTGTGCGATGAAGTTTCTCCACGCATCCACGGACTTGATATTCACGACATCCTTGTCGGGAACGTTGAAGAGGACGGCGATCTTTCCGGCGAGTGCGAGGCGAAGGACGTTGAGGACGGTGCCCGGGCTCTTGCCATCCCAGATCATCAGGCCAAAATCGGCTTCGCGCGCCATCTCGCGATCCTTGGCCGCGTAGAACTGGAAGCCTTTGGCGCTCTTGGGCGCATCGACCTGTTGGATGCCCCAAGGGCCGAGATTGTTGCGTGGCGCGCTGCCCGAGCAGAACACTGTGACCTTGTCATAGTGCTTGTCGAGGAAGTGCTTCTGGACCGCTTTGTCGGCGCCGTTGGCGTCTCCGACGATGACGCGGTGGCCGCTCGCGACGACGTTGTCGAGCCGCTTCTTAACCTCGGGGGGAAGCCGGGAAACGTGTCGCGAGCCGCCTATGAAGATCGTGTTCAATGGTTGCTCCGTGTTTTGGTGATGGTGAGGGCACGGACCGATGCGGCCTTGCCTGGGCCGAGCAGCTCATCCGTGATGGCGTTCATCGTGGTTCCCGACCGAAAGAGATCGTCGAAGAGCAGGATACGGCGCCCATGGGTCTGCGTCGCGTCGACCTGATAGAGGCCCTCGACCTGCTTCTTTCGCTCCTCGGGATCAGTCACATTCTTCAGCTGGGCCGTGGAGCGTGTCGTGGTGATGCAGGCGAGCACGGGAACCCCGAGCGCGGCACCGATGCCCTCGGCGAGGACAATGACCGGCTGCAAGGCGCGCTGATGCGACGGGGGGACCGGAACGATGCAGTCGAATTTGTCGCGGTTGGCGGAAAGGAAATCGGCGACCGTCTCAATGATCGGTCCTGCCGCATCTTTGTCCGCGCGGTTCTTCAGGAGATAGAGAAGCTGGGCGATCTCTGGCCGCACAGTATCGAACTGCATATGTCCGAATTCATTTGGCCCGGTCGGGGTGCTGCTGGTGGTATGAAGATCCAGCGCAATTCCCGAGTGCCAGCGGCCCTCGATTTTGATCGGATTGATTTTGACTATAGCCATCCGCGCTCCCGAACCTCCCCCGTTGTAACCTATGGGCTACAGATGGGCAAGGTCCGGTCGCGATTCAAGCCTGTGGAAAGTCAGGCTGCTCGGGAAAACGCGGCTGAGGCCTGGTCCTCCGGGGGGAGGAAGCTCAGCAGATAGTCGGCCGCCTTGCTGGCCTGGCTGGCGGCGCGCACGATGGCGCGGTTGTCCTCGCGCAGGACCTCAAGCCAGGAGCCGACATAATCGGCATGCTTGACGGTCGGCACGATGCCGATCGAGGCGCAGCAGAAGGCTGCGTTGATCTCGGCGACCAACTCCTCGAAGGCGTACTTCTTGGTGCCGAACGAGCCCGAGAGATCGCGCCCGACGCGAGATGCGTGGCCGGTAGCATGGCCGAGTTCGTGAAGCGCCGTGCGGTGCCAGTTAATGGGCTCGAAATAGGCCTGCGGCGGGGGGACCTGCACGAAGTCGGGACCGGGCGCATAGAATGCGCGATTGCCACCAATCCGGAAGTCGATCCCGGTCGCTTTGATAAGCGCTTCCACACGAGGCTCGATGAGGTCGGGCGTCGGCGCCGCCGCCTGTGTCGTGAGTTCGTCGGGAAGCCCGTCGCATTGGGCTGTGTTGAAGACGGTGAAGCGCTTCAGGAACGGGATCGCCTGGGCATCCTCGCCGGTTTCGCGGGCGCGCCGCTTCTCGTCGTCCGGCACGAAACGGTCGGCGTAGACAACCGTCGTGCCGCGTTCGCCCTTTCGGACGTTGGCGCCAAGCGATAGCGCCTGGCGGAAGGTGAGCCAGGTCTGGCTCGGATAGCCGTGCTCGATGACCGCGCCCCAAAGGATCAGGACGTTGATCCCGGAATAGGCCTTTCCGGTCGAGGCGTTTCGCGGCAGGGCGAGCGGCGCTTTGGCGGCCGCTGTGCCCCAGGGCTGAACCCACGGAAGCCGGCCGGCTTCGAGTTCGCCGATGATCTTGGTCGTGATGTCGTCGTAGAGGCTCGCCCGATCTGGGGCTGTCTGGCGCTGATGCTTGGTCATCGCGGATCTCCGCGACGGGCGCCGGAAGCCTCTCTCCCAGCCCTCAACCCGTCACGGCAAACCCGTCCGCACTCTCACTCTGCGGGGCGTTGCGGGGCAGCCGGCCCCGCAGAAGGGGTCGACCGAGACCGCGGGGCTCGGGCGCAGGGGAAGGCTTTCCCCCGCAAAACCGTAGAACCGTAAAAGCGGACATCCGGATTTCAGAACGCGAGCGCGTCCTGCGCATAGCGTTCTCGCAGGCGTGCGACCTTGAAGCTGCCGGACGGCAATGGCTGCAGAAGCTCATTCTCCCGCACGGTGAGGTCGAGCCAATCCATGCGCAAGGACAAGTGGCTTGTACGAAAAGCGATGAGCGTCTGATGTGCATCGCAGGCATTTGGCACGAGACAAGGATGTCGGCGAAGCCTTTACCATACTGACTATGGAGCCCGGGCCTTACATCGCGCCATATCATGATAGACAGATTGTCGTTCTCGAGCGTGAGGCTTTGACTGACTGGCTTGATCCGTCTGTTTCGGCGCGCGAGTTGATCAAGCCCTTGCGGCCAGGATCGCTCAAGGTCAAGCGGATGGGGTGACGGCGTGACGGGACGGTTCGGGGGATAGAGTTTGGGTACTGAGATTAGGCTCGACCTGGCCGACATGTGGGTCACGTACAGCAAGAACCACCGGGGAATTGATCACGGGTCCATTTTTCAGGAGGACGATCGCAAGCCGGTAAAGAGTGATCAGCTTGATTACGACTGGCACGAGAACGAGGACGAGGATCCGACGCCATCCGAGATGGCGTTCACGCGACCTCTCAAGGATGTCGTTCCGCGACTTGAACTGCTCGGCTTCAACCTGGAGCGGGTCAGGCGCGAGTATGACGCGGTCGCCGCAAATTGGCTGGAGGACAAACAGTCCCGCCAGGATGACGACGACGAGCCCGTTCCCGATCTGATGTCCTTCGCCGAATTCCTCGCGTTTGCGACGGCGCACCCGATTGAAAACCTCGACGACACCTTTCTCTCCGGCTCGGACGATGCGAGTGAGGAGAAGATGCAAGGTCGGTTCGCCGGGATGCCGCTCGCCCGGCTTCCCAACTATAGATCCTACGACAACAACGCCTATTCCGAACGAAGCTTCTTCGGCGGGCTGGTGCGTATCCTCGACCCTTATTCCATCCTGCGCCTCCTGGCGGAGGCGAAGGGGAATGAGGACGCTCCAGTCGTCTGGCAGTATGGCCCGCTCGTGGAGGGCGGTTACGCCGCGGCGCGGGAATTCGTGCCTCACGCCCGTCGCACCGAGACGTTCCTGATCGCCACCGAAGGCAGTTCCGACGTGCATATCTTGAAGCACGCGCTCGCGCTGCTGCGCCCGGGAATCGCGGACTTCTTTCGCTTCATCGACGTCAGCGAGAGCCATCCCTTTTCCGGCACTGGCAATCTGGTGAAATTCGCCGAAGGCCTCGCGAAAATCGATGTGCAGAACCAAGTTGTCTTTGTTTTCGATAACGACGCCGAGGGACTCGACGCCCATCAAAGGCTTTCGACGCTTACCCTTCCCGCCAACATGCGCCGGATCATGCTGCCCGAACTTGACGCCTTTCGCGCCTTTCCGGCCGAGGGGCCAGAGGGTTTGCACAGCTCGGACATCAATCGCCGTGCTGCAGCGATCGAATGCTACCTCGATCTTGAGGTCGGCGGTCACCCGCCAGCCAAGGTGCTGTGGACGAACTACAAGAAGGGCCTCGGCATCTATCAAGGGGCGTTGGAATTCAAGGAATCCTACGTCAAGGAATTCTTGAAACAGACCCCTGAGACACTGCGCGATGGCTCATATGACGTTCGTAAGATCGAGGCGGTCCTTGATCTGCTTATTGCCGAATGCACGGCTATGGCTGTCGATCGGTGGGATCCGGCCGAGGTCGAACTGAGAGAAATCTATTGATGACCGAAAAGAGCGCGTTCCAAGAGACCTATATGCGCGCGGCAGGAGCCGTGGCGTTCGTCGCCATCATTGATGGAAAGGGGGACGAGGGGATCGGTTCGGCGTTTCACATCGGCCAGGGAATTTTCGTCACAGCCCGGCATGTGATCGATGGGATCACGATCAAGGAGATTGCCACCACAAAGTCGGCGCGTCTCAGTGAAGAAGCTGGCGGCAAAGTGGCCCCGCCGCGCCGACTGGAGATTGTCGACGGACCCTATTTTGGTCCTGACGGCCTCGACGTCGCGGTTTTTCGCGTCGATCTTGGCGACGCACCGCTGCCGGCGATCGCCGTCAGCCAGCACACGGACGCGTCGCTGGGAGAGAATGACCTCGTGCTGTCCGATATTCTCGTGATCGGCTATCCGCCGATCCCGTTCACAACGATTCCGAGCCAGGTCGTCACGCTTGGACAGATCAATGCCGTGGTGCGCGTGCGTCATTCTCCGGTCCTGCATTTCATCGCATCGGCCATGGCACGCGGCGGGTTCAGCGGAGGAGCGGCGCTCGATCAGTCCGGCACCGCCCTGGCGCTGGTGACCGAGAGCCTGGGTCAAGGCGATATGCCGGTGGAGACCGGCTATACGAGCCTGTTGTCGATCGAGCCGGCGGTGGATCTCGCTGCGGAAAAATTCGGGTTCAGTACTCACGGCGCCTATCCCGGCCGCTACAGCGACACGCTGTTCGCGGCGAAGTTCTCGAACCCGTCCAGCGACACACTCAGTTCGTTCATCTACGACGCAAGCCTGTACGTATATGATGACGATCGTGACCTGTTTGTTGAAATCAATTGCGCGGACGAAGCGCTGCTTGCCGAGGCAATCGCGACCTTTCATGCAATCACGCCGGTGAAGCGTGTCGATGTCGTCGACGGGTCGGTCCTTTATATCCCCGAAGAAAATCCCTCGGCGGCGCTATTGCTCGAGGCAGGGGAATCTGTCGCCGTGCTGTTCGAGCAGTCTGGCTATCGGCGGATGGCGTCGGAACGTAGCCAATGGCAGCTCAAGAAGGCGTAGGGGGTACTAACTCCCCAGTTGGGGCGATCAGAGTGGCTACTCAGGCTGACGGCAGGCAGTCAGATTTGGTGACGGCGAACCTCACACCCTCCATCGGCGAGAAGTGTTTGGAGCCGCGCGGCCCGACTCTCGGGGATCGCGATCGCAAAAAGGCGCTCCGCCCGCGAAAGGGGCTGGAATTTCCCGGACTGTGGGTGGTGATGACGACTCAGACCGCTGGCGCGATCATCGGGGTGATCGGACGGTGCGAAAGGCGCAAACAATTCCCGATGCAGGTCGAGCGGATCAGCCACAATAGCCTGTCGCCGATGGGGATTTGCAACGATCTCGGTCAATAGCTGTCCGCAGCGCGCGGACATGGCGGCGTCATGTCTTTCGTCGAGTGCGCTTGCCATCGTGGCGGGCGCTTCGTCATTGCTCAGTTCTCCCCGGCTTGTGTCGCGCGCTTCAAATGAGGAATGGTTGGCGTGGGCCGGGCCACTCGTCGGTTTCCATCTGGAGCGCGAGATCTGCGCTGGCGATGCGCCGCAGGCTCGATGCGGCGATGAACTGCACCCCCAAAGCGAGCTTGACCACCTGCAGCCGCTTCAATCCTGCCGGTTTGTATCGGCTTTCGACATAGGGCGGCAGGGCACCAACGACGGCCTCCACGCGTCGATCATCGCGGTGTGGGCGCGCGTCCGCCATACGGCGGGCAAGCGACGACAGATTGTGGCCGTCCTTGCCCTTTCTGAAGGACTCCGGATCGACACCGTCCTGGACAAGGGCCGCCTTCATCGAAAGTTCGGCCACCATACAGATCGGCTGGATTACCGAGTCATGGCTGAACGTAGTCGGGAGGGTGTTCGCCACATCTTCGAGATTGGACCGCGCCATGCGCCAGAGCGTGGTCGCCGCTGGATTCCCTTGTTCGACTTCGTTCAAACCACTGGTGAGATCGTGGAGATCGGCGACCGCGAGAGAAACTTCACCGGCAATTGCCCGATCCTGCCTACACCAGTTCCACCATTCCTCGGCGCTAGAGAACCCTGCTACCTGCGAGGGCTGGAGCGACACCTGGCCGAACACGATCGGGAAGGTGAGCTTGCGGACCTGATCGACGGACGCAGCGAAACCGATCCCAGCACCTGGCCAGCTCGTGCTGACCTCGGGCACCATGGCGGCATAGGTGTCCATGATCCGTTTGACTTCGGGGTTTCCGCCGACCCCCATGACGAAGTTGGAACCGAGAAGCTCCATTGCGGCACGGAATGGCCGCTGATGGACGTGGACGCCTTCCTCCGCGTATTTCAGATCGAGCCGGCGAAGATCGTCCAACGTCCATGCGGTCATGTGCGATTTTCCTTCCTTGCGGATTTCAGGATTCCAAGATCTTCGGAAATCCGATTTTGAGACGGCGCG
>CAJQNW010000270.1 GCA_905479765.1 uncultured Tepidamorphus sp. | reverse complement strand
CATCGCGGCGATCGTGTCCGGATTCGTCGCCCATATCGTCGTCAACGCCATCTTCAACTGCAGCTTCCGGCCGGGCGAGGCGGCTTTGGGGATCGGGACCTTCGGCGTATTGGCGCTGGCGTTCATCGCCGGCTGGGCAAGCGGCGGCCTGTCGCGGATGGATTACTTCTCTGGTCTGACGCTGTTCGCGGTATTGGCCTTCGGGCTTCTGGCCTATCTGTCGACCCGGTACGGGATAAGAGGCGCCTTTTCCCGCTTCCATCACAAGTCCACCGACGACGGGAAGCCGACCACATGACAGGTGTCGCCTATTCGGTCTGGCTCCCGCTCTTCACGCTGATCTACGTGGCCGCGATGCTCTACTGGGTGCGCGTGGCGACCCAGCAGTCATCCGGGGATGACGGGTTCTTCTCGGCCGGGCACAGCCTGACGCCGTGGATTTCCGCTATGGTGATCGCCGGCGCGAGCCTGTCCGGCTGGTTCGTGCTCGGCGGCAGCCAGCAGATTGCCGAGCAGGGTTTCCGGATGCCGGCACTCCTGGTCGCCGGCATCACGCTTGCGCTGCCAGGCGTCATTTTCTTCAAGCGCTTGTGGTTCGTCGCCGAACGTCTCCGGGTGTCCTCGCAGGCCGATATCTTCCGCGTCTATTACCAAAGCCCGTTCCTGGTGGTGGTCTCCACCGCGGTCGCGGTGCTTTTCGCCCTCGGATTTTCAGGCCTGCAGTTGCGCGCGCTGGCCCAGGCGGTCGCCCTTCTGACCGATGGCGGTGTGTCGCAGCTCACCGCAAGCGTGGTCTTCGGCTTCATCCTGTTTGCCGGAGCCGGCATCGGCGGCATGCGCGCGATCGGCTACTTCGGTTTCATCCAGACCGTCCTCGCCTTTGCGGCAATCGTCATGCTCGCCGGGTTCGCCCTGTTCTGGGGTGGCGGGTTTGGTGCTCTCAACACCAGCCTGTACGAGTTGGCAGGCACGCCGGAGGCGATGTCGCTGTTCACCGTCAGCGGGGTCATCCACTTCACTTCCGGGCTCGGGCGCGGCGGTGATCTGGCCGGCGCCAACACCGCGCTTGCCAATCTCAGCCTGGCGTTCGCCTTTATGGGATTCCAGGCGAGCCCCATGGTGCTGAAAGTCGTGCTGTCGACACGCAGCCCGAACGGCATCGCCGCCGGGCAGACCTGGGTGATGGCCGGCTTCTGCGGCGCGCTGATCGCCTTCGCCATTGCCATTATCGGAGCGGCCGGACTGGTCGATCCCGCTCTCTCGCTCGGCGCGATCTTCGGACGGCTGCAGGCCCAGTCGCCCTGGTTTGCCGCCTGGATCTTCATCGGTGTCGCCGCGGGCGTGCAGCTGCTGGCGGGCCTGTCCCTGTTCGTCGCCGGCGAGGGGCTCGTCCGGCACATCTACAAGCCGTACTTCAATTCGCGGCTGTCCAAGCGCGGCACGGTCACGCTGACCCGCATCGCGATTGCCGTCCTGGCGGTGGTCGCGATGCTGCTTCAAAACCTCGCCCCGGTGACGCCGTCGGCTCTGGCAGCCCTTGCCTTGCCGGTCGCCTTCCAGCTCTGGACCCCGCTGCTCGGCGTGACCTGGCTTGGCTGGATCACCCGCCCGGCCGCCATTTCCGGCGTCGGATTCGGCATTGCTGGCGTCATTCTCACCGAACCACTGGGCTATGAAATTTTGTCCTTCTTCGGGCTGGAACTGCCCTGGGGGCGCTGGCCCTGGACAATTCATTCAGCGCTTTGGGGCATGGCCGCCAACGTTACCGCCGTGCTGATCATCTCGGCGATCACAGACCGCAAGGCTCTGGGCGCGGAAGCAGTTCAGATCCGCAAGCTTTTCTCAGGCGTTCTTTCCACCAGCGCCGGGGCGCGGACACTGCGCTCGACGGCATGGTCGGTGGTGCTCGCCTGGTTCTTCCTGGCGGTTGGGCCCGGCCTCATCTTCGGTAATTCCGCCTTTGCCCCGACCGGCGACGAGACGGCGGCCTGGCTTCTCGGCATGCCGTCGATCTGGGCGTGGTCGCTCGGTGCCTGGATCAGCGGGATCGGTCTTGTCTGGTTCCTCGCCTACAAGATGGAGATGGCAAGCCCCGTGCATGTGGCGATCCCGCCCTACGAGCCGCCCATGCGGTTGAAGAAAGACCAAACCGAACTGGAACAGGAACGGCTGCGCGCACTGATCATCACCGGAGCCGTCGGCTTCGTGCTGGCGGTGCTCATCGCATTCAGTTTCGGCGGTTGAGACAAGGCATTACAGTGGAGTAGTCGATGAATCCCTTTACATTCAACACCCCGAAGTCGATCCAGTTCGGTGTCGGCGCGCTGTCACGTATCGGCGAACTGGTCAGCGGGCAGATCGGCTCCCGCGTGATGCTGGTCACCGATCCGGGCATGATCGCGACGGGTATCGTCGATCGGGCGCAGTCGTCGTTGGCCGACGCCGGAGTCGCGGTCGACGTCTTCAAAGACGTCGCGGCAGATCCGCCGGAAGCGATCGTCCTCTCGGCCGCCGCGCAGGCGCGCGACGCCGGCGTTCAGGGCGTCGTCGGGCTCGGCGGCGGCTCGTCGCTGGATGTCGCCAAGCTGGTCGCGCTGCTCGCGCCCGGCACGGAAGACCTCAAGGACGCCTATGGCGTCGGCAACGCCAAGGGTCCGCGCTTGCCGCTCATTCTTGTACCGACGACGGCGGGCACCGGCTCCGAGGTGACGCCGATCTCCATCGTAACCACCGGCACCAACGAGAAGATGGGCGTGGTATCGCCGGTCATTCTGCCGGATATCGCGCTGCTCGACCCGGAACTCACCTATGGCCTGCCGCCGCACATCACGGCGGCCACCGGTATCGACGCCATGGTGCACGCCATCGAGGCCTATGCCTCGGCGAGCCCCAACAACAATCCGCTCTCGCGCAACCTGGCGACCCAGGCGCTGACGCTGATGGGCCGGTCGATCCTCAAGGCCGTGCACGAAGGCACCGATACCGAAGCCCGCTCGGACATGCTGCTGGGCTCGATGCTGGCCGGCCAGGCCTTCGCCAATTCCCCGGTCGCCGCCGTCCACGCGCTCGCCTATCCGCTGGGCGGGCATTTCCATATTCCGCACGGTCTGTCGAACGCGCTGGTCCTGCCGCATGTGCTGCGCTTCAACGTCGTCGTCGCGCCTGGGCCCTATGCCGAGCTGGCGCCCTTTGCCTTCCCGGAACTGGCGAAGTTCGAGGGCCAGGAACGCGCGGCGGCCTTCTGCGACCGACTGGTCGAGCTTTCTGCCGATTGCGGTCTGCAGCCCAACCTGAGGGCGATGGACATCCCAGTGGACATCCTGCCCAAGCTTGCCTCCGACGCGATGAACCAGACCCGCCTGCTTGTGAACAACCCCCGTCCAGTCACCGAGGCCGACGCGCTGGCGATCTACCGCGCAGCCTACTGACCAGCTTCTTACGAAAGGAAATGAAATGGCGCTCACTCTCGCCGATCCGAGCCTGCTTGAGACCCGCGCCTTCCTGGGCGGCGAATGGGTCGAGGCCGGCAAGACCTTTGCGGTGACCAATCCGGCAACAGGCGAAACCGTTGCCCACGTCGCAGACCTCACGGCCGAGGACACCAAAAAGGCCGTCGACATCGCCTATGAGGCGCAGAAGGAATGGCGCGCCAGGACGGCCAAGGAGCGCTGCGCGATCCTGCTCAGGTGGAACGACCTGATGCTGGAGAACCAGGAGGATCTGGCGAAGATCCTCACCGCCGAGATGGGCAAGCCGCTGGCCGAGGCACAGGGCGAGATTGCCTATGGCGCCTCCTTCATCCAGTGGTTCGCCGAAGAAGCGCGCCGCGTCTATGGCGACGTCATCCCCGGCCACCAGTCCGACAAGCGGATCATGGTGATCAAGCAGCCGATCGGAGTGGTCGGATCGATCACGCCGTGGAACTTCCCCAATGCGATGATCGCCCGCAAGGTGGGCCCGGCGCTCGCAGCCGGCTGCGCCTTCGTCGGGCGTCCTGCGGAAAAGACGCCGCTTTCGGCGCTTGCCATGGCGGTGCTGGGCGAGCGGGCGGGCATTCCCAAGGGCGTGCTGTCGATCGTCACCGGGTCGGATGCCAAGGGCATCGGGCTGGAACTCTGCACCAATCCGAAGGTGCGCAAGCTCACCTTCACCGGCTCCACCGAGGTGGGCCGCATCCTGATGAAGCAGTGCGCCCACGACATCAAGAAGCTGTCGCTGGAACTCGGCGGCAACGCCCCGTTCCTTGTCTTCAACGACGCCAACCTCGACAAGGCGGTTGAAGGCGCGATGATCGCCAAGTACCGCAATTCGGGCCAGACCTGCGTGTGCGCCAACCGGATTTATGCGCAAGCCGAGGTCGCCGAAGCCTTCGCGAAGAAACTCGCCGAGGCCTCCAACAACCTCAAGGTCGGCGACGGCATGAGCGATGGCGTCACGATCGGCCCGCTGATCGACGAGGCAGCGCTGGCCAAGGTCGAGGACCACGTCGCCGATGCCCTGGCCAAGGGCGCGACCGTGATTGCCGGCGGCAAGCGCTCCGAGCTCGGCGGCACCTTCTACCAGCCCACCGTGCTCACCGGGGTGACGAAGGGCATGAAGATCCTGTCGGAGGAAACCTTCGGCCCGGTGGCGCCGGTCATCACGTTCGAGACGGTCGACGAGGGCATCGCGCTGGCCAACGACACCGAATTTGGTCTCGCGGCCTATTTCTATGCGCGCGACATCTCGACCGTCTGGAAGGTGGCCGAGGAAATCGAGAGCGGCATGGTCGGGATCAACACCGGCCTCATCTCGACGGCGGAAGCGCCGTTCGGCGGGGTCAAGTCTTCCGGCCTCGGCCGCGAAGGCTCGAAGTACGGCATGGATGAATTCCTGGAGATCAAATATCTCTGCATGAGTGTCGACTGACCCCCAGCCCCTGTCGCCTCGATTTCGAAACCGGAGGCCTGTCCCGCCGAGGCGGGCAGGCCTTTGGTTTTTGAGTGCCATGGCCTGCCGCGCTCGCGGCAGGTGGTTCTCGCCGCTCGAGTTCTATCTTCGCACTTGCACAATTTACCGTCATGGGCATTTCGCGGTCAGATCGCGTTGACTCGAATTATTTCAAGTGTAAAATATTTTGTTGAAGCCGTTTCTCGACGGTGTCGAAATGCCGGTGCGCGTGGTGATCCACATCCGCGACGACATCGGCCAAACATAATCGATAACAGCCTTCCACAGCGGAGATGCAAGTATGAAGTCAATCACGAAAGCCGCCATCGGCGCGCTCATGACGACGGTTCTGGCGACCTCGGCCTATGCCGCGGACGACAAGCTCAAGGTTGGTCTCATGTTTACCCTCAGCGGTCCGGCGGCGGTGCTCGGTGAGCACGGTCGCGACGGGTTCCTGCAGGCCGTCGACAAGCTGGGCGGCAAGCTCGGCGGCATGGATACCGAGATCATCGTCATCGATGACGAGCGCAAGCCGGACGTCGCCGTCAACAAGGCCAAGGAACTGGTCGAGCGCGACGAGGTCGACTTCGTCGTCGGGCCGATCTTCTCGAATATCCTGCAGGCGATCATGAAGCCGGCTACCGAGGGCGGCGCCATCCTGATCAGCCCCAACGCCGGCACCTCGAACTTCGCCGGCAGCGAGTGCAACAAGAACTTCTTCGTCACCTCCTACCAGAACGACCAGGTGCACGAGGTGCTCGGCAAGTACGCCCAGGACAAGGGCTACAAGCGCATGTTCCTGATGGCGCCGAACTATCAGGCCGGCAAGGACGCGATCGCCGGCGTCAAGCACTCCTTCAAGGGCGAGGTCGTCAACGAGGCCTTCACGCCGCTCGGCAACATGGACTTCTCCGCCGAGCTGGCGCAGATCGCCGCCGAGCAGCCCGACGCGGTCTATGCCTTCATGCCGGGCGGCATGGGCGTGAACCTGGTCAAGCAGTACCGCCAAGCCGGCCTCGAAGGCATTCCGTTCCTCTCCGCCTTCACGGTCGACGAGTCGACCCTGCCGGCGCAGAAGGACGCAGCCGTCGGCTTCTTCGGCGGCTCCAACTGGGCTCCGAACACGGACAACCCGCAGAACAAGGAGTTCGTCGCGGGCTTCGAGGCGAAGACCGGCCGCGTTCCGGCCACCTACGCCATGCAGTCCTACGACGCCGCGATGCTCATCGACTCCGCGGTGAAGGCCGTCGGCGGCGACCTCAGCGACAAGGACGCGCTGATCGCGGCACTGGAGAAGGCTGATTTCCAGTCGCTCCGTGGTGATTTCAGCTTCGGCCCGAACCATTACCCGATCCAGGACTTCTACCTGGTCCAGGTCGCCAAGCGTGACGACGGCCAGTACCAGACCGAGATCGTCGAGAAGATCTTCGACGACTACCAGGATAACTACGTCGACCAGTGCAAGATGTAGGCACGGTTCACCGGATACGGCCGCGTCCGCCGGGCGCGGCCGCCGGATGAGACGGAGCGTGTTTGTGGATCGCGGGGCCCGCGGAATGGGTCCCGGATGGGGTCCGGGACACGCGGTCTGGGTTTGTGGCTGGACTTGAGCGAAGCAAACGGAACGCGTGCCCTGGACTTGATCCAGGGCCCACAGGCGGCGACGCGTATATCGCAAGCCGGATTGCTCTAAGGTCGGGGCGGCAAGCGATTTTTGCCGGGGTCGAAAGCGCGCATGTTTAATCTTTTTCTCCTGCAGGCGCTCAACGGGATCCAGCTCGGCATCCTGTTGTTTCTAGTCGCCGCCGGCCTGACGCTGATTTTCGGCATCATGGACCTGATCAACCTGGCCCATGGAGTCCTCTACATGGTCGGCGCCTATCTCGCCGCGACCTTCACCGCCTACACGGGCAACTTCTTTCTCGGCGTCGCCATCGCCATGCCGGTGACGCTGGTCTTCGGGATCGTCCTGGAGGTTCTCGTCTTCCGAAAGCTCTACGAGCGCGACCATCTGGACCAGGTGCTCGCGACCTTCGGCCTGATCCTGATCCTGAATGAAAGCGTGAAGATCATCTGGGGCGCCGCGCCGTTGAGCGTTCCGACGCCCGAGATACTGTCCGGCTCGATCCCGCTGATCGGCAATCTGCGCTATCCGCTGTTCCGCTTCGTGATCATTGCCGCCGGCCTTCTGACTGCCATCGGACTGTACCTGCTGGTCAGCCATACGCGCGTCGGCATGCTGCTCAGGGCAGGGGCCGTCAACCGGCCGATGGTCTCGGCACTCGGCGTCGATATCCGCAAGCTGTTCATGCTGGTGTTTGGCCTCGGCGCGATGCTCGCGGGCTTCGCCGGCGCCATGATCGCGCCGATCCTGTCGGTCGAGCCGGGCATGGGCGATTCCGTTCTCATTCTCACGTTTGTGGTGATCGTCATCGGCGGCGTCGGCTCGGTGCGCGGGGCGTCCGTAGCCGCGATCCTGGTCGGCCTCGTCGAAGTGCTCGGGCGCACCTTCGGACCGATCCTGCTGCGCAGCCTGATGGATCCGTCGGCCGCCTCGCAGGCCGGCCGCACGCTGGCGCCGATGCTGATCTACATCCTGATGGCAGCCGTGCTGTTCTTCAGGCCGTCCGGCCTGTTCCCGGCAAAGGGCTCATCGTGATGAACGCCGGAGCCGACAATGCCGCGGCCACGGCGCGGGGGGCGGAAATCGCCGTCGTCCGGCGGCCGTTTCTCGCACGGCGCGGCGCGTCGGTTGCCGCCGTTGTCCTGTTCGCGGGGCTGGCGCTCCTGCCGGTTCTGGCAAGCGTTCTCGATGATCCGTTTCTCGTCGTCACGCTGACGCGCGTCCTGATCTTCGCGATCGCCGTTCTGTCCCTCGATTTCATCCTCGGCTACGGCGCGATGGTCTCCTTTGGCAGATCGGAAGAGCG
>CAJQNW010000269.1 GCA_905479765.1 uncultured Tepidamorphus sp. | reverse complement strand
TGTGCAGGTCGAGCATGAAGTTCGCCAGCGCCCGTTCCAGACGCGCGAGGCCGCCCTTCAGCACGACGAAGCGCGCGCCGGACAGCTTTGCGGCGGTCTCGAAATCCATGAGGGCCAGCCCCTCGCCGATCTCGAAATGCTGCTTCGGCTCGAATTTGAAACTTCTTGGTTCGCCGACGCGGCGGGTCTCGACATTGGCTTCTTCGTCCGCGCCGACCGGGACATCGTCGAGCGGCAGGTTCGGCGTCCAGGACATCGCCTTTTCGAGCTCTGCCTCGACGGCCTTCAACTCGGCCTCGCCCTCCGGCATGCGTTCCTTGATCTTCGCGACCTCGGCAATCAGCGCCTGCGCCGTCTCCTCGTCCCTGGCGGCCTTCGCCTTGCCGACCTCCTTGGAGGCGGCGTTGCGGCGTTCCTGCAGGGCCTGCAACTCGGTCACCAGTGCGCGGCGTTTCTCATCGAACGCGATCAGGGTCGACGCGGTGCCCCTGTAGTCGTCCGAGCGCCTGGCAAGCGCGGCGTCAAAGGCGTCAGGATTGTCGCGAATCCACTTGATGTCGAACATGGCTGCTCAGGGGCTGCTTAGCGGTTGTCTGGACGGGTCGGCGAGGCGCCGGCGCGGTCGGAAAACGAGGTCAGTCCTCGGATTCAGCTTCGCGCTTGGCTTCGGCTTCCGCGCGCCGCTTCTCCACTGCCCTGACCGAGAAGATGGACAGTTCGTAGAGAAGCAGTGTCGGCAGCGCAAGCCCGATCTGGCTGATCGGGTCAGGCGGCGTCAGGAAGGCGGCGGCGGCGAACGTGATGATGATCGCGTACTTGCGCTTCTTCCTCAGGCCATCGGCGGTGACGATCCCGGCCCGCCCGAGCAGGGTCAGGATGACCGGCAGCTGGAAGCACAGGCCGAAGGCGAACATCAGCGTCATGACGAGGCCGAGATATTCGCTGACCTTGGCGACCAGCTGGATCTTGGCGACGTTTTCGCCGGTCTGTTCCATCGACAGGAAGAACTGCATGACCAGCGGCATCGTCACGAAATAGACGAGCGACGCGCCGAGCAGGAAGAGGACCGGGGTCGCCGCCAGAAACGGCAGGAAGGCGCCGCGCTCATTCTTGTAGAGGCCGGGCGCCACGAACATGTAGAGCTGACCGGCGATCACCGGAAACGCCAGGAACGCCCCGCCGAACAGGGCGATTTTCAGCTGCGTAAAGAAATACTCCTGCGGCGCGGTATAGATCAGCTCGATATCCTTCACATCGCCGACGGCCCACTCGTAGGGCTTCAGCAGGATGTTGAAGATCTCGGCTGCGAAGAAGAAGCAGAAGACAAAGCCGATCGCCAGCGCGACCAGCGACCACATCAGCCGCTGGCGCAACTCGATCAGGTGCTCGACCAGCGGCGCTTTTGTCGCCTCGATGTCTTCCTGGCTCATCTAAAGGTTTCCGGCTTCAGGCCGTTGTACTGGATTTGGACGCATCGGAACCGGCTGTACCGGACCCGGTCGGGCCGCTCTTGGGCGTGCCGGAATCGGCGGGGGGCGCCGTAACCGGCTTGGAGGCCGCCGGTGCTTTGGCGGCCGCGGCCTTCTTTGCCGAAGCCTCAGCCGCAGACGTGTCGACTTTCTTCGAGGCGGCCGGTTTCCTGGCAGCCGGCTTCTTCGCGGCGGTTGCCGTCTTCGCCGGCGCAGCCTTCCTGGACGCGGCTGTCTTGGAAGCGGCCGGTTTCGAAGCCGCCGGTTTGGAGGTTGCCGCCTTCGGTTTCGCCTTGGACTTCGTGGATGCATCCGGCTTCGGGGCGCCGGGATCCTCAATCGCCTTGCGGACGCCTTCGCCGGCGGCCTTCAGAGGATTGAGGCTGTCTTTCATCTGGTTGAGCGGATTGACCGAACGCACACTCTCGATGCTCTTGCGAACATCGTCCAGGTCGGCATCCTTCAGCGCGTCGTTGAACTGGCGCTGGAAATCGCCTGCCATGCTGCGCAGCTGGCCAGCGTACTTGCCAAACGTGCGCAACATTCCCGGAAGCTCGCGCGGGCCAACCACGACGATCGCCACAACGGCGATCACCAGAAGCTCGCTCCATCCAAAATCGAACATTTAGGTCACCGCCCTCTCGGGCGGGCTCCTGGTCAAGCCATGTTCCCGTACCAGCCTCGACAACGTCCGGGCCAGTCCGATACCTCCGTCAGCTCGCCTTCTTGGCGCTTGTCGTCTGCTTCGGGGGCTCAACCGTCTCGCCGGCCTGGTGCTCGATGGTCTTGGAGTCTTCGGAGGCGGTTTCCTCCTCGCTCATGCCCTTCTTGAAGCTCTTGATCCCCTTGGCGACGTCGCCCATGAGATCGGAAATCTTGCCGCGGCCGAACAGCAGGACAAGCAGGACGATGACGATCAGGATCTGAAACCAACTGGGAGCCATTTACGCTCTCCTCGAATTCTAGGTTACTGGGTTCGCTGGGACATTATATAGGTCGCCGTCGCGCGGCAACACGAAGTGGTATTCCGGTTAATCGCCACGGGCGGGAAACATCAGTACCGCCGCTTCGTCGATTGCGACCGTGACGTCTGATCCGACCGGCACCGGGCTCATGTCGCGCGAGCGGGCCCGGAGCGGTTCATCAAGGCCCTCGACGGCGATATCGAGCAGTTCGATTTCTCCGAGAAAC
The DNA here is from genome assembly GCA_905479765.1 of uncultured Tepidamorphus sp. Taxonomy (GTDB): domain Bacteria; phylum Pseudomonadota; class Alphaproteobacteria; order Rhizobiales; family Tepidamorphaceae; genus Microbaculum. Next base: position 13,749 of record CAJQNW010000269.1, on the reverse strand, counting down.
CGCCGGGAAAGCAGCCGTCCGGGGATACCGTTGCCGACCTCGACCAACCGGACGCCGTGCGGGCGCACGCAGACGATGACCTCCTCGCCGCTGACCACACCCTGCCGGGCGAACGCGCCGAGCGGGGTGACGGTTCGGTCGCCGACCACCGTGCCGGGAATTTCATTGAGTTCGGTGAAAAATCGCGCGGCGGGCAGATCGGCGGGCGTATGATAGAGCTCGTTTGCGGTTCCGATCTGTATAATCCGGCCATCGCGCATCAAAACGATGCGGTCGGCCATCCGCATGGCCTCCTCGGGGTCATGCGTCACGATAATGCAGGTCGCCCTCGTCTCGCGCAAAACGGTCAGGGTTTCGTCGCGGACTGTATCGCGCAAACGGCTGTCGAGCCCGGAAAACGGCTCGTCCATCAACAAGACGCTCGGCCGCGGCGCGATTGCCCGGGCCAGCGCAACGCGTTGCTGCTCGCCGCCGGACAGGGCGTGAGGATACAAGCCGGCGTAATCCTCCAATCCGACCCGCCGCAGCGCCATCAGTGCCTCGCGCTCGGCCTCGCCGCGCGGCAGGGTGGTCAAACCGAACATCACATTCCTGACGATGGACAGATGCGGAAATAGCGCAAAGTCCTGGAACATCAGGCCGACGCCGCGCCGTTCCGGCGGGATGAACTGATGTCTCCCGGACACTTCCTGACCGTTGATCACGATCCGCCCGCCGGAGGGTTCTTCAAGGCCGGCGGCTAGTTTCAGGAGCGTCGTCTTGCCGCAACCAGAGGGACCGAGAAGGCAGACGACTTCGGCCGGCTCTATATCCAACGTCACCCGGTCGACGGCGAGCGCCGTGTCGTAGGTGTGCGAGACGTCGTCAAAGGAAAGCCGCGCTGCGATGGCGGCGCCGGCAGTGCCACGCCGGCCCCAGCGGGTGCCGGAGCGCGTCTGTCTGGAACCCTCTGGTTCCGCATGGCCCGTCGGGTCACTTTTCGGGGCTGATACCGGCATCAACGATCCGTTTCACCGGCCGCGAACTCGTCTTCGGGATCGAGCGGGTCCTCGTCTTCGGACAGCGCTTCGCCGGACGGTGTCGGAACCTGGAAATTCGGCGGCAGGCGGCTGTCCAGCAGGCCGGCACCCTTCAACTCCTCCAGCCCGGGCAGGTCGCCCAGGGACTCGAGCCCGAAATGATCGAGGAAAGCTTCCGTGGTTCCATAGGTGACCGGGCGGCCCGGGGTGCGACGGCGGCCGCGCATGCGTACCCAACCGGCTTCCATCAACACGTCGAGTACGCCCTTGGAGATCGAAACGCCCCTGATTTCCTCGATGTCGGCGCGGGTCACGGGCTGATGGTAGGCGACAATGGCCAGCGTCTCCAGGGCGGCGCGGGAAAGCTGCCGCTGGTCTACGGCGTCGCGGCGCAGCAGGAAGGACAGGTCCTCGGCGGTGCGAAGCCGCCATTTGTCCGCGACGCGTACGAGATTGACGCCGCGATTGGCATAGGCCGCCTGCAATTCGCCGAGCAGCGCCTCGACATCTGCATCCTGCGGCAAACGCGATGACAGGGTCGCCAGGTCGAGTGGCTCGGATGCGGCGAACAGCAAGGCCTCCAGCATGCGCAACTGCTCGCGCTGCTCGCTTGGAGTGATGTTGGCGACGTTGTTTTCGTTTGTTTCGGTCATTGGCGAGGTTCCCGCGCCTTCATATAGAGAGGCGCGAACGTTTTTTCCTGACGGAGCTCCAAAAAACCCTCCCGGCAGAGTTCGAGACTTGCCGAGAATGTGCTGGCCATCGCGGTGCGGCGCATTGCCGGATCGTCGATGAACTCACCGACCAATGCATCGAGCGGAGTCCAGGCGCCGATATTGCCGACCAGACGCTCGAGTATCTCGCGCGCCTCTTTCAGAGACACGACCTTGCGTGGCGTCAGCACGACCCTGCGAACCGCATGCCGGCTCGACTGCTCGCCGTAGGCTTTCAGCAGGTCGTAGAGCGTCGCGTGATAGACACTGCGCCTTGCGATCTGGACGCCTTCGGGCAGCCCGCGCTGGAACACGTCGCGGCCGAGCCTGTCGCGATTGACCAGTTTTACGGCCGCGTCGCGCATGGCTTCCAGCCTTTGCAGGCGGAACGCCAGGATCGCGGCCATTTCCTCGCCGCTGGGTTCCTCGTCGTCTTCCTGCTTGGGCAGCAACAGCCTCGACTTCAGGTAGGCGAGCCAAGCGGCCATGACAAGGTAGTCGGCAGCGAGTTCCAGCCGCAGGCGGCGCGCTTCGTTGATGAAGGCGACATATTGCTCGGCCAGCGCCAGGATCGAGATCTTTGCCAGATCGACCTTCTGGACGCGCGCCAGCGACAGGAGCAGGTCGAGCGGGCCTTCGAAACCCTCCACATCGACGAGAAACGCTTCGCCCTCGTCCGGCTTGTCGGCGCGGTCGGCGTTTTCCCAGAGATCGGTTTCCGGACCTGCCATCACGCGTCCCCAGGCTGGGACGCGCGATCGAGGATCGCGAAAAACTCCTCGTGTGCCGCCGCCATGTCGGTTTCCTCGCGACGCGCCCAGGCAAGTGCCGCCTTGGCGCGCTCCGCCGCACGGCCTGCAAGGTCTGGTGTTTGCGAGGCGACCGCAGCCATCTCGTCGAGATCCCCGTTGCAGTGCAACGCCATGTCGCACCCAGCCGTAAAGGCTGCCTTCGTCCGTTCCTGGAGCGAACCCGACAAGGCGCCCATTGACAGGTCGTCGCTCATCAACAGCCCGTCGAACCCGATTTCACCGCGAATGATAGCATTGACGACAAATGGAGACAGTGTTGCCGGCTCGGTATCGTCGAGGGCGGAATAGACGACATGGGCGGTCATCGCCATCGGTATGGCCGAGGGTCCTGTCGAGAAGCGCCGGAACGGCTCGAAATCGCTGGTTGCGAGTTCGTCGCGCGGGCAGTCGACGACCGGAAGGTCGAAATGACTGTCTGCCGTCGCCCGTCCATGTCCGGGTATGTGTTTCATGATCGCCGCGACCCCGGCCGCCGACACTCCGTCGGTCATCGCGCCGGCCAGGATCTCGATGATATCGGGGTCCGTGCCGAACGACCGGTCGCCGATCACCTTGTGGGTGGCGGGCACGCGGATATCGAGAACCGGCACGCAATCGACGCTGATGCCGATTTCCGCCAGATCCTCGCCGATCAGGCGCCCGAGAAGCCACGCGGCCCTCCGTCCGGCCTCGGGAAAATGCGCATGGATTCCGGCGATCGTCTCCGCGGAGGGATAGTCCGTCCAGGTTGGAGCCCGCAGCCGCTGGACACGGCCCCCTTCCTGATCGATCAGAACGGGCGCATCGGCGCGCCCGACGGAGGCGCGGAAATCCTCGATCAGCGAGCGGATCTGTTCTTTGTCCACGCAATTGCGCGCGAACAAAATCAATCCCCACGGATCCTCGTTCCGGAAAAACCGGCGCTCGGTGTCAGTGAGCGCCGTGCCGGCGCAACCGGTTATGAAGGCTTTCACTGCCATCCGGGCGGCTTAGACGCCGGTCACCGCCCGGTCAACCGGATCCTTCGTGATTCGGCCGGACAGGACCGGCAATGTGGATCAATTGCGCCGGACGAAGCAGTCGAGACCCGCTGATTTCAGCTTCGAACACACGGAGTTGGCGTCGCTCTGGCTTGTCATAGGTCCAACGCCGACACGGTAATAAATACCGCGGTCGCCCAAGTCGGCGCGCTCCACGGCCGGTGCATAACCCGACAGGACGTTGCCGTAGCGCTGCCCGATCGAGGACGCAGTGCCGCGCGCATCCTGTTCGCTGCGGCTGGCAGCGACCTGGACGACATAGGATCCGGCCGGGAATGTCGCGGTCGGCGCGGCCTCCGGCTGCGCGGGGGCCGTCGCCGTCTGCGTCGGGACAGGCTGCGCGGGCGCTGCCGCCGGTGCCGATTGCGTCGTCGACGGCAAGGTCGCCGCAACGTCGGGATTGAGCTGCAGCGGCTGGCCGGCCTTCTGCTGGGTCGGCGCGGCGGGCGGCACGAAGTTCTCGACGGGCTTGGTCGCGGCCGGTGCCGGTGCCGGCGACGTCGTTACGGGTGCCGGAGCAGGCTGGGTTGTTACCGTAGGTGCGGCAGCCGGGGCCTGTTGTGTCGCAGCCTGCTGGGCGCTCGCCAGTTCGACGGGCTTCGGCTCGGGAATAGGTATGCCGTTACCAGTGCCAGTCGACGCGGTATCCGTCGCTGCCGGTGCCGTTTCGCTTGTCGCGGTTTCGGTCACCGCGGGCTCGCTGCCGGGGAGCGGCGCGGGTTGCAACGGCAGTGCTGGTTTCGGCGCCTCGATTTCGCCGACGATTGTGCCATCGGGTTTCACGACGACGGTGCGGACGCGCTTGGGAAGCTCTTCGCTTCCAGCCGGGTCATCGGTGGCGGCGGTGCCACGAAGCTCCGTTCCCTGCTGTTCGGTGTTCGGATCGATGACGCGGACCTGGCGACCGTCGACATCGGCGACCGGTTCTTCACGCGAAACCAAACGTGTATTGTCATTCGACTTCTTGCCACCGACACGGTCGTAAACGAGCTTGCCTTGCTGCGGCGCGTCGTCGGTACCGTCGTTCTTCGGCTCCAGCTTGGCAGGTCCCTTGTCGGCGCGGATAAGGGGCGGCGGGCCATCGGTTCCCTCGCCGAAGATGCCGCGATAGACAAGTGCCGATGCTCCGCCCAGCACGACCAGGCCGAGCAACCCGGCGACGATAAGGGTGCCCTTCCGGCGGCCCGTCGGTCCCGTCGGGTCTTCTCCGTCATAGGGAGGAACGTGTCCGGAATCGTCAAATACGGGTTCGGATTCCGCATAGACATCGTCGTCGTAATTCGCCGCGCGCAAGTCCGGGGCTTCATCCTGACGGGCGTATCCTGCCGGAACGGTGTCGTAGGCGTCCGCCTCGACCTGATCGGGCTGCGTGCGTTCAACACCGAGGCTTTCGCCCAGCGCCGCGGCGGCATCGTAATCCTGATCCTGCCAAGCCGACGCGGTCGGCTCAGGCGCCGGATCGGGCTGGCGGTAGTCGCGGCCGAGGCTCGGCTCAACGCGCTGACTGGCGGCGGCAAGATCGGCGTATAGCCGCTCCGTCGACTCCTGATCGTAGTCGGACGCCCCCTCCAGATCGTCGATCGACGGCAATTCCGGTTCGGCGGGATCCTGATAGGCGGCCGGTTCCTGATAGGTTTCCGGCTGCCCGTAGGAGGCGCCAGGGTCTATGTCCGGAGCGTTCTGATGGTCCTGTTCGGCCTCCGCCGGCGGTTCGGTAAACGCCGGGTCGGGGCGTCTGTCGATTTCCTGCGACGGCATCGGCTCGCGCCGACGACTGTTGAAATCCGCGAAGGGATCCTCGTCGATCAGACGCGCCAATTCGGCCAACGGATCGTCGGACCGATCGGCGTTGGCCGCCTGACGCGGCTCGTCGACCAGGTCGTCAAAATCCCTCGGCGCGCTACGCTTGGGATCGCGCGTATCCGGCATTCGTGGCCCTATCTCGCTTTTGTGTGTCGCGAATGCGTTGGTTAATCATCTTCGGTGGACGGGTTGCGTGATTCAACGCATTTCTTCGAGCGGCTCGACGCCGAGAATCCCCAATCCAGAAGACAATACCATTGCGACAGCTTGAACCAATGTCAGTCGAGCCAATGTAGAGGCTCTGTCTTCTGCGTTAATAAAGCGTAATTGTGGCAAGTCCTTGCCGCGATTCCATAAACCATGAAACGCACTCGCGAGCTCGTGAAGGTAAAAAGCGATGCGATGCGGTTCATGAACGAGCGCCGCCGTTTCGACCACACGGGGGAACGCCGCCAGGGTCTTGATCAACGCCAATTCAGCCGGATCAGCCAGTGCCGAGAGCCCGTCCGCGCCCGGTGAAGCGATCGGAAAGGCCAAGTCCGAATAGATTTCAGAGGCGTTCCGGAACACCGAGTGTGCACGCGCATGGGCATACTGGACGTAGAAAACCGGATTGTCCTTGGACTGTTCGGTGACCTTCTCGAAATCGAAATCGAGCGGCGCGTCATTCTTGCGCGTCAGCATGATGAAACGGACGACGTCGCGCCCGACCTCGTCGACGACTTCGCGCAGCGTGACGAAGTCCCCCGACCGCTTCGACATCTTCACCGGCTGGCCACCGCGGAACAGCTTGACGAGTTGGCACAGCTTCACGTCCAGGCTCGCCTCGCCGCCGCTGACCGCCTTGACGGCGGCCTGCATGCGCTTGACGTAGCCGCCGTGGTCCGCGCCGAGCACATCGATCATCGACCTGAAACCGCGCTCGTACTTGTCGCGGTGATAGGCGATGTCGGAGGCGAAATAGGTGTAGCTGCCGTCGGACTTGATCAGCGGCCGGTCGACGTCGTCACCGAATTCCGTCGCACGGAACAGTGTCTGCTCCCGGTCTTCCCAATCCTCGGGTAGCTGGCCCTTGGGTGGCGGCAGACGGCCCTCGTAGATCAGCCCGCGCTGACGCAGATCCTCGATCGTCGCGGCGACCGCGCTGCCGTTGTCGGCCATCAGGGAGCGTTCGGAGAAGAACACCTCGTGCTGAATGCCGAGTGCTTCCAGGTCTGCGCGGATCATCGCCATCATGGCGTCGATGGTGATGTCGCGCACGACCGGCAACCACTCGGTTTCCGGCTTGTCCTTCAGGCTGCTACCGAACTGGTCCGCCAGCGCCTTGCCGACCGGAACCAGATAGTCTCCGGGGTAGAGGCCCTCTGGGACTTCGCCGATGTCTTCTCCGAGCGCTTCGCGGTAGCGCAGGAAAGCGGAGCGGGCGAGCGTGTCGACCTGGGAGCCCGCGTCGTTGATGTAGTACTCGCGGGTGACGTCGAATCCGGCAAACTGCAGGAGGCCGGCGAGCGCATCACCGAAAACCGCGCCACGGCAATGGCCGACGTGCATCGGACCGGTCGGATTGGCGGAAACGAATTCCACGTTGACCTTTTCGCCCGCCCCAACCTGGCTGCGACCGAAATCGCCGCCCGCGCGGACCAGCGCATCGAGCTGGGCTTGCCAGTAGCCGTCGCTGAGGCTCAGGTTCACGAATCCCGGTCCGGCGACGTCGACGGAGACAACATCTTCGAATGCCGTCAGTCGGTCCGCGAGCTTTTCGGCGATGTCGCGCGGCTTCATGCCGGCGGGCTTGGCCAGCACCATGGCCGCATTGGTGGCGAGGTCGCCGTGGCTTGCATCGCGCGGCGGTTCGACCACGACACGCGAGGTGTCGAGCCCTGCCGGCAAGAAGCCCTCGTCCGTCAAGGCCTCGACGGCAGCAACCACCCGGCCCGTAAAATCGCCGAATACGTCCATACTTTCCAGCTTTCCCTGATTGTCCGCCAGCGTTCGCAGGCAGCGCGCGCCGCCTAACGCAATTCCGGCGCCTCGTCAAACAGGCGGCGGTGCTCGACCAGCGCGAAACGGTCGGTCATGCCGGCGATGTAGTCACCGACGATGCGCGCCCGGCGGGTATGATCGGTTGTCTCGCATGCGTGGGCCCATTCAGCCGGCATGCGGTTCGGGCGGGCTATGAATTCCGCGAACAGCCGCTCCACGACTTCCTCGGCGTTGGCCATAACACTGTTGATACGGTGATGGCGATACATGCGGGCGAACAGAAACCCCCTGAGGTCGCGGAGCGCGGCGGTCATCTCATCGGTGAAGGCGACCACCTGCCCTGCCGCCGACCGAACGTCATCGGCTGACCTAGGATCGATGGCATCGATCCGGCGGGCAGATTCCGCCGTGGCGTCTTCGACCAGCACGGTGATGACGCGCCGCGTTGTCTCGTGGATCAGCCTGCTCGATTCGAGATCCGGATATTTATCTCGTACCTCGGCGACAATCCGCGCGACAAACGGCACGTCTTCCTCGACGGCGGCGATCTCGAACAATCCGGCACGCAGCCCGTCGTCCATGTCATGGCTGTTGTAGGCGACGTCGTCGGCGAGGGCTGCGGCCTGGGCCTCGACGCCGGCGTGCAGATGCAACTGCAAATCCACGGTCCGATTGTAGCTGACGATCGACGGCGGGGCGCCCGTCTCGGCGTAGCGACCCAGCGGGTTTCCGGCGGCGTCCGTCAGCGGGCCGTTGTGCTTGACGATGCCCTCGATCGCTTCCCAGCTCAGGTTCAGCCCGTCGAATTCGGCATAGCGCCGCTCAAGGCGGGTAACGGCCCTGAGGCTCTGGGCGTTGTGATCGAAGCCGCCGAACGGTGCCATCATCCGATCGAGTGCCCGTTCGCCCGCGTGGCCGAAGGGCGGATGGCCGAGATCGTGGGCCAGTGCCACCGCCTCGGCGAGGTCCTCGTCTACTCCCAGGCTGCGCGCAAGCGCCCGGGCGAGCTGGGATACTTCCAGGGTATGGGTCAGCCGCGTGCGATAGTAGTCGCCTTCGTGGTAGACGAAGACCTGGGTCTTGTACTGAAGCCGGCGAAAAGCCGTCGAATGGATGATGCGGTCCCGGTCGCGCTGGAATTCGCTGCGTGTCGGGCTATGCGGCTCGGCATGCAGTCGGCCGCGGCTTTGCGCGGGGTCGCAGGCATAAACGGCGCGTCGGAACGGCTGCGGGTCTGCGATTTGTGTCATCGGATCGAGCGTATTGGTTGGCGACGGATTGACAGTCGTTTACCGGATCATACCTTAGGATGGCATACGGAACCGGTTCGGTATCCGTCTGGAGAGCAAATTATGTTGGATACGCAGGACAACACAGTCGTGGTCACCGACCGGGCGGCACGGCGGATCGCCCAGATTCTGGCCAAGGAGCCGGAGAAATCGGCCCTGCGCGTCAGCGTTTCCGGGGGCGGGTGTTCCGGGTTCCAGTATGCCTTCGATCTGGAAACCGAGCACGGCGACGACGACATCGTCATCGAAAAGGACGGTGTCCAGGTGTTCGTCGATTCGGTGTCGCTGATGTACATGTCGGGTTCCGAGATCGATTTCGTCGATGATCTGATCGGCGCGTCCTTCCAGGTTCGCAATCCCCACGCCACCGCATCCTGCGGCTGTGGTACATCTTTCTCAATCTGACTCGCGCGGCCGACTGATCCCGTTAGCGATGCGCCGGCGCATCGTTTCGCCGCGCCCGACCGGCAGGGGACCAAATGAAGATCGCCACGTGGAACATCAATGGCGTGCGCGCGCGCATCGAGAATCTGAAGGCGTGGCTCAAGAACGCCGAACCGGATGTGGCCTGCCTGCAGGAGATCAAATCCGTCAATGAAGCGTTCCCCGCCGAGGCATTGGACGGCAGCGGTTACAACATTTCCCTCCATGGGGAGAAGGGCTTCAATGGTGTGGCGATCCTGTCGAAGCGGCCGATCGAGGATGTCCTGATTGGCCTGCCCGGCGACGACGCGGATGTGCAGGCCCGCTACATCGAGGCCGCGATCTCCGGCGACAACGGCATCGTGCGGGTCGCCTCGATCTATCTGCCGAACGGCAATCCGCTGGGATCGGAAAAATTTCCCTACAAGCTTTCGTGGATGGACCGGCTGATCGCGCACGCGCGCGACCGCCTGTCGCTTGAGGAGCCGCTGGTTCTGGCCGGCGACTACAACGTGATCCCGACGCCAAGAGACGCCAAGCATCCTGAAAACTGGACCGACGACGCGCTGTTCCAGCCCGAAAGCCGTGCCAAGCTTCGCGAACTGGAAGCGCTGGGGCTGACCGAGGCGGTACGGGCCTGCCATCCCGAAGACGAGGTTTTCACGTTCTGGGACTATCAGGGCGGCGCCTGGCAGAAGAACAACGGGATCCGGATTGACCACATCCTTCTGTCCCCACAGGCTACCGACCGGCTCGTCCGGGTTGGTATCGACAAGGATGTGAGGGCCTGGGAAAAGCCGTCCGACCACGTTCCGGTCTGGGTCGAACTGACGGACTGACGGCAGCCGTCAGCTAGTTGCTGGTTTTCTCCAGCCAGGACTTTGCGAGTTTGGCGCCCACGGCCTTCTGCTTGTCGGTCAGCGACTGGCTGACACGGTGCTCGACTGCGAGAACCCAGTCGCGATTTGCAGGCGTGGCGTTTTCGCGGGCAACGACGATCCACATGTATCCTTTTTCGGGAAGCGGCCTGACGCCGTTTCCATAGACAAGGACCTCACCGAGCATCGCCTGCGCCGCGACGTGGTTCTTGCGTGCCGCCAGGCTCAGCCAGCGAACGGCGCGCACCGGATCCGATCCGACATCCTCACCGTCCAGATAGATCTTGGCGAGATTGTACTGGGCGTCGGCATCGCCGAAATAGGTCGCGGCGTGGGTGAACAAGTTCACCGCGCGGCGCACATCCGGTTTGATGCCGGCATTGGCGATACCGGTCTTGTAATAGGTGGCCAGATTGACGAAAGCGTCGGCCACGACGCGCGCGGACGGGGTATAGGGATTGTCGTCGGCGTGCTGGTCGGCGATCTCCGAGAACATCTGGAACGCCTTGTAATCGTCCTCCTGAACGCCGTCGCCTTCAGCGTACATCTTGCCGAGCTTCCACTGGGCGATCGCGTGTCCCTTGGACGCGGCGAACTGAAAGGCGTTGAAGGCAGACTGCCGGTCGCCGGAACTGTAGAGTTCGGCGCCCATGCGGAAGGCATCGATGGGAGAGGCATCCGGGGCGAGCGGCAACGAGGGATCGAGCGCGCGCGCCGGCCCCGCGGCCACGAAGGTCATTGCCAGGAGCCCGCCAGTGAAAAGGCCGGCAGTAACAAAGTTACACGTCCGCATATTCCACCACATCCGCCTGCCAGACACGAACCGTAACAACGCCAACCTTTGCGCGTCCCGTCGTGTGGGCATCAGTCCACGGCATCCTTGAAGACACCGTTCGTCATTGTGTCGTCCGTTCAGTGCCATGTTGCTTTAATTCAACGCAAGGCACCGGCTCGGCGTCAGGCCAACGTGCGCACCGGATCGAACCAACCCGGACATCTCACGACGGCGTGAAACAATCTTATCACCAAGGCCTTAACTCATTCCTGAAAGTTTGTGGCGCAATCGGGGCGGATATGCCGCGACGGTTAATGCGTGGTATTTTCCTCACGGTCTGTTGCCTGATTGCAACGCGGTTTCGCGGGTCGTCTGCCGTCCGGAACGCTGGATGGCGATTCCTTGCGACGTTCGGAGAGCGGGCACGAAAAAGGCCGCCCCGCTTACCTGGCGGGACGGCCCTGACTCGTTACGAAAATCGTTCCGACCGGCAGTATCTCTAGTCCGGCACGACCCGAACGGCACCCTTGGCCGCGCTCGTCGCGAAGGCGGCGTATGCCCGCAGCGCTGTCGTAACCTTGCGTTTGCGGGGTTCGGCGGGCTTCCAGCCCTTGGCGTCCTGCTCTGCCCGCCGGCTGGCGAGTTCTTCGTCATCGACAGTCAGGTTGACGGTACGATTGGGGATGTCGATCTCGACCAGGTCGCCCTCACGCACAAGCCCGATCAGGCCGCCTTCAGCAGCTTCGGGCGAGACGTGGCCGAGCGAAAGTCCGGAGGTCGCACCGGAGAAACGCCCGTCGGTGAGGAGCGCGCAGACTTTTCCGAGGCCTTTGGATTTCAAATAGCTGGTCGGGTACAGCATTTCCTGCATGCCGGGGCCGCCGCGTGGCCCTTCGTAGCGGATCACCACGACGTCGCCTTCCTTGACCTTGTTGGTCAGGATGGCCTGCACGGTATCGTCCTGGCTCTCGAAGACGCGCGCGGGGCCGGAGAATTTCAGAATGCTATCGTCGACGCCGGCGGTTTTCACGATGCAGCCGTCGGGTGCCAGGTTGCCCGACAGAACGGCGAGCCCGCCGTCCTTCGAGAACGGGTGCTCCGCATTCCGGATAACGCCGCCCTCGCGGTCGAGGTCAAGGTCGTCCCAGCGCCGGTTCTGACTGAAGGCGGTCTGGGTCGGGACGCCGCCCGGTGCGGCCAAATAGAGGTCGCGCACCTGCTGACTCTTGGTCTGCACGATGTCCCAGTGCGCGAGTGCCTCGCCGATGGTCGGCGAATGGATGGTCGGCAGATCGCGATTGATCAGACCCGCGCGGTCCAGCTCGCCGAGAATGGCCATGATTCCGCCGGCGCGGTGGACGTCTTCCATGTGAACGTCGGATTTCGACGGTGCGACCTTGCAGAGCACTGGCACACGACGCGACAAACGATCGATGTCCGTCATGGTGAAATCCAGTTCCGCCTCATGGGCGGCGGCGAGAAGATGCAGCACGGTATTGGTGGAGCCGCCCATGGCGATATCGAGCGTCATGGCGTTCTCGAAGGCACCGAAACTGGCGACGTTCCGCGGCAGAACGCTGTCATCGTCCTGCTCGTAATACCGGCGCGCGATATCGACGATCAGGTGGCCGGCCTCGACGAACAGCCGCTTGCGGTCGGCGTGGGTGGCAAGCGTCGAGCCGTTGCCGGGCAGCGCCAGGCCGAGCGCTTCGGTCAGGCAGTTCATCGAGTTGGCGGTAAACATCCCGGAGCACGATCCGCACGTCGGGCACGCCGAGCGCTCGATAACCGCGACGTCTTCGTCGCTAACGCGTTCGTCGGCTGCCGCGACCATCGCATCGACGAGATCGAGCGCCTGCTCCTTGCCTTCCAGGACGACCTTACCGGCTTCCATCGGGCCACCGGACACGAACACGGTGGGGATATCGAGCCGCAGCGAGGCCATCAGCATGCCAGGCGTGATCTTGTCGCAATTGGAGATGCAGACCATCGCGTCGGCGCAATGGGCGTTGACCATGTACTCGACGGAATCGGCAATGATCTCCCGCGACGGCAGCGAATAGAGCATGCCGTCGTGCCCCATCGCGATCCCATCGTCCACGGCGATCGTGTTGAATTCCTTCGCCACCCCGCCCGCGGCCTCGATCTCGCGGGCCACGAGCTGGCCGAGATCCTTCAGATGTACATGACCCGGCACGAACTGGGTGAATGAGTTGACGACGGCGATGATCGGCTTGCCGAAGTCTTCGTCCTTCATGCCGGTGGCGCGCCAAAGTCCGCGCGCGCCGGCCATGTTGCGTCCGTGGGTGGTGGTGCGGGAGCGATACGGGGGCATGGTCGTTTCCTGAGATCGGGTTATTTCAATTAGATGGAGCACCTGGCTCTAAAACCAAATGCTCTGCCGCTTGCCAAGTGCGAACACTGGGCAATGCGACAGCCGGCTCGTGAAAGCGGGCGCCACAATCATGCAAGGAACGGCTTTTGTCCACTGCGCAACCCGGACCACGGGTATGCGCCGGCATCAGCCGACTCGTGAAAAACGGACTTCAGCGTCCAGCGACCGCCAGCCAGCTCGTGTGCTTGCGCGCAATGCGCAGTCCGAAATAGGTCAGCGTTCCAAGGAGAAGCAGGCTGAGCCACTCCGGCTCGTCGCTGAACCAGACCAGCAGGTCCTCGTGATCGAGGATGGTCGCCTCAAGCACTTCGGTGACGAAGAAGAAGATCGTGATCAGGTAGAAGCCCGGATATTCGCGCCGGAGAACCGTCTTGAACGAGAACGGCATTTCAGGCTGAACCCAGTCAGAACATCTCGGCAGGAAGACCGGGATCCTTTCCGCCCAGGCGCGGTACCGTTCTCCGAATTTCTGCTCCAGGAAGCTCTCTTCGGCCAGCATGATCCGCTCGTAATAGAGGAAGTAGGCGACGGTTCCGAACAGCACAAAGACGACGCTCTTGAAGACGAGCATGAAGCCCAGGAAGACCAGGAAGTTGGCGAAATAGAGCGGGTGGCGCATCTGCGAGTACATGCCGGTCGT
>CAJQNW010000268.1 GCA_905479765.1 uncultured Tepidamorphus sp. | reverse complement strand
GCGTAGTCGAGCGGGAAAGCCGACATGTCGAGCTGGCCCTTGGTCAATGCGCCCCACTGGTCATTTGGCTTGAACAGAGACGCGCCCGGATAGACCTGGATCTCGAGCCCGACATCGGCAGCCCCGACTTCGCGCGCGATGATCTGAACCATCTCGTCGCGCACGTCGCCCTTGCCGCCCGGCCACTGGTGCGAGGCCTTCAGCGTCTTGTCGGCGGCATCGGCGCTGCCGGTTAGCGTGCCGCCCGTAATCGCAACCGCAATGGCTATCGCGGCCGCCCCCGATTTCATTGCAGTCCTCAGAGTTGTCTTCATTTAGGTCATCCTCCCATCAGGTTTTACGTTTTGGTTTGTTAGCCACACCGCAACACGGAATGCGTGCCGGGTCAATATTCTTGCATACAAGAACACTTGTTCTGTACGCTTAAAAAATGAGCGAACGAACCGCCGTCCGACTGCGCGACACGATCGAGCAGGAAATCGCCACCGGAGAACTGCCTCCCGGCACTCGTCTCGACGAAACGGTGCTCGCGGAGCGCTTCGGCGTCTCTCGCACTCCGATCCGCGAGGCCCTGCTCGAACTGGCGGCCAGCGGTCTCGTCGAACACAGGCCACGGCGCGGTGCCGTGGTCGCCCAGGCCAGCCCGGGCCGGTTGTTCGAGATGTTCGAGGTCATGGCCGAGCTCGAGGGCATGTGCGGCCGCCTCGCCACCCGGCGCATCAGCGACTGGCAGCGTAAAGCCCTGTCGGACGCCTGTAAGGCCTGCGCGAAGGCCGCCGCCGGTGGCGACACCGACGCCTATTATTACCAAAACGAGCGGTTTCACTATGCGATCTATTCCGCCTGCGGAAACAGCTTCCTCACCGAGGAGGCCCAGCGCCTGCACCGCCGGCTGAAGCCTTATCGCCGCCTGCAACTGCGCGTCCACAACCGGATGCTGACATCCCTTGCCGAACACGAGGCAATTGTCGAAGCAATCCTGGCCGGCGACGCCGAGGCGGCCGAAACCCTGCTCAAGGCACACATCGTCGTCCAGGGCGAGCGCTTCAGCGATTTGGTGGCGAACCTCAGCAAGCTCGAGGAAGTCGCAGAGGCGCGTTAGCGGCTGGCCGCCGTCTTCGACAACCCGCCTCACTCTGTTCATCCCCGCCTCCGCTCATCCCCGCGCAAGCGGGGATCGGCCAGCTTGGAGCACGGCCTGCCCCACCGCCACCAGATTCCCGCATTCGCGGGAATAAGCGGTTGAATTTCAAGTCAGAGCAGACGAAAGACGGACGGGTGACGACGTCACCCCTTCACCGCGACGATGAACAGGCGCGGGAACCACAACAGAACCTTGCCGTCGATGCGGGCCGGATAGGCCCTGGCGATACGCGCCTGATAGGCGGCAAGGAAGTCGGCGCGCTGCGCCTCGTCGAGCGGATCGATATAGGGCCGCAGTCCGGTCCCCTTCACCCATTCGACAATGCCCTCGGGCCCGTCGAGCGGATGGGTGTAAATCGTGTGCCAGATGTCGAAACTCGCCGACTGGGGCGCCATCCGGTCGTAATAGACCGCCTTACCAGGCAGCGGATCGCGCGCCAGTCCGGCACGAGCGAGCGTCTCGGCCCACGGACCGTCGGCAGCGGTCTCTTCCATTGCCACATGGCTCGGCTCGGTCCGGTTGTCGGGCATCTGCACCGACAGCGCGCCGCCCGGCTTCAATGCCGTAAGCAGCCGCACCAGAACCTCCAGATGATCGGGTACCCACTGGAACGTCGCATTGGAATAGATGAGGTCGACGTCCCCATCCGGCGCCCAGGTAGCAGCATCGGCCCGGAAGAACTCCGTCTCCGGCAGCCTCTTCCGCGCCGCCTCCAGCATGTTCTCGGAGGTATCGAAACCCGCAACCGCGGCCTTCGGCCAGCGATTGGCCAACAATTCCGTCGAGTTACCCGGCCCGCACCCGATATCGACAATCCGCTTCGGCGCCTCCAGCGGCACCCGGGCGACCAACTCGGCCGCGGGGCGCGACCGCTGGTCTTCGAACTTCAGGTATTGGGACGAGGACCAGGTGGGCACGTTCTCACTCTCCTCGTTTTTTAATGGCCAAACCGGTCGGCCAAACGATCGACTTCGACCGAAATTGCTGAGGCGCCCAACGGCTTCGCAAGACGTTTCAAAGTTCTAACGGAAATCGTTTTGGCGTTCATTGGCAGCGCTGGTTCAGAGACAGCAAAAAATTGCCACTGCCGGGGGTCAGTATGGTCTGCCGTCTCATCCACGACCGCATGCCACGCAAAAAGATATAAATGCGCCGGCCGGCCCGGCTCAGCGATCCATTTTGTACCATTTAGGTAGTAGCCGGTGGCCGGAGCAATCGAAAAGCTAGCGGGTCTCTTTGCGGCTCCCCAAGTCTGAAGGTCAGAACTCTGCTTTACTTGCAGCCGCACTCTGTCAGTCCGTTCGAAATCCCAACCAGCCCAATCACCAGCGCAGTGCGCCCAGTCATTCGAGAGACAGTTCGCCACGATCTGCTCGACATATTCGCCGCGTACATTGTTTTGTATGAGCGGCCCTCCGAACAGCCGCTCATTTAGCTGCTTTCTGAGTTGGTTGGCGGACGGGACTTTCGTCATTCGCCAACCTTACTCACGCCCGTGTCAGGCGCTTGTACTTGATCCGCTTCGGCATCAGCGAGTCCGCGCCCAGCCGCCGCTTCTTGTCTTCCTCGTAGTCCTCGAAATTGCCTTCGAACCACTCCACATGGCTGTCGCCCTCGAAGGCGAGAATGTGGGTGGCGAGACGGTCGAGGAACATACGATCATGGCTGATCACTACGGCGCAGCCGGCGAAATCCTCCAGCGCGTCTTCCAGTGCCGCCAGCGTCTCGGTGTCGAGGTCGTTGGTCGGTTCGTCGAGCAGCAGCACATTGGCGCCGGATTTCAGCACCTTGGCCAGATGCACGCGGTTGCGCTGCCCGCCCGACAGCGAGCCGACCTTCTGCTGCTGGTCGCCGCCCTTGAAGTTGAAGGCCGAGGTATAGGCGCGGGAGTTGACTTCGCGCTTGCCCAGCTCGATCACCTCGCTGCCGCCGGAAATCTCTTCCCAGACCGACTTGTTCGGATCGAGCGTATCGCGGCTCTGGTCGACGTAGCCGAGCTTCACCGTGTCACCGAGGCGGATATCGCCTGAATCCGGCGTCTCCTGCTCAGTGATCATGCGGAACAGCGTCGATTTACCAGCGCCATTGGGACCGATCACGCCGACAATGCCGCCGGGCGGCAGCTTGAAGGTCAGGTCGTCGATCAGCAGCCGGTCGCCGTAGCCCTTGGACAGGTGCTCGACGTCGATGACGACGTCGCCGAGGCGCGGGCCCGGCGGGACGACGATCTGGGCGGCGCCGGAGCGCATCCGCTCTTCGTTCTTTTCGAGCAGATCGTCGTAGGCCTGGATACGCGCCTTCGACTTGGCCTGGCGGGCGCGCGGCGAGGCGGCCATCCATTCGCGTTCGCGCTCCAGCGCCTTCTCGCGCGCGGCATCCTCGCGGCCTTCCTGGTGCATCCGCTTGGCCTTCTTTTCCAGATAGGCCGAGTAGTTGCCTTCATAGGGAATGCCGCGGCCGCGATCGAGCTCGAGGATCCAGCTGGTGACGTTGTCGAGGAAGTAGCGATCGTGCGTGACGATCAGGATGGCGCCCGGATACTCCCGCAGGTGGTTTTCCAGCCAGTGCACGGTCTCGGCGTCGAGATGGTTGGTCGGCTCATCCAGCAGCAGCAGGTCGGGCTGTTCCAGCAGCAGCTGGCAGAGCGCAACACGGCGCCGCTCGCCGCCCGACAGCGGTCCCACTTCGGCGTCCGGCGGCGGACAGCGCAGTGCGTCCATCGCCTGCTCGACCTGGCTGTCCAGGTCCCACAGGTTCTGCCGGTCGATCTCGTCCTGCAGCTTTGATGCCTCGTCCGCCGTCTCGTCGGAGTAGTTCATCATCAGTTCGTTGTAGCGGTCCAGGATCGCTTGCTTCGCGCTGACGCCCAGCATGACGTTGCCGCGCACGTCCTTGGTCTCGTCGAGCTGCGGCTCCTGCGGCAGGTATCCACAGGTCGCGCCCTCGGCCAGCCACGCCTCGCCGCTGAACTCCTTGTCGATGCCGGCCATCAGCCGGAGCAGCGTCGATTTGCCCGAGCCGTTGGGGCCCAGCACGCCGATCTTGGCGTCCGGATAGAAGCTCAGGTGGACGTCTTCCAGGACCTTCTTGCCGCCCGTGTAGGCCTTTGTCAGGCCCTGCATGTGATAGATGAACTGGCGCGCCATCGTCAGCCTTTTACTCGCTCGCGGATGTGGGAAATGTGCCGCTTATCTAGGCCATGGGCGCCGAGCGCGCAATGGGGGCGAGACAGACGTCGCGGTTTCAATGGAAAACGCCCGGCACCGATGGCACCGGGCGTTTCGCGATCGTCCATTTGAAACGACCTTTGGTAAGGTCCGGGCTATAGCTTACGACTTGTCGTCGCTGACCGGATCGCCATCGGGCGCGGGAACAACCTCGCCGCCCGCGGTCGTGGCGGGCTTGCCCTCCTCGAGCGTGGAACCGTCCGCCATGCCGGCATCCTTGCCGGTGGTGCTCATCGGTTCGCCCTCGGCGTTCGTCGTCGTCATCGAACTGGCGCCGGAAGCCTTGGTGCCCTCATCGACTACGGTAGCGTTGTTGTCGCCTGCCTTCATGGCCGGCTCGGATACCGCCTTGTCCTCGGTGGTCGCGGAGGGAATCGTCTCGCTGCTGGCGCTTGTGGACGAGGAGTCGGCCAGCGCCGGAGCGGCGGCAAACATCAGGGCCAGTGCGGTGCTTGTCAGGATCTTGCGCATAGTGAACCTCACTTTGCTTGGGATGGATTTTCGACGGGGCGACTTGCCCCATCGGTCTAGGTCCAACCAACGCAACGATCGCGACACTCGTTCCGCACAAACCGCTCACGATGAGTTGAGGCAGCAAAATTGAACCGGAGCGAATGCACTTGACATTTCAATAATACTTGTATCATTGAAACATGGAACACGATACCGCCGTCACCCGCCTCGCAGCACTTGGCCAGACCCACCGCCTGACGCTGTTTCGCACGCTCATGCGGGCCGGGCCCTCGGGGCTGCCGGCCGGTGAACTTGCCCGTGTCTGCGACATGCAGCCCTCGGCGCTCAGCTTCCATGTCAATCAGCTCGAGCAGGCAGGTCTCGTCACGAGCTGGAGACAGGGCCGCAATATCTTCTACGCGGTGGCCATCGAGGAGATGCGCCGGCTGATGGTGCATCTGACCGAGGACTGCTGCGACGGTCACCCCGAAATCTGCGGTGGCCTCACCAAGGCCATCGCCCATTGTTCCGCCCCCAGTTCCGAAAATGAGGTGGCCAAATGACGGTCCAATCAGATCAATCCCCAAATCGATCCAAAGAGCACTACAACGTCCTGTTTCTGTGCACCGGCAATTCGGCTCGGTCGGTTATCGGCGAGGCGATCATGAACCGGCTCGGTTCTCCGCGCTTCACCGCATTTTCCGCCGGCAGCCAGCCAAAAGGCTCCGTGCATCCCTATACGCTCGACCTGCTCAAGAGCCTCAACCATCCCGTCGACGGCCTGCGGTCGAAGTTCTGGGAAGAATTCGAAGGCCCCGATGCGCCGAAGCTCGATTTCGTCTTCACCGTCTGCGATTCAGCTGCAAAGGAATCCTGCCCGATCTGGCCGGGCCAGCCGATGTCGGCCCATTGGGGCCTGCCCGATCCGGCGGCGGTCGAAGGCGCGGAAGCCGTCAAGCGCGCTGCCTTCACAGAGACCTACCGGATGCTGCACCAGCGCATCTCCATCTTCGTCAACCTGCCGATCGCCTCGCTCGACAAGCTCACCTTGAAGAAGCACCTAGACAACATCGGCAAGTCAAGCGCCGAAGCCGGCGAACCGGCGGCCTGAACACGACATCCCCGGCGCTCCCTCCGGCGCCCACCGCCCACCAGGAACGGAAGCCCTACTCCATGTCGCTTTTCGAGAGATACCTGACCCTTTGGGTCGCCCTGTGCATCGTCGTAGGCGTGGCGCTCGGCTACTTCCTCCCCGAAGTGGCCCACCTGCTCGGATCGATGGAGGTGGCGCACGTCAACCTCCCGGTCGCCGTGCTGATATGGCTCATGATCATTCCGATGCTGCTGAAGATCGACTTCGCGGCATTGTCCCAGGTCGGCGAACACTGGCGCGGCATCGGCGTCACGTTGTTCGCCAACTGGGCGATCAAGCCGTTCACGATGGCGCTGCTTGGATGGGTGTTCATCGGCTGGCTGTTCAGACCGTTGCTGCCCGCCGCCCAGATCGACAGCTACATCGCCGGTCTCATCCTGCTGGGCGCGGCGCCGTGCACGGCAATGGTCTTCGTTTGGAGCAACCTGACGAAGGGAGAGCCGCATTTCACCCTTTCCCAGGTCGCGCTGAACGACGTGATCATGGTGTTCGCCTTTGCCCCGATCGTCGCCCTGCTGCTTGGCCTATCGGCAATCATCGTGCCCTGGGACACGCTGGTCCTTTCCGTGGTGCTCTATATCCTGGTGCCGGTCGTGATCGCGCAGGTCCTGCGCAGTTCTATCCTGAAACGCCGCGGCGAAGCGGTCTTCGCCACGTTCCTGGCCCGTCTGCAGCCGGTCTCTATCGCCGCGCTGCTGGCAACGCTGGTATTGCTGTTTGCCTTCCAGGGCGACCAGATCCTCGCCCAGCCGCTGATCATCCTGTTGCTGGCGGTTCCGATCCTGCTCCAGGCCTATTTCATCTTCGGCATCGGTTACCTGCTCAACCGCGCCACCGGAGAAGTCCACTGCGTCGCCGGCCCCTCGGCGCTGATCGGCGCGAGCAACTTCTTCGAACTGGCCGTCGCCGCCGCAATCAGCCTGTTCGGCTTCGGGTCCGGCGCGGCGCTCGCGACGGTCGTCGGCGTGCTGATCGAGGTGCCGGTCATGCTGTCGCTGGTCTGGGTGGTGAACGCCAGCAAGCCCTGGTACGAGCAAGGCATGCGGGTACGCACCAAGGTGGCCGCGACCGGTTCCGCGTCCACCTGATCACGTCTCCTCGCTGACACGCTGTGTTCAGGCAGCCTGTGCCGGCAACGCCAGCTGCTGCTTGAGCATCACGGCGGCCTGGGCGTAGCCGCCGGCGGCGCCGTCGATGAAATGCATGTGGTCGTCGGTCATCACCGAGGGCACCAGGCATGTCATCAGCGCCGAATCCTGGACGTGGATGCCGTAATTGGCCAGCCCCGCTATATGGGCCTCGTCGAGAACCCGCCGGATTTCCGCTTCGACGTCGGCGTCGCAATCCAGCGTCATCCGCAGGCCGTCGTCATACTTGCGGAAGTCGGAGTTCTGGATGCTGATTTCCTTGTAGCGATCGGGATCGAACCCGTTGAAGCTCCAGTGGTTGGCAAACAACACCCAGCCGAATGTCGAGACCGCCAGCAGCTTCAGATAATTGAGCGCCGCGCCGACCCTGCCTTCGTGCGTGCGCGCCTCTATCGACAATCCGCTGGAGAAGATCTTCGGCACCAGGTTGTTGGGCGACACCGGCACGCCGCGGTCGGGCGCCGCATCGGCGATCGCCGATATTTCTGTCACCAGGCCGGCGAAGTCTGCATCTCCGGTGTCCGGCGCCGGCACCGCGATCAGCGACAGGATGCGGCCATTGCGCGCGGCGATCGGCTCCCAACGGCACGATAGGCCTTCCAGATCCGGCCATGCGCCCTCAGGTGCTTCGGCAAGCTCCAGTCTGCCGGCCTTCAATTCTCTCTCGGCCCATTGGATGCCATGTCCGGCGAACAGCGCGAACGCCACGTCCGGCGAGACGCCCAGACGCGCCACCCGCACATCGTGCCCGGCCTCGCGGATCGTCTCGATTGGCACGAGGCCGACCCTGAGTTCCAGGTTGAGTGACTCGCGCGCGAAGCGCCTGACCCGCGCCAGCGCATCGGCCGCCGCGTCCCTTGCTTCGGCGGGAACCGCAATCGACGCGCCGTCACCGCCGAAGGCGAACGGAAAGCTGCGCGTGCCAAGCCCGTTCATCATGCCCGCGATCACCGAGGCGCCGACCATGTTGACGGCCTTGTAGTGCCCCGCCGCGATCGCCTTGGTGGAATTCTCCACATCCGCGACCCCGATCAGCCAGCCGGAAGGCAACGGCACGTACTGCGCGGTATCGCCAACCGTCTCGAAACGATCGAGCACGGGAATGGTGTCGTAGAAGTCGAATGGCGATGCGGCCATCTCTCGCGGTCCTCGAGTTTCGGTACGGTGCCGACGTCAACCGT
>CAJQNW010000267.1 GCA_905479765.1 uncultured Tepidamorphus sp. | reverse complement strand
GCCGGGATCACCGAGGAGCACATCGCCCCGGTGATCGCTGCGGGCGCGGACGGCGTGGCGATCATCTCGGCGATATTCATGGCCGACGATCCGGAAGCTGCGGCGCGCAACTTGCGCGCGGCGGTCGACGCGGCACTGGCGAAACGGAGCCGGACATGACGGCGATCGCGGTCACGATAGCAGGCACCGATCCCACGGGCGGCGCCGGGATCCAGGCCGACCTCAAGACCTTTTCGGCGCTCGAAGTCTACGGCGCGACGGTGATCACCGCGCTGGTCGCGCAGAACACGACCGGCGTGCAGGGCGTTCACGACGTGCCGCCGGATTTCGTGCGCAAGCAGATGGATTCCGTTTTCTCCGATCTCTCCGTCGACGCGGTGAAGATCGGCATGCTGAGCGTGCCGCAGACCATTCAGACCGTCGCCGACGGGCTCGATGCCTATGGCGCCACGACGATCGTGCTCGATCCGGTGATGGTCGCCCAGAGCGGCGACCCGCTGCTTCAGCCGGAAGCGGTTGCCGTTCTGCGCGAGGTGCTGTTGCCGAAGGCCACGATCATCACGCCGAACCTGCCGGAAGCCGCGAAGCTTCTCGACGCGGACATGGCGGAGGATGAGGACGCGATGCGGGCGCAGGGCGAGACGTTGCTCAAGCTCGGTCCGAAGGCCGTGCTGATGAAAGGCGGTCACGGAACCGGGGCTGAATCGGTCGACCTGCTGGTGACCGACGACGGCGTTGTCCGATTGTCCGCGCAACGGATCGTGACCGGCAACACGCACGGCACCGGCTGCACGCTGTCGTCGGCGATCGCCGCGGGGCTTGCCCGCGGCCTATCGCTGGAGAACGCGGTGCGGATGGCCAAGTACTACCTGACGGCCGCGCTTGCCGCCGCCGACACGCTTTCCATCGGGCACGGCGCCGGGCCCGTCCATCATTTCCACGCTTACTGGTCGATTGGGGAGACCGAGTAATCATGACATCAAAGAGACTTACACGAAGACAGGCGTTCGCCACCGCCGGGGCTACCGTCGCAACCGTGGCTCTTGCCCGTCCGGCGATCGCCCAGGGCCTGACGAAATGGAAGATGGCGACGTCCTGGCCGGCCAATCTGCCGGGGCCAGGTGTCAGCGCCCAGCGGGTCGCCGACCGGATCGCGACGCTCAGCGGCGGGCGGCTGACCGTCGAACTGTTTTCCGCAGGCGAACTGGTGCCGGCCTTCGGCGTATTCGACGCGGTCTCGCAAGGTGCTGCCGAGATGGGGCACACCGCCTCGTTTTTCTGGCAGGGCAAGGTGCCGGGCGCGGTGTTCTTCACCACCGTGCCGTTCGGCCTGACGCCGCCCGAGCACGTCGCCTGGGTCGAGCGCGGTGGCGGGCAGGACCTCTGGGATGCACTCTACGCGCCGTTTGGGGTGAAGCCGTTCATGGCCGGCAATAGCGGCTTCCAGATGGGCGGCTGGTTCAAGAAGCCGGTTACGTCGCTGGACGACCTGGTCGGCCTCAACATCCGCGCCGCCGGCCTTGGCGGCGAGGTTTTCCGTAGGCTTGGCATGAACGCGGTGTCGATCCCGCCCGGCGAGATCTTCGCGGCGCTAGAATCCGGCGTCGTCGATGCCGTCGAGTTCCTCGGGCCGTTCTCCGACCAGGCGCTCGGTTTCGGCAAGGTCGCGCCCTTCTACCTGTGGCCGAGCTTCAACAAGCCGAACGGCACGGCCGAGGCGATCGTCTCGCAAAAGGCGCTGGATACGCTCGAACCGGAGCTCCGGGCGATCGTCGCGACGGCGTGCGCTGCGGAAGCCTCCGCCGGACTCGCCGAGGCCGACTGGATGAACGGGCAGGCGATCAAGGCGATGCGCGAGGCCGGGCAGGTGACGTTCGAGCGCTGGCCGTCGCAGGTCGTGGAGGCCGCGAAGGTCGCGGCGAAAGACGTGATGGCCGACCTCGCCACACAGTCGCCGGAGACGGGCAGGATCGCGGAGTCCTACGGTGTCGCTCTGGAACAGCTCGGCGGCTGGTCGGCGCTTTCGATGGCGCCGTATCTGGCCGAGCGGATCGGCTGAGGGAAGAGCAATTCACCCCCGCTCATTCCCGGGAAAGCGGGAATCTGTCGCGGTTGGCTCCGAGTTCAAATGCAACCCGGTTCCCGCTTTCGCGGGAACGAGCGGAGGGGAAGGGGATCGCGCTCTAACACCGTCATTGCCGGACTTGATCCGGCAATCTCAGGCAGGATGGCGCGAGTTGCCCGGATCAAGCCTAGGCATGACGTAGACGTCGGCTAGGCAGCCGCTACACCGCAACCACCTTCTGCCGCTGTTCGCCTAGGCCCTCGATCCTGAGCGCCATCTCGTCGCCGGATTTCAGATAGACCGGCGGCGTCTTGCCCATGCCGACACCGGGTGGGGTGCCGGTGGTGATGATGTCGCCGGGAATGAGCTTCATGAAGCGGCTGGCATAGGAAATGATCTGCACGCAGTTGAAGATCATGGTCGAGGTGTTGCCCGTCTGCATGCGCTGGCCGTTGAGGTCGAGGCTCATGTCGAGCGCCTGCGGGTCTGCAATCTCGTCCTTCGTGACCAGCCAGGGGCCGACCGGGCCGTAGGTCGGGCCGCTCTTGCCCTTTACCCACTGGCCGGTGCTTTCCAGCTGGAAGGCGCGTTCGGAGACGTCGTTGCACAGGTAATAGCCGGCGACGTGATCGAGCGCCTTGTCCTCCGGCACGTTGAAGGCCTCGGTGCCGATGACGACGGCGAGCTCGACCTCCCAGTCGGATTTCCCCGAGCCCTTCAGGAGGACGATGTCGTCGTCGGGGCCGCAGATCGAGGTCGGCGCCTTGTTGAACAGGATCGGTTCCTTGGGGAGCGGCATCCCGGATTCGGCGGCGTGGTCGGCGAAGTTCAGGCCGATGGCGAGGAAATTGTAGGGCATCGGCACGCACGATCCGAGGCGGGCGCCCTGGGGAGCAGCCGGGAGTGAAGCCGGATCGATTGCGGCGAGTCGCTCGAGGCCGGCCGGCGACAGCACGTCGCCTGCGATGTCGGACACAATCGACGACAGGTCGCGGATCGCGCCGTTGTCGTCTACGATACCGGGCCTTTCGCTGCCCGACGGACCGAACCGGACGAGTTTCATTAAGTCTTCCCCTTGAGCCCGTTCATTGCATTAGGTTTGCAGATGCGGGCGCGGATCATCGGCGATCCGGTTTGCCGCTGCAAGTCCATCTCGACGGCCTCAGATAATCAGCATTTTTGTTTGTGACGGGACGTGTTGCATGTTTGCCGCAAGTGAAATCAAAATGAACTCAAGACCGGGCAATTTCCATTTGAGTATTGATAGCCGAGCTAACTTGAGTCTTGTTTTTTACAGTTGAGTGCGTGTTTCGGTAGGGGCCTACCGATAGTTCCGCAGTGTGGAGGCAGTAGTATGCGAGTATGCGGCGGCTTTCTGGGCATGGTCATTGTGCCGTGCCTCTCTGTTGTTTCCCTTGTTTCCCTCGCGATGCCCGATGAAGCCAAGGCCGGAGCCTTTGCGATCCGCGAGCAAAGCGCCTACGGACAGGGCATGAGCTTCGCCGGCGAGGCAGTCTGCGGCGACTCGATTGCCGGGACGTTCTGGAATTCGGCCGTCGTGACCTGCGCGCAAGGTCTTGTGGTCGAGGGCTCGCTTTCCGGTATTTTCCCGAAGAGCGATATCACCACCAATTCATTCCCGGGAAGCCTGTTCGGGCCGGGAAGTCCGTTCGGCAATTTCGGTGATCCCGGTGACATCGGCGAAGCCGCGCTTGTGCCGGCGACAACGATCGCCTACGGCATCAACGATCGGTGGTCCGTTGGCGTGACGGTCAACGCGCCGTTCGGCTTGTCTACCGATGCGAATTACAACAGTGCCTCGCAAATCTACGGTCGGAAGTCCGAGGTATTCTCGATGAACTTCAATCCGGTCATCGGGTACCGGATCAATGAGGTGTTCGCGCTCGCCGCGGGCGTGCAGATCCAGTATTTCGACGTCAAGCTGACCCAGGCGATTTCGCCGTTTCCCACCGCGCCGTCGGCTGAACTCAACGGCGACGATGTCGGGCTCGGCTTCACCGCCGGCATCCTCATCACGCCAGGCCCCGACACGGAAATCGGAATCGGGTTTCGCTCGGGGATCGAGCATTCCATTGATGGCAGTCTGACGATTCCGGCGGTCGCGCAGATTCCGGTTTCGGTGGAGCCGTCGCTTCCGGCAATGGTGAGCGCCAGCTTCCGGCAGCGCATTACACAGGAATTCACCCTGCTCGGCACGGCCGAATGGACCAACTGGAGCGAATTTGGAACGTTCCCCGTCATCAACGATCTTACGGGCACGCCCGCGACAGCCCTGCCCTTCGAGTACGACGACGGCTGGTTCTTCTCGCTCGGCGGCGAATACGCGTTCAACGACCAGTGGACCGTGCGCGGCGGTGTGGGCTGGGAAGTCTCGCCGGTCAGTGATCAGGTACGGTCCGTGCGCCTTCCCGACGATGACCGGCTGTGGCTTTCGGCGGGCGCGTCCTACGCGTTCAACGACAGACTCACGTTCAATTTCGGCTACTCGTTCCTGACGACGTTCGGAACCGGCATCGACATCGCGCCGGGCAATCCGGCCTACGTGGCGCCGGTGACGTTTTCCGGTGACGTGGACGCGCAGGTGCACATCCTGTCCGCCGGCCTGAAGTATCAGTTTGGCGCGGCACCGGCGCCGGATTCGGAGCCAATGGTCTACAAGCAGTAAGCGCGACGACGTTTAACAGGGCGGTGCCAGGGACGGGGCAGGAGCCGGGGAAGGCTCCTGCCCTTTTTCATGGGCGTGGCGGCTACCAGGTACCGTTGAAATAGCCGCCGTCGATCAGAATGTTGCGGCCAGTGATATAGCCGGCATGGACACTGCACAGGAAGGCGCAGGTCTGGCCGAATTCCTCCGGCGTGCCAAAGCGGCCGGCAGGGATGGTGGCGGCCCGGGCGTCGGCGACCTCCTCTTGCGTCTTGCCGGAGGATTTGGCGTGACTGGCCGTGACGGAGCGCAGCCGGTCCGTATCGAAGCTGCCGGGCAGCAGGTTGTTGATGGTGACATTGCTGGCGGCGACCTTGGGGGCGACGCCGGACAGGAAGGCCGTCAGGCCGGCCCGCGCGCCGCTCGACAGATCGAGGCCGGGTATCGGCGCCAGAACCGACGACGAGGTTATGTTGACGATGCGCCCGAAGCCGCGCTCGGCCATCGGATCGATGACCTTCTGGATGAGCTCGATCGGGGTGATCATGTTCATAACCGTGCCTTTCAGCATCGCCTC
>CAJQNW010000266.1 GCA_905479765.1 uncultured Tepidamorphus sp. | reverse complement strand
CCCAGGCGGACGCGAAGTCGATGATATCGTCCTTCGATATCGTGACGCGATGGAACACGACGCTGTCGCCGATCGTGAAATCCTCGAAGGCCTTGCGTGATCCAGCCATCATGTGCGGCGCCTCCGTCAGGCTGCGAAGCGGAAATGCATGACGTCGCCATCCTTGACGACATAGTCCTTGCCTTCCAGCCGCATGCGGCCGGCTTCCTTGGCCCCGTTTTCGCCGCCGAGCTTGACGAAGTCCTCATAGGAAATCGTCTCGGCGCGAATGAAGCCCTTTTCGAAATCGGTGTGGATGACACCGGCGGCCTGCGGGGCGCGGGCGCCCCGATGAACGGTCCAGGCGCGTGCCTCCTTTGGACCGACAGTGAAAAACGTGACGAGGTGGAGCAGGCCGTAACCGGCGCGGATCAGCCGGTTGAGGCCCGGTTCCTCCAACTCGAGGGTCTCCAGGAAGTCGGCGCGCTCCTCGTTTGGCAGCAGCGCGATCTCCGCTTCGATCTTGGCGGAAATGACGACGCAGGCAGCGCCTTCGGCTGCGGCGCGCTCCTCGACCTTGCGGGAGAAGTCGTTGCCCGTCGCAGCCGAGCCCTCGTCGACGTTGCAGACATAGAGGACCGGCTTGGAGGTCAAAAGGTTCAAGGCTTCGAAGGCGTCGCGCTCCTCGTCCTTGATCTCCACGTAGCGGGCGGGCTTGCCCTCGCGCAGCAATTCCAGCGCCCGGTTGACCAGCTCGAAGGCGAGCTTGGCTTCCTTGTCATTGGCGCGGATCTTCTTTTCGAGGTTCAGCAGGCGTTTTTCCAGGCTCTCGAGATCGGAGAGCATCAACTCGGTCTCGATGGTCTCGGCATCGGCGAGCGGATCGATGCGGCCTTCGACATGGGTGACGTCGTCGTCCTCGAAGCAGCGCACCACGAAGGCGATGGCATCGACTTCGCGGACGTGGCCGAGGAACTGGTTGCCCAGGCCTTCGCCCTTCGAGGCGCCGCGGACAAGGCCGGCGATGTCGACGAAGGTCAGGCGGGTCGGGATGATCTCGCCGGACCTGGCGATCTTCGCAAGCTCGCTCAGGCGCGGATCGGGGACCGCCACTTCGCCGACATTCGGCTCGATGGTGCAGAAGGGATAGTTTTCCGCCTGCGCCGCGGCTGTCTGGGTGAGGGCGTTGAAGAGCGTCGACTTACCGACGTTCGGCAGCCCGACGATACCGCACTTGAATCCCATCCGATCAGCTCTCTGTCTTTCCGGCCTTGCCCTTCGCGCCGGCCTTGTCGGGACGCACCTTGTCCTGACTGCCGAGCGCTAGGGAAACCTTGTTCATGAATGTGGAATCGTCGCCGGAGGCCAACAAGGGCGCGGCGTCGGCAACGGCGACAAGCAGGGACCCGAGCCAGTCGCCGTCGGCCTTGGCGAAGTCCGACAGCACGTGGCGCTGCACCTGCTCCTTTCGGCCGGGATGACCGATGCCAAGCCGGACGCGGCGAAAGTCCGGTCCGATATGGGAGGCGATCGAGCGGATGCCGTTGTGCCCAGCTGCTCCGCCGCCAACCTTGACGCGAACCTTGCCCGGCGCGAGATCGAGCTCGTCGTAGAACACGATCACCTCGCCGGGCGTCATTTTCAGCCACCGCATCGCCTCACCGACGGCGCGGCCGGACTCGTTCATCCAGGTCATGGGCTTCAAAAGCGTGGCACGCACGTCGCCGAGCGTGCCGTCGCTGGTCTGGCCCTGGAACCGGCTACGCCACCCCGCAAAGCGATGCAGGTCGGCGATGGCGTCGATCGCCATGAAGCCGATGTTGTGGCGGTTGCCTGCGTACTTCGGCCCAGGATTGCCGAGACCGACCAAAAGAACCATGAGCCCGATCACCTATCCGGTGAGCCGTCAGGCGATCACTCTTCGGTGTCGCCCTCAGCAGCCCTGGCTTCCTCGGCTTCACCCTCTTCGGCGGCTTCAGCAGCCTCGTCCTCTTCGCTCTTGAGAGCGGCAGGCGCGGCAACGGTGGCAACGGTGAAGTCTCGGTCCGTGATGGTCGGCGTCACGCCGTCCGGCAGCTTGATCGCGGAAATGTGCAGCGAGTCGCCGACGTCCAATCCGGTCAGATCGGCAACGATCTGATCGGGGATTGCGTCGACCGGCGCATTGACCTCGATTTCGTGGCGGACGATGTTGAGAACGCCGCCGCGCTTGATGCCGGGGCTGTTCTCTTCGTTCTCGAAGACCACCGGAATCTCGACGGCGATCGACGCGCCCTTGGTCAGCCGGAGGAAGTCCACGTGAACTGGGAAATCCTTGACGGGATCAAGCTGGACATCGCGCGGGAGCGCGCGGATCGACTTGCCGTCCACGTCGATTTCGAACACGGTCGTCAGGAAGTGGCCGCTCCTGACTTTCAGGGCGATCTCTTTATGATCGAGCGTGATGGGGGTTGCAGGTTCCTTGCCGCCGTAAATAACGGCGGGTATGCGTCCAGCGCGGCGCTCGGCACGGGCGGCCCCCTTGCCGACCCGTTCGCGCGCCGTCGCCTTGAGCGAAACGGTCGCGTTCATGTCGTAGTCTCCTCGAAACGAAATGGCCGACCACTCGGCCGGCTCCTGTAGCCCGTCTCCTCCAGGGGTGCGGACGGGCACGCGGATGGGCTTATAAGGCAGGCGCGGGCGGGAGGCAAGGATTGGGTATGCCCGCTGCTTGCGCTAGGTAAAGGGGACGATGCCGCCCGGGCCGCGCAGCCGCGCGGTCAATTTCCGGCACTCATGGAGATATCGATGCTCGAGATCTGGGGACGCACCAATTCGATCAATGTCCAGAAGGCGATGTGGACGGTGGCGGAGCTCGGTCTCGACCACGTGCGCCACGACGCCGGCGGGGCTTTTGGTGTAGTCGATACCGATGACTACGTCAAAATGAACCCCAATCGCCTCGTTCCCACGATCCGCGACGGCGAGCTCGTGCTTTGGGAGTCCCATGCGATTGTTCGCTATCTTGCCGCCAAACACGATGCCGGAGGGCTTTGGCCGACGGATATCGTCGTGCGGGCCGATTCCGATCGCTGGATGGACTGGATGGCGAATACGCTGAACGGGCCGATGCGGCCGGTGTTCTGGGGGCTGATCCGGACGCCGCCCGAGCAGCGCGACGACGCGGCGATCGCCGAAGGCGTGACGGCGCTTGCCGCAGCGTTCACTGTCCTCAACGCCGCGCTGGACGGCCGCGACTTCATTGCCGGCGACAGGCTGACCATGGGGGACATTCCGATCGGCTGTGCCGCCTATCGCTATCTCGCACTCGATATCGAGCGGCCGAGCCTGCCGAACATGGAAGCCTGGTATGCGCGACTGACTGGACGGCCGGCTTTTCGGGACCATGTGATGTTGCCGCTGACCTGAGCGGATACTGTATCGCCGAATCCCCAATATGACGAGGAACGACCGAAATGCCCGACCCAAACGGCCCAAAAACCTTTCTCATCACCGGTGCTTCCTCCGGGATCGGTGCGGCGACGGCGCGTGCCGCTGTCGCGGCAGGCTTTCGCGTGGCCCTGGCGGCGCGCTCAGCCGACAAGCTCGCAGCCCTCGCCGACGAACTGGGCTCTGGAAACGCGGTCGCCATTGCCTGTGACGTCACCGACTTCGTGGCGCAGCAGGCCATGGCCGCGGCTGCGGTGGAAGCGTTCGGCCGGATCGACGTCGTGCTGGCCAACGCAGGGCTCGGCTCGACAGCTGGCGGCATCGAAAATGGCGATCCGGACAACTGGCGGGAGATGATTTTGACCAACATCTACGGCTGTGCCCTGACAGCCAAGGTCTGCCTGCCTGAAGTCCGCAAGCGGAAGGGCCACATCCTGCTGCTGGGATCACGCGCCGGGCGCCGGACGATCAAGGGCTCCATCTACGGGGCGACCAAATGGGCCGTGACCGGGCTCGGCAACAACCTGATCGAGGAACTCGAGGGAACCGGCGTGCGCTGCACGCTGATCGAGCCCGGCATGGTCGACACGCCGTTCTTCGAAACAGCGAAACCCGATGCACTCAAGGCCGAGGATGTGGCGAACGCGATCATGTATGCGGTTTCGCAGCCCGACCACGTGGATGTTTCGGAAATTCTGGTGAAGCCGATATCCCGATGAAGGCTCCTGACACGACCTTGTCAGGAGGGCGTATCGTATAACGTCGCAAATCCATTGCAGCTTCGAGGTACGCCGCCGTGACCGTTATCAGCCATATCACCCTGGGAACCAACGATCCGACCAGAGCCGGAGCGTTTTACGATGCAGTCCTGGGCGCGCTCGGCTTTTCGCGGCTGCCCAAACCACCGGGTAAACCACCGGCCTACGAAAAAGACGGTCAGATGCCGACGATCTACCTCTACACGCCGGAAGACGGCCGGCCGGCAACTTGGGGCAACGGAACCCACGTCGCCTTTATTGCCGAGACGAGGGCGCAGGTTCACGCGTTCCACGAACGGGCGCTTGAGCGCGGCGGGATGGACGAGGGACTGCCCGGTCCGCGCCCGCATTTCGGTGAGAATTACTACGCGGCCTATGTCCGCGATCCGGACGGCAACAAGCTGCAGGCGGTCTGCTACGCGGCGGACTGACGGCCGTTTTCCCGGTGTTCTCAGTCGAACAGGCTGGAAACCGATTCTTCGCTGGCCGTGCGGCCGATCGCCTCGCCGATCAGCGGAGCGATGGAAAGAACGCGGATGTTGTGGGCGACGCGGACGGCCTCGGTCGCCTGGATCGAGTCGGTGATGACCAGTTCGGCCAGCCGCGAGGCGGTGATGCGGGCAACCGCGCCACCGGACAGAACGCCGTGGGTAATGTAGGCGTGGACGCCCGTGGCGCCCTTGGCCAGCAGGGCGTCGGCGGCATTGCATAGCGTGCCGCCGGAATCGACGATGTCGTCGACGAGGATGCAGGTCATGCCCTCGACGTCGCCGATGATGTTCATGACTTCCGATTCACCGGGCCGTTCACGGCGTTTGTCGACGATGGCCAGCGGCGCGTCGATGCGCTTGGCAAGGCCGCGCGCGCGCACCACACCGCCGACGTCGGGCGAGACGACCATCAGTTTCGAGAGGTCGAAGCGCTCCTTGATATCGCGCACCATCACCGGCGAGGCATATAGATTGTCGGTCGGGATATCGAAGAAGCCCTGGATCTGGCCGGCGTGCAGGTCCATCGTGAGCACCCGGTCGGCGCCTGCGCGGGTAATCAGGTTGGCGACCAGCTTGGCCGAGATCGGCGTGCGCGCGGCCGGCTTGCGGTCCTGGCGGGCATAGCCGAAATAGGGGATCACCGCTGTGATGCGCTTGGCCGAGGCGCGGCGCAGCGCATCCATGATGATCAGCAGTTCCATGAGGTTATCGTTGGTCGGGAACGACGTCGACTGAACGACGAAGATATCCTCGCCGCGGACGTTCTCCTGAATTTCGACAAACACTTCCATGTCGGCGAAGCGCCGGACCTGGCATTTGGTGAGCGGCGAGTTGAGATAGGCGGCAATGGCCTCGGCGAGGGCCCGGTTCGAGTTGCCTGCGACGAGTTTCATTTGTACCCCAAACCCAAGGCCGCCAAGGAAGCTCTCGTGGTCGGCTGATCCAACCAAGCGGCGCGGGCTAAATAGCAAGGCACCGGACGGGGTGCAAACGGGAATCGGCGCGCGTGCTGGCGCGGGCGTCAACAATCGCGCGATGATTGGGCAGCCGCCCCCTGTACGGGAGGACATGGCACGTCGCCGTAGGAGCAAAATACGCAGCAATCGCCTGGCTTTGGCCGCAATAGCGTGGAGCATGCCGGACATTCGTAGAAAAACTGGCAGGCGTTAACCGGCATTTCCTCGACCTGTCGATGATCGCAGACTGGACAGGTGAGTGCCGACACGCGCCCGCCCGTGGTCCCGGGCTTGGTCATTCCAACGCGATCCGAAGCGACTTTAGCCGGTTGCCGCAGGGGCCAAAGACGCATTGATCCCGCTCTCCTGCGCTGCAGAATCTGAACATTGCCGATGCCTTGCTTTGTCGTCGCGATTGGGTGGCCGGATAGGGTCGTTCATTTGAACTCGTCGGTTGCCGATTCGTATTATTCGGCTAATCGTACAATCCGTAGTGGCTACGGGTTCAAGCCGAAAACGAGGATATGATGCGAGGATTGTCGATTGGAGGACTGGCGCAGAAAAGCGGCGTGAACCTCGAAACGATTAGGTACTACGAGCGGATCGGATTGATGCCGAAGCCGGATCGCACCGAGGGTGGTCATCGCAGTTACGAAGATAGCGATATCCGACGGCTTTCCTTCATTCGGCGGGCGCGGGAACTTGGTTTCTCGCTGGCGGATATCGAAGCGCTGATGGCGCTCGACGAAGGGGGTGGCGCGCCGTGCGCCGAGGCCAGGTCGATCGCGGCCACCCATCTGGAAAAAATCGAGAGCAAGATTGCGGATCTGGAGCGTTTCAGAATGGTTCTGAAAGCAACCGTTTTGAAGTGCGACGGAAAATCGGTCAAAGGCTGTGAAGTTCTGAACGTCCTCGATGGACGATCGCCCGAGGATGCGGACTAGCCCCGGATCACTGCTCTTGCGGCATGAGCGCGAGGACGCCTGGTGCGGCGGATGCGGCGGCGGTGTCCGCGGATGTTCCCCAGGCCTTGTCCAGGCTGCCTCTTTCGAACTTTCCGATCTGACGGACGCTCCCAAGCGTCTTGCCGGCCTTGTCAGCGACCGACCAGATGATCGCGACGATCTGACGGCCTTTCACCGCTGGAGCGATGGTTGCCTCGCCGGCGATCGCGTAATCGGCGTCGGTGCGCACGGCGACACGCGCTCCGCCGGCCGCCTCGAGCTGGGTCGACAGGGCGTGCGCCAGCGCCATGGCGCCGTCGCCGGTCGCGCCGGGGACATCGGAGATAAAGTATGTGAAGCGCGGGGGCGGGGGCGCTGCGACCGCGGTTGTCGGCCCGCCGCTCACCGGCGCTGATGTTGCCGCATCGGGAATGCGACTGGAGCGTCCCGTTGCTATCGCCGCCGTCCTGGTCAAACCGGCCCGGGTCCCGGCCGTAGGGGCTTCCGCGTAAGCCGGCGTCGCGCCGGGCGGTGGCGGATCGCCGGCAACGGTCGTGGTCGGCGCTCCTGAGTCCAGCCAGGAGCGCAAACCCTCCACCGTCTTCCGGGCGATGTCCTTCAACGTATCGTCGGGAACGCCGGACCATGGATTAGGCAGCGCGGCGGCCACCGACTCGGTGCCGGCGATGCGATGGACGCGAATGCCCTCGGCGTTGAAAATGTCCCAGATGTAGCTCACCCGGGTCTCGTTGCCGGCAGCGACGGCATCGAAATAGCCCTTGATCCGGAACCGGACACCGGGTTTGTCACGGCCGGTAATCGGCAGGTCGCTTGATGCCGCCCCGGCGCCGAGCTCGGTGGCAAGTGCCGCGGCGCGATCCTCGGGAATGCCGACAACCGGCTCGAAGGCCAGCGCCATGTCGGCAGGCGCGGGCTGAACTCCGTCAGGCGGCGCCTCCGTGGGAGGCGGAACCGCGGTCGCCGTAGTTGTGCCGCTGGTCTGGCAGCCACCCAGGGCCAATGCGACAATCGCAAGGCAGATCAAGGCGGCACGGCGCGGGCCAGTGATTTTTGCTAGGGAACTCATACTTTTGACCGTCGACGTTACAGCGTCTGCTACGGCCCCCCTTCCGTTAACGGTTCGTATCGCTAATTGACGATCAGGTCCAGCGGGGCCTTGGACAGCGGTTCGCTGCCCGCCGCGGTGACGAGTGACGTCCGGCCCAGGCACATGGCGGTTCCGGTGCCGGAATCCATGATGATCATGTGCGCGAACATCACCATGCCGGGCTCAAGCACCCAGGAGTTGCCCGAATAGAACATCGGCCAGTCCATCCAGGACGGCGTGAACTTGGCGCCCAGCGAATAGCCGCAGGCGGCCAGGCGGTGTGCCTGAAGCCCGTGCGCGTCCATGACGCGGGCATGGGCGTCGAAGACCTCGCCGGCGGTGCGGCCGGGTGCGATCGTCGCCTCGACCTCGGCAAGAGCCGCATGCGCGGCGGAATGCAGCTCCTTATGGCGTGGCGTTGCCGTGCCGACGCAGACGGTGCGCATCAGGGCCGCGTGGTAGTGGCGATAGACGCCGGCCCATTCGAGCGTGATCTGGTCGGTCGGGTCGAGCGTGCGGCGGCCGGCCTTGTAGCGGCACAGCAGCGCGTCGGCGCCGGAGCCGATGATGAATTCGTTGGCGGGATAATCGCCGCCATCGGCAAAGATCGCACCCTGCATCGCGGCCAGCACCGCGCCCTCGTCGGCACCTGGGCCGATCACGGCGAGGGCTGAATCATAGGCGGCGTCGCC
>CAJQNW010000265.1 GCA_905479765.1 uncultured Tepidamorphus sp. | reverse complement strand
ATCAGCCGCGCCAGTTCCTTCACGCTCTTCGGCCGGTCGTTCATGCGGATGACGTGCAAAAGCGCGTTCTCCGGCCCGCTGGCCGCGAAATCGATGCAGCCGGCCAGGCACTCCGATTGCCAGCGCCCGAACGACTCGAAGGTCCGCATCACCGCGAATTCGAGCTCGGTCGTATCGACCTCGGCGTCCGTGCCGGCCAGGTGCCAGCGCCGGTCGAAGGCCTGCGGCCCAGGCGTGCCCTTCGGCGCGTCCTTTGATGGCGTATCGCGCTTTCGCGCCATGCTGTCCGGCCTCCTCAAGCCCTGTCGCCGCACGATAGCGAGCAAGGCGCTTGTCTCAAAATCGATTTTTAAATAGACTTTCAATCTTAAAATAAATCTCGAATTCTGAGGGGAATTCAATGTCAGCCAGAACCAACCCGATGTTCGCCGAAAACCGCTTCCTGCTCGGCACGTTTTCGTCCAACTGCTCCAGCGGCATGTCGGTCACCAAGGTGCCGGAACGCTGGGACAATTCGTTCGAGAACAACCTCAAGCTCGCCGGAATGCTCGATGACGCCGGCATCGACTTCATGCTGCCGATCGCCCGCTGGATCGGCTATGGCGGCGAGACCGATTTCCACGGCAGCGTGCTGGAGACGGTGACGTGGGCGGCCGGTCTGCTGGCGCGCACCAAGAACATCGCCGTCTTCGCCACGCTCCACACCGCCGCCAACAATCCCGTCGTCGCCGCCAAGCAGATCGCCACCATCGACCAGCTGAGCGGCGGCCGTGCGGGGCTCAACGTCGTGGCCGGCTGGAACAAGCCCGAATACGAGGCGCTGGGCCTGACGCTGCCCGACGACCACGAGACCCGCTACGGCTATGCCCAGGAGTGGTTCGACATCGTCCAGAAGCTGTGGACCTCGACCGAGCATTTCGACTGGGACGGCACGTATTTCAAGCTGAAGGGCGTCAAGGGCGATCCGCGCCCCGTCGACGGCCGCCCGCCGATCATCAATGCCGCCGGCTCCCCGCAGGGCCGCGAGTTCGCCACGAAGAACGCCAACTTCCTGTTCACCCCGGCCATCGACCTGGACCGCTCGAAGGAAGAGATCGTCGAACTGAAGACCCAGGCGAACGATCAGGGCCGCGACGTCAACGTGCTCACCTTCGCGCATGTGGTCTGCCGGCCGACGGAGAAGGAGGCGCAGGACTATCTTGAATACTTCGCCCGCGAGAACGCCGACTGGGAGGCGGTCGACAACCTGGTGCGGCTGCAGTTCGCCCACGCCCAGTCGTTCCCGCACGACCTGCTGGCCCTGATCCGCGATCGCTTCGCGATGGGCCACGGAGGCTTCCCGCTGATCGGCACGCCCGAGCAGGTCGCCGACGGCATCATGCAACTCGTGGATGCAGGCTTCGGGGGAACGACTCTCTCCTTTGTGGATTATGTCGAAGAGTTTCCTTATTTCCGGGACAACGTATTACCGATTCTCGAGGAAAAGGGCATTCGCGGCGCCGGCGCAGGCAGGGCGGCGTAAACGCCCCGTGCTGTGAGGAGTTAGTCGCATTCTATTGGAGTCCGTAAAGCTCGGCGCCATGACCTTGCTGAACCGCATCGTCATGGCGCCGATGACGCGTAATCGTGCCCAGCCCGGCAACGTCGCCGGCATCAATGCGGCGACCTACTACGCTCAGCGCGCGTCGGCCGGCCTCATCGTCACCGAGTCGATCCAGGTCTCGCCCGCCGGCCAGAGCTATCCGGCAACGCCCGGTCTGCATTCAGAAGCGCAAGTGAAGGGCTGGCGCACGGTCGCACGGTCGGTGCATGCCGCCGGTGGCCTGATCGTCGCCCAGCTCTGCCACGGCGGGCGCATCTCGCATCCCCTGATCCAGCCCGGTGGCGCGACGCCGCTGGCCCCCTCGGCCATCAAGCCGGACGGCCAGATCTTCGGGCCGGACTGGAAGAAGCACGACTACGTAAAACCCGAGGCGCTCGACGAGGCCGGCATCGCGGCAATCATCGCCGAGTTCGCCGCGGCCGCCGAGAATGCCCGCGCAGCGGGGTTCGACGGTGTCGAGATCCACGCCGGCAACGGCTACCTGATCGATCAGTTCCTGTGCGAAGGCTCTAACCGCCGCGACGATGCCTATGGCGGCGCTCCGGAAAACCGCGTCCGGTTCCTGGCCGAGGTTGCAGAAGCGGTCTCGAACGTCATGGGCGCCGATCGCACCGGCGTGCGCGTCTCGCCCTGGAACGCCTTCAACGACATGTCCGACAGCGCGCCGGAAAAGCTGTTCCCGGTCGCTGGCAAGGCGCTTGCCCGCTTCGGCCTCGCGTATCTCCACGTGATCGAACCGGTCGGCACCAAGAAACCGCTCGCCCGCAAGATCGCCGACACAGCGCAGACAAAACTGATCGTCAACAGCGGCTACGACGGGAAAACCGCGATCAAGGCTCTCGAAAGCGGTGGCGCCGACGCGGTGTCGTTTGCCAAGCACTTCATCGCCAACCCGGACCTGCCGTCCCGGCTCGCCTGGGACTTGCCGTTGGCCGAAGCGGACAGGGCCACCTACTACGGCGGCGGCGGCAAGGGATACACGGATTATCCGGCTTATCAGCCCGATGAGCCCATTGAACCCGCTGAACCCGTTGAACCCGCTGAACCCCCTGAACCCGTCGAGTCCGGCTCGCCCGAATGAGCCTTTCGTGACGCGCCGAGGAACCCGATGAACAGCCGCAGCAGCTCTAGCCGGCGGTTCTGCTCCGGGTAATAGAGATAGAAAGGCGGATGCTCGATCACATAGGGTTCGAGCAGCGCCTCCAGCGTGCCGGCCGCGATCTCGTCCTCGACGACCGCGCGTAGCGACCAGCCGATACCGTGTCCGTCCAGCGCCGCCTGCACCACGGAGCGGAAGCTGTCGAAGATGAGACAGGCCGGCGGATCGACGGTCACGACCTCGCCACCGATGCGGAACTGCCAGTCGGCGATCCTGTTGGTCGAGATGAACCGGTAGCGGACACACTGGTGTCCGAACAGGGAGGCCGGCACGGCCGGGCGCCCGTGGGTTTCCAGATAGCGCGGAGATGCCGTGTAGGCGGCGATCAGCGGCGGCGTGATCCGCTTCGCGATCATGCCCGGCGCCAGCCGGTCGCCCAGCCGGATGCCGGCATGGAAGCCTTCCTTCACAACGTCGACAAGCGCTTCGTCGAAGGAAAGCTCGACCTGCACGTCCGGATAGGCGGCATGAAAATCGGCGATGATCGGCGCGATGGCGATCTTGTAGGCGCTCCACGGCAGGGTCAGCCGGAGCATTCCCGACCGCGCCCGCCCGGCACCGCGCGCGGTTTCGATAGCCCCGGCAAGATCGGAAAAGGCGGGACCGGCCGCTTCCACGAGCACCCGGCCGGCGCGCGTCAAGTTGAGGGAGCGCGTGGTGCGCTGAAACAGCTCGACGCCGATCTGCTGCTCGAAGGCCTTGAGCTGATGACTGACCGCCGAGGCCCCTAGCCCCAGCGATCGAGCGGCGCCGCGCAACGATCCCTCGCGCGCGATCGCCAGGAATATCTCGATGCCGCCGAGCGGAACGCGCCTCATTATCCGATTTTATTCATGAATCTGATCTCGCTTTCCTCATATCACGAACACTGCCTGCGCACCTACCCTTCCTGCCGCGCGCCCCGCAAGGGGGTTTGAAGGGAGAAAGCTGATGTCCGTCTTTGCGCCGCAGGTACGGCCCGACAGGGCACTGCTCGGTATCGCCTTGATCGTCGGCTCCGTGTTCCTGATGTCGCTGCAGGACGCGATCATCAAGTATGCGAGCGTCGACCTGCCGCTCTGGCAGATCTACGTCCTGCGCGGCGTGATCGCGGTACCGGCGCTGCTCGTGGTCATCGCGGCGCGGCGCGCCCGGTCCCGGCCGTTCGCGCAGTTGGTGCGGCGCTCCCTGGGGCCGTGGGCGCTGGCCCGCGCCTCACTGCTGGTAGCGATGTATGTGGCGCTCTACGCCACGGTCCCGGTTCTCGACCTCGCGACGATCGCCGCCGCGTTCTACACCGGGCCGCTGTTCATCACGTTGCTGTCGGCGCTGCTGCTGGGCGAGCCGGTCAGGCGGCGGGGCTGGCTTGCGGTAGCAACCGGCTTTGCCGGCGTTCTCGCCATCCTGCGGCCGGGAACCGCGGCCTTCTCCGGCCTCGCGGTCCTGCCGGTCCTGTCGGGGTTGTTCTATGCGCTGGCGGCGATCATCACCCGCTCCAGGTGCCGGACCGAGAAGCCGCTGGTGCTCGCGCTGTCCCTCAACCTCGCCCTGCTCGCGACGGGGCTTGTGGCGAGCCTCGCCCTCGCCGCCTGGGCGCCGGGATCCGACCTGATCGCCGTCTCGCCGTTTCTGATGGGCGGCTGGGTTGGCGTCGGAGGCGCCGAGTGGGGGTTCATGATGGCTCTGGCGGCGCTCATCGTCGGTATCGCCATCGGCCTTGCCGCCGCCTATCAGGCCGCACCGCCGGTCACCGTCGCGACGTTCGACTACAGCTATCTGATCTTCGCGACGATCTGGGGCTATGCGATTTTCTCGCAGGTGCCCGATCCGCCGACGATCCTCGGCATGATGCTGATTGCCGGCGCGGGACTGCTCGTCATCCGCCGCTGACGATTTTCGCACCCGGACCAAAAAAAGCGGGGCCTTTCAGCCCCGCCTTCGGTATCGCCAGTCAAACTTGGATCGGCGCTAGCGCCTCAGGCCCACGTCCCGGCCATGTGGCGCTTTACCTTGGAACAATAGCCCACCGCGACCTTCGACATGCGCCGCGCGTAATGACCGCCCTGGTAGCGCATGATGGTGCCGCAGGTGTCGCCCCCGGCGCGCTGATAGGCGCCGGCCAGGTATTTCATGCCCCAGCGCAGGTTGGTCTCCGGGTCATAGAGCGCCTTCGTCGAACCGGAAAAGCCCATGCCGCGCGCGGTCTGCGGCTTGATCTGCATGAGGCCGACCTCGCCGGCGCGGCCACGCACACCCGGATTGTAGTTGGATTCGACCCGAACCACCGCCAGCGCCAGCGCCACCGGCACGCCATTGGCGTTCGCATGCTTGACGATCTGGGCGTGGTACGGCCGCTTGGTCGTGCTCGCAGGTGCCTGCTCTTTCTGCGGCTTGGGCGAGAACAGCGCCGCAAGACCGACGGGACGCGAGGCGTCATCCGCACGACCGTGCGACCGGACGGCAACGGCATTGGCCGTCGAAATCCTGAATGTCTTGGTTCCGGCGGCTCCCGTTAAGCCGAGCGCGGTACCGGTCTTGCCGGCTTCGGATTTGCCGGCTTCGGATTTGGTCGAACCTGTCTTCGTCGTCTTCCATGCAACGGCCACCTGGCCGACACGCATGGACGTGGCATCGTCGCTGCGCCCGAGCGATTCCGCGCTGGCGACGCCGGGGCCCATGCCCACGGTCAACATGATGCCGAGTCCGGTCAGTCCGCTTGCCAAACGGTGGTATTTTTTCATGAGGGAAATTTCCGTAATTGTTTGTACGCCCCAGTCCCACACAGCCGCTAAGCATGGAATGCGGCGAGAAACGGCATCAAATAAGGCAAGGTCGGGGAGATTTCGGGATTTTCTATTTGTTTACATTAACGTAGAGGGATACGCTCACGTAATGTTACAAACAATTACACTAACAGTATAACCCCTCGAAAATCCTGAGAATGCCTGGGAATACATGCGCGTTCGATAATCACGCCGCGCCGGCCGCGTCCCTAGACTGGAATGTATTTGCATTGGTCGCGGAAGCAAAAGACACTACTTTCAACCTCACGGATAAAATCGTTAGGACTTTCCAGGCGACCGTTACGGCCGATCGGACCCCGCCGAAAGCAGCCCCGCCAGGGTGACCAGGGTCGAGCGATCGGCGATGCCGTCGACGCGGGCCGGACGGAAATGGCGCTGGAACGCGGTCACCACGGCGGCGGTGTCGGCATCGAAGGTTCCGCTCGGCGCAACACCGTAGCCGTAGGCCGCAAGATCGCGCTGCAGCGCCGTGACCCGGTCGCCGCTATCGCCGGGCTTAAGCGATTCACCTTCGACGATCGGCGCGGGCTCGACCCAGTGGCCGATACCGGCAGCATGCAGGCGGCCCCAGGGAAACAGCTCGCCCGGATCCTCCTTGCGCGCCGGCGCCACGTCGGAATGGCCCAGCACCCGGCGCGGGGGTATGGAGAAGCGCGCGAGGATATCGGCACACAAGGCGATCACCGCTTCAATCTGGGCGCCTGGAAAATCGCGATAGCCGAACTCGTGGCCGGGATTGACGATCTCGATGCCGATCGAGCGGGCATTGATATCGGTGTCCCCGCCCCACGACGAGACGCCGGCGTGCCAGGCACGCCGGCCTTCGTCGACCAGCCGGGTGATCATCCCGTCCTCGTCGACGACCCAGTGGCAGCTTACTTTTGCCACCGGATCGCACAGCCGTTCCAGCGCGGCTTCGGCGGATTTCATGCCGGTATAGTGCAACAGCAGGATATCGACGTCGCAGCCCGGCGGCCGGGCGTCGTGGTTCGGGCTGTCGCGGGTTTCGAAGGCCAATGTCATCACGCGAGCATAAGGCTCACAGGCTTGGTTCGGCCAGCTTCGGCTGCGGCCGGCGGCGACCCTCGCGCGTGGTGATGATCAGCACGCCGACAAGCGTCAGCGCCCCGCCCACCACCATCCGCCAGGTGATGACGTCGCCGAGGAAATACGCCCCGCCGGCAGCCCCCAGGATCGGCGCCAGCAGCATGAACGGCGCGGTCAGCCCCACCTCGTGGCGCTGCATGATCCAGTAGTAGGCGGCATGGCCGATGAGGCTCGTGCCGAGCACCACCCAGATCAGCCCGACAATGACGCCCCAGTCGTATTCGATGTTCGTCAATACAGGGACCGGCGATCCTTCCAGGAAGTAGGACGCAATGAGCAGCGGCGGCCACGCCATCAGCGCCAGCCAGCCCTGCATCGTATAGACCGGCACCCCGCGCACCCGGCGCATGAACATGGTTCCGACCGCCATCATTAGGGCTGCCGTAATCACCAGCCCCAGCGCGTCCGCATATTGGAACACTTCCGGATCGAATCCGACCACCAGTACGCCGGAAAACGCGATCCCCAGCGCGCTGATCCGCCAGATCCCCAGCCGCTCGTGCAGCACGACGACCGACAACAGCGTCGCGAACGGCACACCGAGCTGGATCATGATCGCAACCGGGGCAACGTCGTCGGCCATCGCCAGGCCGGTGATCATCAGGCCGAAATTCAGGGAGCCGGTGAACAGCGAGATCATCGCCACGTTCCACATCTGGCCGGGATGCCAGCGCAGGAACGGGACCAGCAGCGCCGAAACGATGACGAAGCGGAGTGCCACGAACATCAGCGGCGGCATTTCGTCTACCGCGATCTTGGAAATGACGAAGCTGCCGCCCCACATGAACTGCATAGCCAGAAGCACGCCGATGTCGGTCAGCGAGAGGCCTGCAGCCGGCGGGGCCGATCCGTGCTGCCCCGCGCTCGATGTCACCGCGCCCGTTCCTTTTCGATGCGGTCGTAGGCGCCGTTGATCTTGGCCACCTTGTCGGTGGCGATCTTGACGAATTCTTCCGGCAGGCCGCGCGCCATCGCCCGGTCGGGATGATGTTCGGCGACCAGCTTGCGATAGGCGCGTTTCACCGCCTCATCGCTGGCGGTGCGGTCGAGGCCGAGGATGACATAGGGGTCTTCGCCGTCGGGGCGGATATGCCGTGCGCTGATGCGCGCGAAATCGGCCTCGTTAAACCCGAAGATCGCCGCCACGTTCTGCAGGTACTCGAGTTCGCGCTCGTGCACCGCCCCGTCCGCCTTGGCGATATGGAACAGCCCGTCGACGACGTCCTCGAGCAGGTCCGGTTCTGTCGAGAACAGGCCGGCGAGCTGGCGCGCATAGGCCTCGTAGCCGTCGACGGAGCGGTTCGCCAGTTCGAACACCCGCAAAACGTTGCCGACCTCGGCCTCGGGCACGTCGAAGACCTGACGGAAGGCGCGCACCTCGTCTTCCGTCACCACCCCGTCGGCCTTGGCCATCTTGGCGGCCAGGGCGATGACGCCGATCGTGAAGGCGAGTTGCGCCTGCTGCGGCGACGGTGTCGACTTGCCGCGATCGAACATCATGTGGCCCGCGACCGCACCGATCAGCGCGCCCAGCGGCCCGCCCAGCGCCAGCCCCGCGGCTGCGCCGCCTATCTTTCCCCAAATGCTCATGGCGACAGCTTAGGGGAGTCGGCGGCGTTAGGCGATGCGCCCATTCGCAAGGCTTGCCCTTGAGCCCCGCGCCCCGCGCATGTCATACGGGGCCGGATTCCGCTCGTACCGGCAATGATTCGCGCAAAGGGGGGACGCGACCTCGATGCTGAACTTGATGAAAAAGGAATTCCAGCTCGTCGTTGGCTGGGGCACCGTCGCGCTGTTCCTGGTGTTCGGCCACGCGATGATGGCCCAGGACGATCTATTCGTGCGCGGCGGTCTTTTCGTCTGGCTGTTTGTCGTCATCATGTGGGGCGCCTTCACGGTCGTCCGTCATGCCGAGGAAATCGCCCACCGGGTCGGCGAGCCCTACGGCACTCTGGTCCTGACCATGTCGGTCACCATCATCGAAGTGTCGTTCATCGTCGTCGTGATGCTGAGCAGCGACGCGGACTCGACGCTGGCCCGCGATACGATCTTCGCGGTGATCATGATCACGCTGAACGGCGTCGCCGGCCTGTGCATCCTGCTCGGCGGCATGCGCCACAACGAGCAGACCTACAACCTGCACGGCGCGCGCGCCTTCCTCGCCGTCATCATGCCCCTGTCGGTGATCGCCCTCGTCCTGCCGAACTACACGACCACCACCGAAGGCCCGACCCTGTCGCATGTCCAGGCGATCGTCTTCGGCATCCTGACGGTGCTGCTCTACGGCGTCTTCCTGGCCATCCAGACGGTGCGCCACGCCGGTTTCTTTACCGACCCTG
Organism: uncultured Tepidamorphus sp.; assembly: GCA_905479765.1. GTDB lineage: Bacteria > Pseudomonadota > Alphaproteobacteria > Rhizobiales > Tepidamorphaceae > Microbaculum. The sequence continues at coordinate 1,722 of CAJQNW010000265.1, read as the reverse complement.
TCGATGAGGGCGACGGAGAAGCCTCATCGGAGGAGGAGCCGGCCTTCGTCCACGATGAGGAACACGGTCATACCGCCCAGACATCGACGCTCTATCACACGGTGCTGCTGCTGCTCGCGCTGCTGCCCGTCGTGCTTCTGACCGAGGAACTCGCCCACATCGTCGAGGACGGCATCGAAGCCTCCGGCCTGCCGTCCGCCGTGGCCGGTGTCCTCGTCGCCATCCTGGTGCTGTCGCCGGAGGTCATGGGCGCGGTACGCGCGTCCCTGAACAACCAGTTGCAGCGCGCGGTGAACATCTCGCTCGGCTCGGCCCTGGCGACGATCGGCCTGACGGTTCCCTCTGTACTGTTGATCGGCGTGCTGTCGGATCGCCACATCGTCTTCGGACTGCCGGGCGAAGAGGTCGTGCTGCTGATCCTGACACTGATTGTCGCCTCGCTGACCTTCAACGGGCCGCGCACCAACATCCTGCAGGGCGCCGTCCACCTGGTGTTGTTCGTGGTCTACGCGGTGTTGCTGTTCAATCCGTAACCCGGTGCCTGCGGGGCAGACGAACCGGCGGCCTATCCAGGCGCGCTGGCGCGCGGTTCCGGCTCATCCTCCAGCCGGGTCTCGAATGCCTGGCGCTCCCGCTGGAGGCGCTGGATTTCTTCGCTCTGCTCGGCCGCGATCTCGACATACTGGCGCAGCCAGTCGGCCAGCGTCCGGCAGGCCTTGATCAATTCGGTACGGTCGCGGCGTGCGATCGACTCTGGGTCGATCAATTCGGCCACGGTGGACAGCACGGCACGGTGCTGATTCTCCATCAGTCGCCTCCATACTCCAGCCCCACACCGGTGATCCGTGACCTTGGGTAAGTTCGACGGCGAAATTGTGTCGAGCCGAAACATCAAGGAAACCACTGCATTGCCGCAGCTGTTCTCGACTCCGGCAGGTCGCGCACGCCGCCCCGCAACGCAGAAATGATTCGCCTTCGCGGCGAATCGCGATTGAGATGCCGCCCTCCTGATACTCAGCCCGCACCGGACCTCTCTTGCCCCGCTCCACGCTGTTGCTCGGTTACACGCTCGGCCTGATCGGCGTCGTCATCTTCGGCGCCACGCTGCCGGTCACGCGGCTTGCCGTCGAGACGCTCGACCCGTGGTTCGTGACGGCGTCCCGCGCCATGTTCGCCGGCCTGCTCGCCGCCGCGATCCTCATCGTCCTGCGCCGGCCGTTCCCGCGCCGGCATCTCCGGCTGCTCGTGTTCGTCGCGATCCTCGTCGTGCTCGGCTTTCCCGCGCTGATGGCGCTCGCCATGACACTGGTGCCGGCCGCCCACGGCGGTGTCGTGCTCGGCATCCTGCCGCTGGCCACCGCCGCCGCCGCGACCTTGGTCGCCGGCGAACGTCCTTCCCCGGCCTTCTGGATCTGGGGTGCGCTCGGCGCGGGGATCGTCATCGTGTTCGCGCTGCGCGACGCAGCGCCCGGCGGAGGCCTGGCTTTTGAATTCGGCGACCTGCTGCTGCTCGGATCCGTCGCCTGCGCGGCGTTCGGCTATTCCTATTCGGCCGTGCTCGCCCGCTCCATGCCGGGCTGGGAAGTTATTTCCTGGGTGGTGGTGCTGTCACTGCCGGTCTCGGCGCTTGCCACTTGGCTGCTCTGGCCCTCGAATGCCGCATCGGTACCGCTCGAAGCCTGGATCGCGCTTGCCTACCTGGCCGTATTCAGCCAGTTCCTC
>CAJQNW010000264.1 GCA_905479765.1 uncultured Tepidamorphus sp. | reverse complement strand
CCCTTCAGCGCGTCGTCGGGCTGCAGCAGGTCGTTCCAGCTGTCCGGCGTGCCCTCGACCATGTCGGAGCGGTAGCACAGGCCCGTCGTTCCCCAGGCATAGGGCACGGAGAACGTGTTGCCCGGGTCGTAGGCGAGGTCGTTTGCTTCCGGATACAGGTTCTTCAGATTGGGGATCTGCGCGTGGTCGATCTCGGCGGTCAGCTCGAGCTTGTTCAGCGCCTCGGCGAAGGGCGAGGAGACGAACAGCACGTCGTATCCCTTGCCCTTGCCGGCCACGACCTTGCCCATGATCTCCTCGTTGGTGCCGTGCAGCGCCACCTCGACATCGATGCCGGTGGCTTCCTTGAATTTCTCCGGCAGGTCGGCGGGCATGTAGCCGTCCCAGTTGGAGATCACGATCGTCTCGGCAGCCGCGCCGCCGGCCGAAAGGGCGAGCCCGGTAAGGAGCGCGGTGGAGAGTGCGAGATGCTTGAGCTTGGTCATGGTGAAAGGTCCCTCTGGATTGTCGTCGACGCCTCGGTGGTGTGAACGTTCTTTCCTGGCGTGGGGGTGCCGCCACGCCGGATTTATCGGGGCAGTTTGTATAGTTTTCAAAAAAGATACAATCCCGGATTCGGGAAAACAGCCGAACCTCCTTATCCGTTGCCATTACCGCGAAGGCGGGAATCCAGTATCCACCGGTGCTTGCGGGTGGGAGAAAATACGGGCTGCCCCCAAGAAAACGCGACTTCTGGCGGTACTGGGTCCCCGCTTTCGCGGGGACGACGCTCAGGCGCGTGGACGGAGACGTGCCTGATCGGGTGTCGGGACGCGAAAGACTGCGGCTCCTCAACGCCGCGCTAGCGCCGCGTCAGGCGGCGGTGCGCGAGCGTGCGGATCTTGCGGAAATCCGGGCGCTTGGCGTTGGCGGCGAGGATGTGCTCGCGCATCCGCTCGGCCGCACCGGGCCTGTCGCCCGCCTCGACCGCGTCGAGAATCGCCAGGTGCTCGGCGAACGACTGGGCATGGCGTTCGCGGCTGGTGTATTTCTCGTATTCCGACAGCCGCCTCAGCCGCGTCTGCTGGCGGATCGCCTGGGCCAGGAAGCGGTTTTCACAGGCATCCCCCAGCGTCTCGTGGAACTCCGCGTCGATGTCGAACAGCTCTGCGATCGACTTGCTCACCAGACCGCCGTCGAGCGCGGAGCGGTGCAGGGCGCGCAACTTGGCGATGCGCCGGGCCGGCAGATGGAAACCGTCCTCGAGCAGCGCGGCCGGCTCGATCAGCAGGCGGTAGCGGTAGCTTTCCTGGTAGGAGGCCTCGTCGTTGAGGGACGGCCCGAACACCCAGCCGTGGCCTGGCGTCTTCTCGACCAGGCCGTCCTCCTGCATCCGGCCGAGTACCCTGACGATGACCGCGCGGCTCACCTCGAAACGGCGCACCAGATCGCCGACTGAGACCTGGTCGCCGATCAGGTTGGCGAAGCGCTCGCTGGCGATCTGCCGGTAGATGCGGTCGGTCTCGGCCTCGGGAAGCGCGATCTCGTCGAACACGGCGCTGCCCGGCGGGGCCTCGAGGAAATAGCCCTGATGCGGCTCGGAGCGGATGACCGCGAGCTGTTCGAGCTGCTTCAGCGCCGTGCGCACCGGCGAGCGCGACACGCCGAGCGCATCGGCGAGCCACTGTTCGCGCAGATGAAAGCCCTTCTCGGCCTGCTCGTCGCGCAGGATCGACAGGATTTTTCGCGCCAGTTCGGTTTTGGCCATTCGCTGCAACAACCCGGTCGGATCAACGGCGCCCAGAATGCGCGATCGCGGCGCTCCGGTCGAGACGCTTTGCGGGACGGCTCACAGGTTGGCGGGAACAGCGCGGATCCATCACCCGACCGCGACCCGGTCGTCAATCGTCCGTAAACGGGATCCGGGACGTCAGCAGGATGGCGGTTGTCCTGCTCAGGTGGTCCTTCATGTGGCGCAGCGCGGCCTCGGTGTCACGGGCAAGCGCCGCGTCCGCAATCAGGGTGTGTTCGGCGACGATATCCCTGTCGCTCTCGTCGACGGGTCCCGACAGCCGCCGGTAGCGTTCTGACTGGATATAGAGCTGGCGGCGCAGACGCAGCCACCACCGGTTCTGGCACGCCGACGTCAACTGGTGATGGAACTCCTCGTGCAGCTCATGCCAGCGCCGCGCGTCCGGCGTACCGGAGAGCTTGTAGACATCGCCCAGCGAGCTCAGCCGGTGATGGATCGACAGAACCCGGCCTTCCCAATCCAGATCGCCCGTCTCGATCGATTCGGCCAGGCACCGGCCTTCCACCTCGATCCGGACGTCGGTCAGCTCCTTGAGATCGCGCCGCGAGATCGGTGCGACGACGAAGCCCTTCTGAGGCTCCGCGACAACCAGGCCATCGGCGGTCAGGCGGGACAGGGCTTCGCGTATGGCGCCGGAACTGACGTCCAGCTCCCGGCTCAGATGATCGATCCTGAGCTTCTCGCCGGGGGCATGACGCGCCTCGACGATGGCGTCGCGAAGCAGCTCGTATGTCCGCGCCGTCCGGCTCTTGTGTTCCGCGATGTCGTTCATCCCTCACTCATTGCCAGAAATGCGTAAAATACACAAATATATATTTTCCATTGCAATATGCAGTTTCAAGCCGTTAGTGTCACTGCGCTTCGCGTAGGGTCAATCGAATAACCGGGAGGAATTGCCGGATGCGCTTCGTCAGCTTTGTAAAAGACGGGAAGAACGGTCTGGCGGTCGAAACCGCCGGTGGGAAGTTATGTGGGCTGACGGATGACCAAGCGGGTTGGCCCGGCGATCTGGACGACATCGTCCGGTCGGGTGACTTCGCTCAGGCGGCCGATGCGCTGCGGGCGGGCGCCGGGATCGATCCGGAAACCGTGCGGTTCGCCTTACCGTTCCGCCGTGCCGGCAAGGTGCTCTGCGTGGGGCTCAACTACTCCGACCACGCCAAGGAAAGCAAGATGGAAGCCCCGTCCTTCCCCACTGTGTTCGTGCGCTTCAATTCCAATCTGATCCCGCATGGCGCGACCCTCGTGTGTCCCGACGCGTCGGACAAGTTCGATTACGAAGGCGAAGTCGTCGCCGTTATCGGAAAAGCCGGACGCGCGATCCCGAAGGACAAGGCGCTGGAGCATGTCGCCGGATACACGATCTTCAACGACGGCTCGATCCGCGACTTCCAGCTTCGCACCAATCAGTGGACCATCGGCAAGAATTTCGACGGCACCGGCGCGCTCGGCCCCTGCTTCGTTACAGCCGACGAGTTGCCCGCCGGCGCGAAGGGCCTGCGGCTGACCACCCGCCTCAACGGCGAGGTCATGCAGGACGCCACGACCGACGACCTGATCTTCTCGGTTGCCGATCTGGTCTCGCACCTGAGCGTCGGCATGACGCTTGAACCCGGCGACCTCATCGTCACCGGAACGCCGTCCGGGGTCGGCGCGGCGCGCGATCCCCAGATCTTCATGAAACCCGGCGACGTTTGCGAGATCGAGGTCGAAAAGATCGGACTGCTGCGAAACGACGTCGTCGCGGCCTGACGGCGCTTAAATGGGAGGACTGTCATGGCCGCCGAACATTTCGATGCCGATGTCCTGAACGTCGGGGCCGGGCCTGTCGGGCTCGCGCTGGCGACCGAACTAACCATGCGCGGCCACTCAGTGCATGTGGTCGAGAAGAACGACCGCACCGGCCTGCAGCCGCGTGCCAAGACCACCAACATCCGCACGATGACGCATATGCGCCGCTGGGGTCTGGCAGGCGAAATGCGCAAGCGCTCGCCGCTCAGCGCCGATTTTCCCCGCGACGTGACGTTCCGCACGGGTCTGTTCGACGAACCGATCTACACATTTCATGACGCCTTCTGCGCGTCGCCGCAACGCTACGAGGCGTTTCCCGAGCACGCCGAATTCATCCCGCAATATGTGGTCGAAACCATCCTTGCCGAGCATGTCGCGGCCCATCCGCTCGCCGATCTGCGGTTCGGATGCGAACTGACGGACTTCGAGCAGGACGAAACCGGCGTCACGGCGACCGTTAAGAATATGGAAAGCGGTGAGCAGCAGCGCTTGCGCGCCCGCTGGCTCGTCGGCGCCGACGGCGGCCGCAGCTTCGTGCGCAAGAGCCTCGCGATCGCCATGAACGGCAAGCGCGATATCGTTTCCAGCGCGACCCTCATTCTTCGGATTCCCGGCCTAAACGACGATCCGGACCTGAAGAAGGCACTCTTCCACTGGATCGTCGACGAAGAGGCCGCCAGCATCATCGGCCCGATGGATCGGGGCGACTTGTGGTACTGGACGAAAGTCGCGAACAAGGACGTCACCACCGAAGCACTGCTCGACAACGCGCGCCGCGCCATCGGGCGCGACTATCCCATGGAGATCGTTACCCGCGATGACTGGACCGTGCACAGCCTGATCGCCGATCACTATCGCGAAGGACGAGTCTTCCTGGTCGGCGATGCCTGCCATCTGCATTCGCCCTTCGGCGGGCACGGCATGAACCAGGGGGTGGGCGACGCGGTGGACCTCGGCTGGAAACTGTCGGCTGCGCTTCAGGGCTGGGCGAGCGAAGGCCTGCTCGACAGCTACACCATCGAACGCCAGCAGGCGCACCGCGCGATCGTCGCCAGTGCCACCCGGAACGTCGCGTCCTTGAGCGACCAATTCGTCGACCCGAACCTTTCGCAGGAAGGGCCGGTTGGCGACGACGCGCGGCGGAAGGCGGCGGAAGCGATCGAACGGCTGAAGACGCCGGAGTTCAAGTCCGTAGGTCTGGTGCTCGGCAACTACTATGCGCAGTCTCCGGCGATCGCCGGTGAGCCGGGCCCCGATCATCCGATAGACGAAACTGTTTATCGCCCCTCGGCGCGGCCCGGCCATCTGGCGCCGCACGTCTGGGTGGACGCGGAGACCTCGCTTTACGACCTGTTCTCGCAAGGCTTCACGCTTCTGCGCCTTGGCGACACGCAGGACGACGCCGAGGCAGCGCTTGCCGCGGCTGCCCGGGAAGCGGGCATTCCGCTGGACATCGTCAGTCCGGCACTGGCCCGGCTCAAGCAACTCTATGAAGCAAGCTACGTCCTCGTCCGGCCGGACCAGTATGTCGGCTGGCGCGGCGATAAGCTTCCGGCGCCGGACGCGCTTCTGACCATCATGACGGGCAACGCAATCAACAACACGGACGTCAGGCGCAGTGCCTGAACGGTCAACCAAAGGGAGGACTACATGAAACTCGACAGACGCCATTTCCTTGCCGGCGTCAGTGCCGGCGCAACGATGCTTTCCATGCCGATGGTTGCCAGGGCCGCGCCGGTGTCCCTGAAGCTCACCCACTACCTGCCGCCGCAGCACCAGATCAACGGCGCACTCACCAAATGGGCCGACGAACTTCGTGAAAAGACCGATGGCGGCCTGGACATCGAGGTGTTCCCCGCCGGCCAGATGGGCCCGCCGCCGCGCCAGTACGATCTGGTGCGCACCGGCGTCGCCGATATCGGCTTCATTTACACCGCGTTCTATCCCGGCCGTTTTCCGCTGACCGACCTGATGTCGCTTCCTTTCCTGCTGGCCGGACCGGACGCCAAGCCGCGCAAGGCGGCCGATACGTCCTGGCTGGCGAGCAGCCTCAAGAAAGAATTGGCCGGCGAGTATGTCCAGACCGAGATGCTCTATTCCGTCAACCTGACGTCGACCGGCTTCTTCATGCATGATGTGCAGGTCAAGACCCCCGCCGACGTCAAGGGCCTGCGCATCCGCCCGACCAGCGGCGCGATGGCCGAGCAGTTGAAAGCCATGGGTGCGTCGCCGGCGACGATCCCGCCCACCGAGATCGCCGACGCCATCGGCAAGGGCGTCGTCGACGGCGCCATCTTCAACTTCGAGGGTGGCCGCGCGTTCCAGCTGCAGCAGTCGGTCAAGAACGTCAGCACGCTGCCCAGCTGCAGCGCCACCTTCTCGCTCATCGCCAACCAGGCGATGATGGAGAAGCTTCCCGCCGAGTATGCCAAGCTGATCCGCGAGACCACCGGACCGGACGCCGGACGGCACGTCGGCGGTCTCTATGACGTCGCCGAAGCCAGCGGCCGCGAATTCATGGTCGGCAAGGGTGTCGAGGTCGTCGATCTGTATGGCGACCTGGCTGACCCCTTCCGCACCGCCCTGGCGCCGGTCTACGACGCCCAGCTGGCGGCGACCCGCAAGGAGAAACCGGAAACTGACGCCGTGATGGCGAAGATCGAACAGCTCATATCCGAGCTGTGATCCGGTGATCCTCCGGCTACTAACCTGGCTGGCGCGCGCCTGCACGATCGGGGGCGCGCTGGCCCTGGCCGTCATGATGTTGGGGACGGACTGGGACATCCTCGCCCGCCAGCTTGCCGGGC
>CAJQNW010000263.1 GCA_905479765.1 uncultured Tepidamorphus sp. | reverse complement strand
CGAAACTTGTGAACAGATAATTCCAGTCCATTGTCGCCCCCCCGGGATTGCGGCGCGAATATTCCGCGCCGGAAGCACCGGAGGCTACGTGAGTCGCGGCAATCCGTCAGTCGGCAATTGACGTGAAGTCAATGTGGCTCTCAGTCGCGCAGGAGCTCGTTGATCGAGGTCTTCGAGCGGGTGCGCTCGTCGACGCGCTTCACGATCACCGCGCAATAGAGGCTCGGCGCAGGCAGATTGCCGCCCGCCGGCGTGCTCGACGGCATCGTCCCCGAGACGACGACGGAATAGGGCGGCACCTCGCCGTAGAACACTTCGCCGCTCGCCCGGTCGACGATCTTTGTCGAGGCGCCGAGATAGACGCCCATCGACAACACCGAGCCCTCGCGCACGACGACGCCTTCGGCGACCTCGGCACGCGCGCCGATGAAGCAATTGTCCTCGATGATCACAGGACCGGCCTGCAGCGGCTCCAGCACGCCGCCGATGCCGGCGCCGCCGGAGATGTGACAGTTCTTGCCGATCTGCGCGCAGGAGCCGACGGTGGCCCAGGTGTCGACCATCGTGCCTTCGTCGACATAGGCGCCGAGATTGACGAAGGAGGGCATCAGCACGACGCCCTTGGCGATGAAGGCGGAGCGGCGCACCACGCAGTTGGGAACGGCGCGGAAGCCGGCCGACCCGAACTCGTCTGCGCCCCAGCCCTCGAACTTGGAGGGTACCTTGTCCCACCACGTCGATCCGCCGGGACCGCCGGGGATCACCGACATGTCGTTCAGCCGGAACGACAGCAGTACGGCTTTCTTGAGCCACTGGTTGACGACCCAGTCGTCGCCGGATTTCTCGGCCACCCGCGCGCTGCCGCTATCCAGCAGGCCGAGCGCCGCCTCGACGGCTTCGCGGGTTTCCCCGCCGGTCTGCGGCGTGACATCGGCCCGGTTCTCCCAGGCGGCTTCGACGATTGTTTCGGCGCGTGCGGCGTCCACGGCTCTCTCCCGTTTGTCTCGTGTTGCGGGCGGACCTTAGTCGGGCCACCCGCTCTGTCAATCTTGAGGTTTCAGCGTCTCGGCGACGCCGACGAGGAAATCGGCCAGGTCGTCTGTAACATGGTCGATATAGCCCGCGTCGCCGATCTCGGTTTCCCAATGCTGCCGGTAGGCGATGGTCTCGGCCGGCGTATCGGGGGAGGCGACGACCAGCACAGTGCGCATGCCGAGCGCCCGCGGCACCTCGAGATTGCGCGGCAGGTCCTCGAACATCGCCGCGTTGGCGGGCTCGATACCGTATTTGGCGATGAACCGGTCATAGGGCGGCCGCGCCGGCTTGGGCTCGAAGTCGGCGGCGATGATGTCGAACAGGTCCTCGAAGTGCTCCTCGATGCCCAGCCGCCTGACGATCACGTCGGCATGTGCCCGCGAGCCGTTGGTGAGCACGAACTTGCGGCCCGGCAACAGGCTTAGTGCGGCCCCCAGCGCCGGATCGGGCTCGATCGGCGAATGGTCGATATCGTGGACGAAAGCGAGAAACTCGTGCGGATCGACGCCGTGCTCGCTCATCAGCCCGCGCATCGTCGTGCCGTATTGCCGGTAGAACGATTTCTGCACCCGTTTCGCCTCGACCAGATCGACGCCGAGCCGCCCCGAGATGAACGCGCCCATGCGCTCGTCGACCTGTGCGAACAGGTTCGAATGCGGCGGGTACAGCGTGTTGTCGAGATCGAAGATCCAGGTGTCGACGCTTCCGAAGGCGCGCGCGTCTGGCGATTTCGGCATCAATTCGGCAATCGCTCCGTCCTGTGCTCAGACCAGTTTATGCTCATTCTGCCGCGAGACTGTCGCCCGACCTGTTTTATTCTTTAGTTCGGTGGACGATCGGCAGTCCATTTTCTATGGCGAGGCTGAAATCCGAAACAATCGCGGGTGCTTCCCCTTCAAGAATAGCGAATAAATGTGCTGTGAATTCTCGCATTTCGAGATCGCCTTCAATTGCGCCGCGAACTGATAGTATGTGGCGAGCGGCTCTGGCGTTTATTGTCATCGCCAGGGTCGTAGCTGTGCCATTTGGCAAGATAGATCGCGCCAAAGTAAACGCCATTCTTTGTTTTTCCTTCTTAGAAAGCGCTGGATAACTGCGGTCAACGATTGCCGTAAACTCGTCCCGGAGTTCCAAATAGACCTTTTTTGCGTCATCGAAGGCAGCGCGAATTCTTGAAGTCAGATCTTCGCTTTCGTCCGGCAAGGGAAACGAAAAGAACCGCTCGTCAGATTGATCTACATACTGTTGGGAGAGTTGAGAGAACGCTATCCCGACACGATGCCGGACCAGTTGATGGGTGAAGCCGCGGCTGACGTCGTCAACAATGAAAGTCCAGCTTGCATGTTCAAGTACGCTTTCATGCCCCTGTTTTATGAGGTTTTTTACATATTCCTGCGTCGTCCGGCCAGATTGACGATCTCCGAACGACATGTAACATATCCGACCGCAGTATTCGACAAGTCTTTCAGCATCTGTCGATGGGCCAATTGGCTGCCAGATTGTATCCTTATCTTTTAGGAATTCATCGGTTCCGGAAATAGTCGGTTTGGATATAATATATATCTTCATTTTTTACTCGAATTTTCGAGAGCTTGAATCCGATCTTCCAAATAATCCAATTCAGTTATGCTACCGAGCTGTTTTTCCAAAATATTCAAGCGCGATTCTATTTTTCCAATATTATCGTTCCGTGTAGTAAGCCAGTTGAAAACAAGCGGTATCACTATGAATAGGAGCGCACCGATTGCACTTATTATGCTGATTTTTCGATTCTGACGCCGCTCGAATGCATCCATATCCGTTTTTGCCTCTGCCGAGGCGCGTTCATTTACATCGAGGAAGTCTTTCGAGAGACGGCTTAAAAGTGCTTGATTGACTGGAGATCCACCGGTTCGG
>CAJQNW010000262.1 GCA_905479765.1 uncultured Tepidamorphus sp. | reverse complement strand
CGCGAAAGCCGCGCGACAGGGCGTCTTCAAGCATCTCCAGCATGTCGGGATTCATGAACGGCTCGCCGCCGGTGAAGCCGATTTCCGTTGTGGGCAGCCCCAGCTCGGCGATCTCGTCGAGGAGCCCGCGCGTCTCGGCGGCGGTGATATAGACCAGCCGGTCGTTGGTCGGGCTCGATTCGATGTAGCAGTTGACGCAGGTGATGTTGCAGAGCGTGCCGGTGTTGATCCACAGCGTGTCGAGCTTCTGCAACGCCACGCTCGCCCGCGCCTCGCCCATGGCGGTCGTGTCGGGATCCCCGAACTTTGCGGGATCGAGGGCGACGTAGGTCTTTTCGAAAGTCAAATCATTCATAAAGCGAATCCGGCCGTTTTTCCCTGATTACGGGCGGAACCTAGCAGAAAGGCATGCTTCCGCCATCCAAGGGCGGGTCAAGCACGTTCACATTCGCTTGTATCGCGGTTTTCCCGGCATGGGCGCCGATACGGCTTTCCCCTTGACAGATCTCGCGCGTTGCGGATGTTCTGTGCGCCATGCGGGCGTAGTTCAGTGGTAGAACGTCAGCTTCCCAAGCTGAATGTCGTCGGTTCGATCCCGATCGCCCGCTCCAATTTTCCTTTGCGCGGACAATGGGTTGACGTGCTACCGCTAATCTACGCGTTCCCCACGTTCCCCATCACGTTCCCCAAATCAGTTCACTCGTTGTTCTGCGACCGGCGAAGCGCCGTGCGCAGCTCACTCACTTTTCGCGATTTGCCCAGGGCGCCACGGCTGTAACGCGCCGTCGTCGAGGCCTGCGCATGGCCCACCGCGCCGCGTATCTCGTCAAGCGCCGCGCCGGCGTCCTCGGCCTCGGTGATGGCTCCGGCGCGGGCATCCATGTTCCACACACCGTCCGGCACCCCGGCCGCCTTGGCGATCACGCGCCACTCGCGTCCGTAGGACCATTCCGCGTAGGGGCGACCCGCTGTCTCGTCGACGATCAGCGGGCCTATCCGTTCGGCCGCAGGGATCTTCTCCAGCAGTTCGATCACGAGGGGACACAGGGTCAGGTCCACGGCGATCAGCGAGCCTGTTTTCGTGGTCGCCTTCCTCACCACCAGGTCGTCGCCGATATCCGACCACGTCAGGCCGCTTACCCAGCGCCGGCCGCGCATCACGATCCCGGTAGCCGGTTCGCCTGCGGCGATCGGTTCCCATTCGCCGATCACGTCGCGCTGCCGCATGCCTGTTTCGAACTGCAGCACCGTGCCGAGCGCGAGTGACAGGCGGCCGGCCTCAATCGCGGCGGGAACGAACGCCCGGACGTGCGACAGCTCCAGCCGCGCCCTTCGCCGCGCCGGCTGTTTGAAGCGCGCCTCATTGAGGATGGCTTTCAGTCGCGCGCATTCCGGCAGTTCGGCCATGATGCCGTAGGACATGAGCAGCCGGAGCAACTTGATCAGCCCGTGCGCCCGGCGCACCCGCTCCGGCCCGCCTGACTTGGTCGGTTTCTTCGCCTCGTCGTACCAGCGGCGGAAATCGCCGTGTTTCAACGCGGACAGCGACCGCTTGCCGAATGCCCTTTCGAGGATTGCGAGCGAGGGATCATAGTCGTTGCGGCGCGTAGTCCACTTCACGGCCTTGTAAGGGCTGGCCGGATCTACCTGGTAAAGCCGGATCAGGCTCTTGAGCGTGCCATCGAAGCGGAGGTAGTCCTGTTTCTTTCCCGCCGCCCATCCCAGCATTTCGGCCTGATAGCGGCGGCAGGCGGCGGCGATCAGCGCGCGGCCTTCCGGCGTCTCGTGGTCATAGTGCAGCGGCACCGTCTTGGGCGTGTAGCCGGCCTTTACGTGTTTAGAGTGCGCTACCCAATAGAGCCGCACTCGGTCGTCACGGTTGCGCCGGACCTTAAGGCCCGGCGTCTTGTCATCGAATTGCATCGAGATTTTCCTCTCCATCTGGATTGAACATCTCGATGCTAGACAGCCCGTAGCGGCGCTTCCAATAGGCTTCGACGGCCGGCCAGAACCGCCCGCCCATGATCGGGTCAATTTGCGGCAGTCCGTCGCGTTCGAGGATCTCGGCTTTCGCTGTCCACTCGCCGGGCGCCTGGCTCAGCCGTCGCGCGATTTCCGCCTCGCAGGGAAACAGGCCCTGGTCGCGATATTTGGCGGCGCTACGCGTCATTGTTTTCACCTTCCATCGGCAAGATTGTGTGCGGCCGTGTCTCCCTTGGCCCGAACCATGAAAAGTCAGTGCGGGGGCGGGAGAGAGACTTTTCGTTTTTGGACGGGCCGCAGCGCCCTCAGAGCTTGCCCCGCTCAAACCTTTACTCGCCGGGATTGGCGTACCAGCCGCGCCAGTCCACGAAGCCGCCGCCGAAATCGAGGCGGACTTTGAATTCCACGCCGTCGACATCGAAGCCCGCCCGCGTATCGACCTGCGGGCCTTCCTCGCCTTCCAGATAGGCGAACTCCAGCCCGTCGATCACGCCGGGATCGGCGACGACGTACCATCGGGCCGGATCGGTGAAGCGCGGCTCCACTATCAGCTCCAGCCGGCCGGGGAACGGGTTGACGTCATCCACCTTGGCGGCCGCGAGCGTGGCCAAAACCTGTTCTCCGACCGTTTCCAGCTCGGCCGGCACCAGCAAATATTTCGGCGGAACCGAAATTAGTTCGCCCTGCAGCCCGGTCTGTCGACGTAACGCCGTCCGCGCGGTTGACAGCGTGGCGACGGCCGGGGCCGCGCCGGCGCTGGCGAGGTTTCCGTGGTCGGCATGAAACAGCGTCTTGGTGTCGCTCATTGCCGGATTTGCCGCGACAACGTTCGCCAGGAACGTTGCTTCGAAGGCAAGCGCAGCCTGCCCCAACGCGCGCGGCACCCGATCGAACGCGCCCAGGTCGTCGTTGACCAGCGCCTGCCGGGTGATGCCGAACACCTTGCCGAACGTATCGATCTTGTAGCTCTCGCCGGCCTCGTTAAACGTACCGCGCGTGAACTCGCCGTGCTCGTTCACCTTCTCCAGACCCGGCCCCCCGGAGAGCTGCAGGCTGTGCTTCGATTTGAAGTCCCGGGCCGTCGTCTGCCGGGCCACCATCCGCACGCCGGAGTCGGGCGTTTCATAAGGCATGCGCAGCAATCGGATGACCGCGTCTGACAACACCATTGGGTAATCGGACGTGGTGTGCAGCCCGCGCGTCACCAGTTGTGCGGCCGCCATCCCGCGCGTGCTGTGTCCCGCGAACTCCAGGCATTGCCGGGCCATGTCGGGAATGGTGAGGCCCGCAAACTCCCGCGCCGGCTCGGAAAGCTGATGCTTCGGGGCGATCCTGTGAAACAGCGCTTCGCCCATCGCCGCCGCGCGAAATTCCGGGTTTTCGAAACCGGCCCGGCCGCCAACCTCGACATGCGGGAAGATCGCGTGCCGGTTGCTCTCCTCCGCCATCGCGTCGAGGATCCTCGGCTTCAAGGCCTCGATCTGTCCGACGATCGACTTGTGCTCGCCCTGGATCCGTTTCACCTCCGCCTCCGAACTTCTGTCGGTGATGCGGCCCTCCATTTGTTTCGCCCGCGTCTCCAGATCGGTCAACTCCGCCCGCATCGCGGCGACACTGGCGGCGGCGGCCAGAATGCCCGATCCGTCCGGCCCGAACGCGGCCAATGTGGCGTGGGCCGCGCCGGCGTCCGCTCCCATCAGAATGAACACGGTGGACACAACGCAAAACGCTACTGCGAAGACGAGAAGAGGGACCTTAGTCATTTTGGGTTTCTCCTGTTGTGGACCGGCCTCAAGGCTTGGTCCGTTTGAGATCGCCGTCGAAGAAATCACCGCAGTCGATCGAACACGTCTCCGCTGCGATGCGCATGTCGTTGGCGATGGTGGTGAGATCGACGAGCACGACTGCTGTTGGACCCGACCAGTGTCGCGCCGCATGGGCGGCGCCTTCGGCGCCCGCGACGTCCGCAAGCGTGCCGCACAGCGGAAACCACTTGCCCCGAAACAGGTAGGCGCCGACGAGAACATGCTCGCTTTCCTGACGCATCGTTTCGGGGTCGGAGAACGCGCGAACGGATGCGCAGACTTCTGCCCATCGCTTGGGCGGGGCCATGAGATCGCCGACACCTTCGACAATGTCCCGGCCCTCCTTGAGCGGGATACGGAACCGGGCCGTCAGCTCGTCGGTGATGCGGATCAGCAGCGCGTCCATCGGCCGATAGTCACGCTGCCCGGTGCCGCCAGGGGGGACCATGTGCTTCGGCAGCGTCACGTTTCGCGAGCGAAGATCAAGCGCGTTGCGCGATCGCAACCCTGCGAGGGGCCAGAAGTCCTTGGGGGCGATGCTCGTCATGGTTCGTTCTCCGAAGTTTTGGGACCTGTCCGAGGCGGTGTTGAGCGTGCTTGGCAAATGCAAGGTGCCGCATCTGCAGGAGTCTGTCAACACTGACAGACCCCATCTTCAACGCTCACCCGGAAGGCTTGGTTTGCCTGCATTCCGCTTGTGGACAAATCCGCTCGGTCGCGGCCGGGTGGCACGCGCTTACCAGTGATCCTCACGCTCCCCCTCGTCGCCGGCGTCGGCTTCCAGGTCGCCGGTGTATCCGCATGTCCAGTTCGGCTGGTACCAGTGCGAGACGCTGCCGAGGCTCGGCTCCAGCTCGTCGCCGTTGGCTTCCGCAGGATCGCCGTCCTCGTCGTCGGCGTCGTCGGCCTCCAGCGGCTCGCCCATAGCGGACATAGCCAGGCTTCCGGCACCTGACCCCGCCCACCTGGTTTGGTCGAGCGGATCGCCATCGCCCTCGCAGACCCGCACCAGGCGCCCACCGAACCATTTCATCGCGTTCGCGTCGCGCGGCAGAGGCTCGGTTGCGCCGAGCCAGGGCTCGTTTTCGTCGCCGCTTTCCTCGGTGCCGTCGTGCTCGTCCTCGGCGTCGTCGGCGCTGCCGTGCGCCCAATGGCGCTGGTTATCCCAGTCGCGCGCGGCGATGCTGCCGAGGCTCGGCTCCAGCTCGTCGCCGTTGGTTTCCAGCGGGTCACCGTCCTCGGCGGCTTCGCCTTCCTCCAGGGTCTCGTCGCCGTCCACCTCGTCCAGGAACAGCGTCATCGACTCGGCGAAATCCATCGCGTTCTGCACGGCCACCTCCAGCAGCCGCCGCATCGCCGGCGTCATCTCCAGGAAGGCAGTCAGGTTCGGGGAGACACAGCTCTCCTGTTCGCGAACATGTGTGTTCATGCGCGGCTCCATGTGCTAATGTCAGCGTTTAATGACTAACGCACAGTATGCATAACTAACATGACGCTGACAAGTGCACAGTTACGGGCTGCGCGGGGCCTGGTCGATTGGACGGTTCGCGACCTTGCGGAAAAAACCGAAGTCCATCGAAACACCATATCCGCATTCGAGAGTGACAAGACCACTCCCAACGCTTCCACGTTGGCCGCACTTCGCCGCGCGTTAGAAGCCGCCGGCGTCGAGTTCATCGAGGAGAACGGCGGCGGACCGGGGGTGCGGCTGAATTCCCGGTGGTAGATATGGACAATTACAAAAACATTGCTGAATTGCGGTTTACCAGGAAGGCAATTTTTATTGTAGAAGACGATGATATTCGTTCTCTGTTCCGACATGTCAGCAGCTTTTGCGCCGGCGATTCGTCAATAGTACTAAATTTATCAGGCGGAGAAATTTACAGATTTAGCAATACTGAAGATTTTTTGAGTTTTAATTTCATGCCTATAAACAACGTTTCCTCTATATTATTGACAAACAGAACTGATAACCGAGAAGTAATCGAAATTGAAATAAGAGTCGCTCTAAATGGCGGCGAAATTAGAGTATATGCTAAATCATCTAGTGAAAAAATAATATCAACTAAAACATTCTTGAATGAATTGATATATTCTATACGCCCAATTTATGCTCGATTCGTTTTAGGTGGGGACTATATTATGTTTTCAATACTATTTTATCTATTTATAGCTTTTTCGTTATTATACTATTCATTTGAATATACAGAAATCACCTCCATGCCTTTAGTTTTTTCATCTGCTTTTGCTATGTTTACAGTATTATCGTATCCGTATTTATACGTTTTTTCTACATTTATGGAATATATTTTCCCACTACACTATTTCAATTTCGGAAGAATGAAAAATCTTCTAGACAGAAGAAAATCTATAAGAAAATATATAATCATTACAGTGCCAGTAGGAATAATAACCATTACGATTTCCATTTTTTCGAACGAAGTAAAATCTATACTATCAAATATGCTTAATTAACCGGGGTTCAAAAAAATAACGTTGCGCTACTCCTAAGTATACACGGCATAGACGATTGCCGTTCGTGAACTCATTTGCGATTACGCGAGTGACGGAAAACGAGTGATCTAGCTGAATGTCAGCACCCTTGGTGATCCCCTCATGCGCCCAGATCCGGCATCGACTTTCCCATATGTGCCGCGCACGCCAGCGTATCCGACGCCGCCCGGATGCTGGGCGGCGCTTCCTAGACCCCATCTGAGTGTAATCTCACCGCCTATTGCCTCCAGGCGGATCGCCGAGAACGGCGGCGGGAGTAGGGGATACGATCCCCCGAATCCTCCACGATCGAGGCGGAATTGCGCCGAATCGATTCGGAAGCGAAACGCGTTCTGCATATAGTGGGGGTGGAGCGATTCGCTCCAAACGATTTAGGGCGGTCGGATTGCAGCCAACCGCCCCTGAATCGCAAGGCCTACTCGTGAAGCTCGCTACCCCGCGCATAGGCCACTCGCGATACGAAGAGAGTACCCTCGCTCCAATGTAAGGGTATCTTACGTACCCTTCGCGAGCAAGCGCGGGGTGGCATATCCAACGGGATATGTTGCCATGAAACCTACTGACGAACTTCCCTCTCCGAAGCGCCGATCGCCCCGGGTTACTCCGGATATGGCGGCGCAGATCAAGACTATGGTCCTTTGCAACCGGATGCTGCAGCACGACGCTGCCGCGCACTTCGGCATCAATCAGGGCCGTGTCAGCGAGATCGTCAACGGGCACCGGTTCGCCGACGTCCCGCCGGCTCAGCTTGAGCTGATCTTGGATTGATGATCCATGCCCCGGCCGCTCGCGGCCGGGGCTCAAACCCAGGAGAGACAAATGCCATTCGTAAACTCATCAGCGATTTCGCAAGTCGAGTACGACGAGCGGTCCCGCGTTCTGTCGATCTGGTTCGTCGAAAGTGGCGGCCCTTACCCCTATCAGGGCGTTCCCGTCGCGATCTACACAGGCCTGTTGAACGCACCTTCCAAGGGCGCGTACTTCAACGAACACATCCGCGATCAATATCGCTACAAGTAGTCGCACGGTTGGAAATGAGCGGTAGTAGCGTGCCCGTCGGGTTCGCTACTACCCATCCAGTTCCGGCATCGATTTCCCGACATGCGCGCGCACGCCGGGATATCCCCCGCCACCAGGCGCCTGGATGTTCGGCCGCGCCATTCCCTTCCCCCTTCATGCGCCTGGACGGAATTGCGACCAAACCACGTCCATGAGGAGCCCGCCATCCAGCGCTTGTTGCATGCTCCTCAGTGCGTTGTCCGAGTAGGCAGGGTGCTTCGACCGGCCGAACTCAAATATGTGGCAGCAATTGGGATTGTCGTCGATCTCCAGGAATCTACGAAGTGCGTACGCGCGAGGGCCGGTCAATTTGAGCGCCGCAGCGAGATCCTTTGCGCTCATATGAAACTTCTTCTGCAGGTCCACTTGCCGCACTGCTGCGGCACCTTCCGGATCATCACCCGCGACATAGCGCACCGGCGCACCCTCCCTCTTCGCGAACCTGACAGTTATTGCTGGACCGTCGCCGTCTATGGTGCTGGCAATGGTGTTGAGACGGGGGAAGACGTCGCCGAGTTCGCTCCCGGTTTTGATTGCCGTCTCAATCCGATTGATATCCTTCTCTGAAATTTCGACCTCGTCGGTGGCGAGCGCTTCCATTGCCAGGAGTGCCCGGATCCGGGCCCGGGCTTCGTCTCTCTTTCGGTTTCCTGGTCTTAGGAGTTCAGTGATGAGCGTGTATTCCCGGTCAACAAGGAAATCGAAGTCTCCTGGAGGCATCGTCGAAACCGGCAGAACGCGGGCGGGTATCCTTGATGCTAGGTCAAGCTCTAGTGACCGCTGCAGGTACGCATCAAAAGCGGTGATCAATGCGCGCGTGTGGAGGTAGAGGACGTCTTCTTCGAGCTTCACGAACCAGTGCTGCTCCGCATTCCGCAACGCATCGATCGTTCGCATGATTCCGGCTTCAGACTCGGTCAGATCATACTCTTGCCTGCAGAGGTGCAAGCATCGGTCGAATCCGAGGCTCTTCCCGCTTTTCTGATCGAAGACCTTTACTTTGTTCTGAACAAGCACGGCCTTTAGGAGCATCTCACAGGCATGCTGCAGATGGAGGAGAACGGAGCAGATTCGCCCCTCATCGTCGTAGGAGTTGAAGGTACTCATCGCCGTCCTCATCGAGGCGATGGCCCTGCTCGAAAGCGTCTTCGCGTCCCGGATGAGCGGCATGTTTCCCCCTGGATCGAGAGATTAGCATACCTTGACAACGGAACCGTGCACTACCCGTGCAATGCGTGCGATCCGTGTACCGGTTGCCAGCCGACCTACTAGCGAAACTTCGGGCGCTACGTGCCCGTCCGGCGATGGATAGCGAGGAAGGACCCAAAGCCGCCCCCCCTCACCACCGTTGTCTCCCGGCACCGAGGTGCTGCAGTATTCTTCGACAGGATGCATCGGAGAGGGGCGGACGGGTTGAAGGGTTTTCCTTCGTTCCTTCCTTCTTCTTGAAAGCACTTAGGTTCTCCTTACCGGGCACAGCCGTGCCCCCACCCCCCTTGCCCCGCGCGCCATTCTTCATCCAAGCGAGCCACTCGGCCGAGATGATCGTGATGATGTTTGGCAGGTTGCGGTCCCTGCTAATGCGTCGATGCTGGACGTTAACCAGGCCTTCGGCGCGGGCAATCCGAACGGCGCGCTTCACGACAGTCGTCCCCGACAATCCCGCTCGCTTGGCGATGCTGCCGTAGGCCAGCGCACAGACCCCGCGACGGCGGACCTGGTCGCGGATCACGGTCATCACCGCTTGCTCGCCCGGCGTGAACATCGACCGCAGGTGTGGCGGCAGCGCCGAGCTGCCGCCCCACATGCGCCGGCGGTCTCGCCGCAAGCCACTCTGAAGCGAGCACGCGGGCCTGGACAACGGGCGTCGATCCGCGATCGTTCGGCGATCGGGAATGCTGTCTGGATCCACGCCCGATTTTGCACACAGAGCAAGAAAGTCCGCCTGCGCAGTCATCGGCCGCCCCTCTTTCCGCGGGCGGTCGTTAGATGCTGCACCGGTGCAGCATTTGCCGATAGCCGGTTCCGCGCGGGTACCGGCTTTGCAGCTGCAGCCGAAACCGGTCCCGCGACGGCACCAGTTTTAGAGGGCGAAAACGGTTCCTCGCCGGAACCCTTTTCGCTCGGCTGGCCGGCTTGGCTGATCGCCGCTTTCGCGTCCTGCCGGTTGGCGAACCGGCCGAGCCGAACGTCGCGGCCATTCGACGCTGCAAACGCGTCGCAGCCGCCCTCGGTCTCTTTGATGTAGCCAATGCAATTGCGGCCGTTGTAAACGGCGAGTTCCGGCATCCGAGTACCTTTCCAAGTGTCTCGGATGGGGAACAGAGGTTCGCTAGATCATTGGTTTAGCTGGGTTTCCCAAGCTGAATGTCGTCGGTTCGATCCCGATCGCCCGCTCCATTTTCTCTTAGCGATGCAATTCCGCCGTCACTTCGGCGATCCGGCCTGCAAGCCCGGCGACTGGTCGGGGGCGCGCCAGGCGCCGGGGGCGTTGGCGGGCGCCTGTATGGCGTCCGGCGCCAAATTCGTCAGACCGTGCTCGGTCTTCTCCCACATGTGCGGAGAATGAACGAGCTGACCGGCCGCCCGGACCGCGGCGAACGACATGGTCAGCCAGTAGACCGGCAACAGGGCGAGTTCGGGAATCAGCCACCACATCGGACGGCGCCGTAGGGCGGCGATGGCGAGGGCGAAGCCGGCGAGGTATCCAATCGAGAGGTTCAGCGCGCCAAGCCAGTTGACCGCGATGTCGACGGGTCCGCCGCCCCTTATGAAGACGTCGCCGGCCACCACCTGCGTGGCGATGACGGCGAGAAAAACCGGGTGCACGAAGGCTGTTGCGACGACACCGCCGAAGATCGCCTGCATGCAGGTAAAGCGTACGAGACCGAGCCGGCGGTAAAGATCGACCGGCGTGCGCATGTGGACGACGTAGGTCTGCATCCAGCCCTTCAGCCAGCGCGTGCGCTGGCGCAGCCAGGGCCCGAAGGTGACCGGCGCCTCCTCCCAGGTGGTCGCGGGCAGTGTCCGGCAGCGGTAGCCGGCCCGGGCCAGCCGCAGGCCGAGATCGGCATCCTCGGTCACGTTGTAGGCATCCCAGGCGCCCGCCGCCTTCAGGGCCTCGATGCGGAAATGCGGCCTTATGTATCAAGCGCAGAAGCGCTAGGTGCAGGCCGTGAGTAGGTGGCACGCCCGGTGGGCGTGGGCCGTTATGGCGTGCCTAGTCGTCTTCATCCATTTCATTGAAGTGGACGAGAGGGGTCATAGTGAACCTTTCGGCGTTATCGCTAACGGCGATATCGTCAGAATTTTGCGGGTATCTTCTGAGCAAAAAAAGCATTGTAAATTTTTTCCCGAACACGTCGCTCCATGTCATTTTGCAATCAATAACGTACCTATAAGGGGTCTCAAATATTCTCGAAAAAAAACTATTTCCTATCTCGGATCTTTGCCAAAGGAAGTCCGCAACCTTACTATCCCCGGCAGCGATTATCGGTATGCTGCTGCTAGTGAAGCTGGAGGCGAGTTTCTGTATAAGTGGATCTTCTTCTTTCCCAAAAACCTGCTCCCCATAAATACTGATAGTCGCGACGATTTCGACATCTCTGGCTGGCGAACTACCGCTGTTTCTTATGGTGGCCCAGCATCCAAGCCAGTTGCTTTCGAGGATAATATCCGCAGAGGCACAAGTGAGATACGCGC
>CAJQNW010000261.1 GCA_905479765.1 uncultured Tepidamorphus sp. | reverse complement strand
CGTCGCATGCCTCGGATATCTGCTGGTCGACGAGATAGTCTGCAGCCTTCGACCCGGCAAAGGCGGGCGCGGTCAGAGCGGAAAAAGCGGCGAGGGCCAGCGATACGCGACCGGGCAGACGATTGATGTCAGAAATCCGCTCGTCTCCCCGATCACATGCCCGGGAGGCTCATGCCGGGCGGCAGCTGCAGGCCGCCGGTGACATCCTTCATTTTCTCCGCCATCGCGGCTTCCGCCTTGCGGCGGGCGTCGGCGTGGGCAGCGACGATCAGGTCTTCCAGGATTTCCGCTTCATCCGGCTTGATCAGGCTCGGGTCGACGCTCAAGCCGCGCATATCGCCCTTGGCCGACAGGGTGACGGTGACGAGCCCGCCGCCGGACGTGCCTTCCACCTCCAGCGCGTCGAGTTCGGCCTGGAGATCGCCCATCTTGGACTGAAGCTCCTTGGCCTGCTTCATCATTTTCATGAAGTCCATCGTGTCCGTCCTTTCGGAAATTTCAGTCGCCGTCTTTGGTGTTGGGGTCTTCGATGTCGCCGTCTATGCCCGCATCGTCCCCGAGGTCGGCCGGCAGTCCATCTGTCGCATCGTCCGCCAATTGCTGGCCGGTCTCTTCGGGCACGCTGGCGCGGACGTCAACGATCTCGGCGCCGGGAAAGGTGTTGAGCACGGCGGCCACGGTAGGCTCGTTACGCATGGTTTCGATCAGCGCGTCGCGATCCTGTTTGCGCTTCTCACGCACCGTCGGCGCGCCGTCGTCGCGCGAGACCGCGACGACCCAGCGCTTGCCCGTCCATTCGGTGAGCTTTTTCTGCAGGTCGTGGACGAAATCGCTTGGTGCGGCCTCGGCAAGCGACATCTCGATCCGGCCGGGCTCGAACCGGACGATGCGCACGAACATCTCCAGCGCCGCGCGCAACTTGGCGTCGCGCTTTTCGTCCGCCAGATCTACCACCGCCTCAAAGGTGCGCGGGTCGGGCAAGTCAACAGCCGGAGCGGCTGTCTGCGGGATGGATTGGGCGTGGGCAGCCTGGGCGTGCGGGCCGGCGGTCGCCTTGGTCGGCACGAAGGTCGGCGGCGCCTCGCGCATCACGGCGCGCGTCGGGGCTGCGGCCGCGCTGGGCCCTCCGCCACCGGATGGGCTGGCGCTTGCCGCACCCGGTCCGCCGATCGGGCCGCCTTCGTCGAGGCGGCGGATCACGTCTTCCGGGCTCGGCAGGGTCGAGGCATAGGCGAGCCGCACCAGCACCATCTCAGCCGCTGCCAGCGGCCGTGGCGAGGTCTCCACCTCGGCGATACCCTTGAGCAGGATCTGCCAGGCGCGGCTAAGTTCCGAGACCGGGATCTTGGTCGCGAAGTCCTTGCCGCGCTCGCGCTCGGCCTCCGACAGCGAGGCGTCTTCGGCGGACTCCGGCACAATCCTCAGCCGCGTCACCAGATGCACGAAGCCGGCGAGGTCGGTCAGCACCAGTTCCGGCGCCGCGCCTTCCGCGTATTGGCCGTCGAGTTCATTCAGCGCCGCGGCGATATCGCCCGACATCACGGTCTCGAACAGGTCGACGACGCGGGCGCGGTCGGCGACGCCGAGCATGGTGCGCGCTTCATCCGCTTTAACCCGGCCGCCACCGTGGGCGATCGCCTGGTCGAGCAGCGACAGGGAATCGCGCACCGAGCCCTCGCTCGCCCGCGCGATCATGCGCAACGCCTCGTCGTCTACTTCGACCGATTCCGACTGGGCGATGCCTTCCAGATGTTTGACCAGCTGGTCGGCATCGACGCGGCGCAGGTCGAAGCGCTGGCAGCGCGACAGAACCGTGATCGGAACCTTGCGGATCTCCGTCGTCGCGAAGATGAACTTCACGTGCTCCGGCGGTTCTTCCAGCGTCTTCAGAAGGCCGTTGAACGCGGCCTTCGAGAGCATGTGCACCTCGTCGATGATGTAGATCTTGTAGCGGGCTTCCGCCGGCCGATAGCGCACCGCCTCGATGATTTCGCGGATGTCGTCGATGCCGGTGTGGGAGGCGGCGTCCATCTCGATGACGTCGACATGCCGGGACTCCAGAATCGCCCGGCAGTGGCGCCCTTCTTCGGGCATCTCCAGCGTCGGCCCGCCTTTTCCCGCCTCTGTCTCGTAGTTCAGCGCCCGGGCGAGGATGCGCGCCGTCGTCGTCTTGCCGACCCCGCGGACGCCCGTCAGCATGTAGGCCTGCGCGATGCGTCCGGTCTCGAAGGCATTGGAGAGCGTGCGGACCATCGGCTCCTGGCCGATCAGATCCGCGAAGCTGGAGGGCCGGTACTTGCGGGCGAGCACGCGGTATCCGGCCGGTTTCGCGGTCACAGAGTCGCCCCCGCCGGACGCAACCGTCGAATCGTCGGGGGTTCGCTGGTCCATGAAGCGTCCCTGTAAGCGCGGATTACGCGCGTGCCTGTCGCGGCCTGTGGCGCCGGTCTGATTGATTTAACCGGTCTAGAATTGGAAGTAAGCGGGAGGCTGGACGACAACCCGAACCAGAACTCGTTAGGGCTGCTTCCTTCCGGACCTGACCCGGTTGGCGAGCGGCTCGTCCGCCGCCAACCTCCCTGACGCGACTATATCAGGCTTGGCGCCGGCCGGCGCAACCCCGATCACACAATCCGGTGTCGTAAGTTGCCGGAAACGCCTGCTTTCCCACTTAAAAATCCTTGCCGTTGCGGGAGCCAGCACCGATGATCGCGGCGACGAATCGCAGCTTTCACGACCGACGGCAGGAAATGGATGGCCTCCACGGCTCGACCGCCAGGCGCTAGCACGCATTTCCGCTGGGTCGTTATCGGCCTTTTGTTTGCGATCGTCGTCATCAACTACATCGACCGCACCGCGATCTCCTTCGCCATCCACCAAATCGCCGCCGAATACGATCTCGATCATCGCTATGTCGGGCTGATCCTCGGCGCGTTCGGCGGGGGCTACTTCGTCACCACGCTGGTCGGCGGCGTCGCGACGGACCGATTCGGTGCCCGCATCATCGTCCTCGTTTCAGTCACAGTGTGGAGTATCGCGATGCTGGGAACCGGCTTCGCGGTAGGATTTTTGAGTCTATACGCGGCTCGCGTCGGTCTCGGATTGGCCGAAGGGCCGGGTTTTCCGACACTGAACCGTGCCATCGGGTCCTGGCTTCCGGCCCGCGAACGCGCGCGCGCATTGTCTTTTTCGCTGGTCGCCGTGCCCGTAGCATTGGCCATCGGCGCACCGATCGTCACCACATTGCTGTCCACCGTGGGCTGGCGCGGCGCCTTTATCGCTTTGGGCATCGCCGGCTTCCTCTGGCTGCCCGCGTTCTTCTTCCTGTTCCGCAACACGCCGGCGGAGTCGCCACATGTCGGCGCCGCCGAACGTGCCATGATCGAAGCTGAAGCGGAGACGCGCGCGCCCGGCCGCCAGCGCGATTTCGCCAGCCGCGCGGATTGGCGCTTCATCCTCACCAATCCGACGCTGTTGGCGAACACCTGGGCATTCTTCGTGTTCGGCTACTTCCTGTTCTTCTTCATGATGTGGATGCCGGGTTATCTGCAATCCGCGTATCACCTGTCGCTGGAGAAGGTCGGCGCCTTCGCCTTCGTGCCCTGGGCCGTCGGCGCGGTGCTGATGTGGTCGTTCGGGCCACTGGCGGATTATCTGTACCGGCGCACCGGCCGGCTGCGGGTGTCTCGCAGCTATCTCATCATCGGTAGTCAGCTTGTGGCCGCGATCGCGGTCGTTCCCGCCGCCTTCGTCGATTCGGCCGGCTGGGCGATCGTGCTGATTTCGGTTGCCGTCGGCTTCACGCTGAGTGCAAACGCCGCCTATTTCGCGGTGACCATCGACGTGGCGCCGAAGAGGGCTGCGACCGCGCTCGGCGTGGCCGACGCCGGATTTGCCATCGCCGGGTTCCTCGCGCCGACGGTGACCGGCTATATCGTCTGGGCGACCGGCAGCTTTAATGGAGCTTTCTGGCTTCTCGGGCTCCTGGCGGCCTCGTCGGTGATCGTCGTCGCCCTGTTCCATAAACCTGATGAAAGCGCCAGACTGACCGAAACGGATTAACGAGCCGAAGCCGCGAGCGCGCCGGCGCAAACATCCTGAGGACATCGCCGATGACCACCAAGTTCACCTTGAGTTCGAGCCTTGCCGCCGACTCCATCCCCGTCGCAAAGCTGGATCTGTGCGAGGTGCGATTGATGAACGATGCCAATTTTCCCTGGCTCGTGCTGGTCCCCCAACTGCCGGGTGCGATCGAGATCGTCGATCTCGATCCCGACACCCGCCACCTGCTGATGGACGAGATTGCCAAGGCGAGCCAGGCACTGCGATCAGTCACCGGTGCCGAAAAGCTCAATGTCGCCGCGCTCGGCAACCAGGTCTCCCAGCTCCACGTTCATGTCATTGCCCGGTTCCGCGACGATGACGCCTGGCCAGGCCCGGTCTGGGGTGCGGTGCCGCGAAGGCATTATGCGCAGGAAACCGGGGCCGATCTCGTCGATAGGCTCGCCAATACGTTGGAATAACGCGCTCGATTGAGGCGCGGAACTGGCCGATTCCGGCCCCCTTGTTCTGTTTCAGGGGGTATGCGACGGTCCGCGTCCCCGCGATAAGGACACCCTCATGCCAGAACGCAGCCGGCGGACCGGATACAGCCTGAGCCTGCTCGACCGCGCCGCCGAGCGGCGGGTCGATACCGCGTGGCTCGACGATATCCGCGAAGGTGCGCGCTACCTGCTGTTCTCCGGCGACCGGCCGCTGTTTCGCTTTGGAAACGGTTCGGATGTCGCCCCCGATCCGGTGTTCGATTCCAGCACCGCCGCTCGTCTCGACGCCGACCACGCTCGGGCGGTTTTCCTTGGTCTGGATGGTGAAACGGCGATGTTCGCGGCCCCGGTTGCGGACGTGGCGGCCGAGGAGCAGGCCGGCGAGAGCCCGTTCGGCGATCCGTCCCTGAAGGCGGTCGACGTGCGCTCCATCGCCGTGCAGGGCCTGGTGCCCGGTGCCATGCTCGGTCCGATCGCCCAAGCCAAGAGCATGCTCGACTGGCATGCCCGCCACGGTTTCTGCGCTGCCTGCGGCGCGCGTACCGAGATGCTCGAAGGCGGCTATCGCCGTGATTGCGCCGGGTGCGGCGCCCAGCATTTCCCGCGCACCGATCCGGTCGTCATCATGTTGGTGGTTTCCGGCGACGATTGCTTGCTGGCGCGGAGTCCGCGCTTCCTGCCGAACATGTTCTCAGCACTTGCCGGATTCGTCGAGCCGGGTGAGACGATCGAGCAGGCGGTGCGCCGCGAGGTGAAGGAGGAAGCCGGCGTCGAGACGCTCGATGTCGCCTATCACTCCAGCCAGCCCTGGCCGTTTCCCTCATCCCTGATGATCGGATGTTTCGCCGAGGCCGGGTCCCGCGACATCGTCCTCGATCCGACCGAAATCGAGGATGGCCGCTGGTTCTCCCGTGACGAGGCCCGGCTGATCCTGGCCGGCGAGCACCCCGACGGCATTGGTGCGCCACCGAAAATGGCGATCGCCCATCAGTTGCTGCGAAGCTTCATCGACGGCGAGGCGATCCTGTAGGATCAGTTTCCCGCAAACTACTTCCCGTCCAGCTTCGGCTCCTTGATCCGCGCGCGGAACGGACTTGCGCGGTAGACGCCGAGGATGCGGAACTCGCGGGTGAAGAAATCGAGCTCCTCGAAGGCGAACCGGACGGACTTGTCGTCGGGATGGCCTTCGATATCGGCGAAGAACTGGGTCGCAAAGAATTCGCCCTCGAGCTGGTAGGATTCCAGCTTCGTCATGTTGACGCCGTTGGTGGCGAAGCCGCCCATCGCCTTGTAGAGCGCCGCCGGCACGTTGCGCACCCGGAAGAGGAAGGTGGTGATGATCGGTCCGACGCCGTTTGCGGCCCAGTTCTCGTCCTTCGACAGGACGACGAAGCGGGTGGTGTTGTGGTCCTCGTCCTCGACGTCGTTGGCGAGCACCTCGAGGCCGTAGATTTCGGCGGCGAGCCTGGAGGCGATGGCAGCCTTGGTGGGGTCGCCGGCCTCGGCCACCATGCGCGCGGCGCCGGCGGTATCGGCGTGGACCTCCGCCTTCAGCCCGAACTGGCGGATCGCCTTGCGGCACTGGCCAAGCGCCATGACGTGGCTGTGCACCGTCTCGATCGTGTCCAGCGTCGCGCCGGGCGGCGCCAGCAGATAGTGGTGCAGAGGCAGGAAATACTCGCCGATGATATTGAGGGTCGAGTGCGGCATCAGATGATGGATGTCGGCGACCCGGCCCGCGACCGAATTCTCGATTGGGATCATCGCCAGCGCCGCGTTCTCCTCGGAAACCGCCTGGAACGCGTCTTCGAACGTCGCGCAGGCGACCGCCTCGTGATCGGGATAGACGTCGCTGCAGGCCATATGGGAATTGGCGCCGGGTTCGCCCTGGAACACGATCCGGCGCGGCCGTGTCGTCATCATGTCAAAGCCCTGTTCGAGAAAGAGAAACGGCGCTCATCCGCCAAGGCGGCGGCGGGCCTGTTCGAGGTCGGCGGGAGTATCGACGCCGACCGGAACCGTGTCAACGAGCCCGATGTCGATGCGCATGCCCGCCTCCAGCGCGCGAAGTTGCTCCAGCCGCTCGCGTTTTTCCAATGGCGAGGGGGGCAGGGCGACGAACCGTGTCAGTGCGTCGCGTCGCCAGGCATACAAGCCCACGTGATGGTAGAGCGGCCCTTCGCCCCAGGGCGCGGTGGCGCGGGTGAAATAGAGCGCCCTGAGCCGCCGCGGCGCGATTGGCGTGCCGATCGCCTTGACCACGTTGGGATCGTCGCGCTCCTCCGCTTCGACGATTTCTGCAGCAAACGTGGCGATATCGACGGCGGGATCGGAAATCAGCTCGTTTGCGGTGCGGATCACCTGCGGATCGAGATCGGGCAGGTCGCCCTGCACGTTGATGACCACGTCGAAGGCACCGTCCGGATCCTCCGCCTGCAGCGCCTCCATCACCCGGTCGGAGCCCGACGGGTGGTCCTCCCGCGTCATCACGGCGTCGCCGCCGACGGCGCGAATCGCTGCCGCGATGTCCGCGTTGTCCGTCGCCACGGCCACCGGGCCGACGCCTGCCTCGACGGCACGTTCGTAAACGCGCACGATCATTGGCTTACCCGCAATATCCGCCAACGGCTTGCCCGGCAGCCGCGTCGAGGCCATCCGGGCTGGAATCAGCACAAGTGCCGTCATGGAAAGCTCCGAAAAAACGTCGGGAATCTCTGGCTGCGTCCTTTATACAGGTTGCCTTGCAAGGGCAATTGCGGCTATCTCTCTGGAAACTTTCTGAACACGCGGTTCGGTCGTTTTGTGCCGTGTTGTTTTCGCGCAGACTAAGACAGACAAATTCCGGGAGTGCGGGGCGCATGGACAGCTTCGAATTCAACAAATTTGCCGGTGCGATCCTGTTCACGCTTCTGGCGACGCTGGGTGTGGGCATTCTCGCCGAAGAGCTGTTTACCCCCCATCATCCCGAGAAGCCGGGCTATGAAGTCGCGGTCGCTGAGGGCGGAGATGCGGGCGAAGCCGAAGCCGAGGTCGAGGAAGTCGTCGAGCTTCCGGTGCTGCTTGCTTCTGCCGATATCGCCGGCGGCGAGAAGGTCGCGAAGAAATGCGTGGCCTGCCATTCCTTCGAAGATGGCGGTGCCAACAAGGTCGGCCCGGCCCTGTATGGCGTGGTCGGCCGCGACATCGCCTCGGTACCGGATTTCGCCTATTCCGACGCGATGAAAGAACATGCCAACGCCGACGGTGGCACCTGGACCTACGACAATCTCTTCCATTTCATAGCTGATCCGAAGAAGTTCGTGCCTGGCACCAAGATGGCCTTCGCCGGCATCAGGAAGCCGGCGGACCTGGCCGATCTGATGGCTTATCTGCAGAGCCTGTCCGACAGCCCGGTCCCGTTCCCCGAGGCGGCTGCCCCGACGCAGTGATGTGCCCGTGACGTGAAGGCATTGCCGTTCGGAAGCCGGTGTCGCCTAGCGATCCGGAGCGATCGATCAGAAAAAACGCTCGCCGCGCGCCCGCCGGCGGGCGTTTTCGTTTATGGTGTCGACCTTACGAGGAATTCATTTTTATTTAGAAGCGGTTCCATGCACATATTCGCTCTGGACGTGCGCGTGAATCCGCGCGGGAACGAGAAAGGCAAGAGAACGATGCGGAAACCGATCCGAATGCTCGCCTTGGCGGCTGCGGTGGCGATTGCGACAACGCCGTTCGCCATCTCCGTCCAGGCCGAGGACGGCGAGTGGCGGCACGGATCGTCGCTGTTCGGGGATATCAAGTATCCCGCCGATTTCACCCATTTCGACTACGTCAATCCGGTCGCGCCGCGCGGCGGCACCTTCCGCCAGTCTGCGATCGGCACCTTCGACACGCTCAACCCGTTCAACATCAAGGGCTCGCCGGCGGCCGGCTCGGCGCTCATTTACGATTCGCTGATGACCACGGCGATGGACGAGCCCAGCACCGAATACGGACAGATCGCC
>CAJQNW010000260.1 GCA_905479765.1 uncultured Tepidamorphus sp. | reverse complement strand
GCCGTCGTCATCGGCGGAGGCATCGTCGGGTGCTCCACCGCCTACCATCTGGGCAAGCTCGGCTGGACCGACACGATCGTGCTGGAACGCGCCAAGCAGACCTCCGGCTCGACCTGGCACGCGGCCGGGCTGGTCGGCCAGCTCAGGACCAACGCCAACATCACCCAGCTCCTCGGCAACTCGGTTGCGCTCTACGACCGGCTCGAAGAGGAGACGGGCCTTGCGACCGGCTGGAAGATGAACGGCGGTCTGCGTCTGGCGTGCAACGAGGACCGCTGGACCGAGGTGCGCCGTCAGGCGACGACCGCCCATTCATTCGGCCTCGAAATGCACCTGCTGACGCCGAAGGAGGCGCAGGATCTCTGGCCGATCATGGATGTCGGCGACGTGGTCGGCGCGGCCTTCCTGCCGACCGACGGCCAGGCCAGCCCCTCCGACATCACCCAGGCGCTCGCCCGGGGCGCGCGCATGTCGGGCGTCAAGTTCTTCGAGGACACCCCCGTCACCCGTATCCTGATCGAGGACGGCAAGATCGTCGGCGTCGAGACCCCGAACGGCATGGTCAAGTGCGAGGTCGTCGTCAACTGCGCGGGGCAATGGGCGCGCGAGGTCGGCAAGCTCGCCGGCGTCAACGTGCCGCTCGTCTCGGTCCAGCACCAGTATCTGATCACCGAGCAGATCGAGGGTGTCGCCTCGAACCTGCCGACGCTGCGCGATCCCGACCGTCTCACCTACTACAAGGAGGAAGTCGGCGGCCTCGTCATGGGCGGCTACGAGCCGAACCCGATCCCCTGGGCAATGGACGGGATACCGGAGGGTTTCGAGTTCACGCTGCTCAACTCGGACTGGGACCACTTCTCCGACATGATGGAGCTGGCGCTCGGGCGCGTGCCGGCGCTGGCGGAGGCGGGTGTCAAGGAACTGCTGAACGGCCCGGAGAGCTTTACCCCGGACGGCAACTTCATCCTCGGCGAGGCGCCGGAGCAGCACGGTTTCTTCGTCGGCGCGGGCTTCAATGCCTTCGGGATCGCGGCGGGCGGTGGCGCCGGCATGGCGCTGGCCGAATGGGTCGTCGCCGGCGAGCCGCCGTTCGACCTCTGGCCGGTCGATATCCGCCGCTTCGGCCGCCCGCATTTCGACACAGATTGGGTGCGCACGCGCACGCTGGAACTCTACGGCAAGCACTACACGATCGCCTGGCCGGCCGAAGAACACGACAGCGGCCGGCCATGCCGGCGCTCGGCGCTCTACGACCGGCTGAAGGATGCCGGTGCCTGCTTTGGCGAAAAGCTCGGCTGGGAGCGGCCGAACTGGTTCGCCGATCTAACTGCGGGCGAAGAGGCGAAGGACATCTACGGCTTTAGCCGCCAGAACTGGTTCGATGCCGTGGGGCGCGAGCACGCGGCGACGCGCGAGGCTGTCACGGTGTTCGACCAGAGTTCGTTCGCCAAGTTCGAGGTGGTCGGTCCGGACGCCGAAGCCGCGCTCACCTGGATCTGCGCCGGCAATGTCGCCCGCGCGCCGGGACGGCTGGTCTATACCCAGATGCTGAACGCCCGCGGCGGCATCGAGTGCGACCTGACCGTCGCCCGGCTCGGCCCGGACCGCTTCTACATCGTTACCGGAACGGGTTTTGCGACCCACGATCTCGACTGGGTCCGCCGGAACATCCCCGCCGGCCTCAATGCGCAGGTCGTCGACGTCACCTCCGGCTACGGCGTTCTCTCCGTCATGGGCCCGAACAGCCGCGAGGTCCTGTCGCGGCTGTCGCGCGATGATCTTTCCAACGACGGCTTCCCGTTCGGCACGGTGCGCGAAGTGGGCATCGCCGGCGCTCCGGTGCTGGCGCTGCGCGTCACCTATGTCGGCGAACTCGGCTGGGAGCTGCACATCCCGACCGAATATGTCGTCAACGTCTACGAGGCGCTGATGGAGAAGGGCGCCGATCTCGGCATCCGCCCGGCCGGCTACCGCGCGATCGAGTCGCTCAGGCTGGAAAAGGGCTACCGCGCCTGGGGATCGGACATCGGGCCGGACCACACGCCGTTCGAGGCGGGCCTCGGCTGGGCGGTGAAGATGAAGTCGAACCAGGCGTTTCTCGGACGCGAGGCGCTCGCCGATCAGTCTCAAGGGTCACTGAAGAAGCTGTTCGCCGGGTTCACCGTCGATCCGGACATTGTCCTGCTCGGCCGCGAGACGATCTATCGCAACGGCGAGCGCGTCGGCTGGCTGTCGAGCGGCGGCTATGGCTACACGGTCGGCAAGTCGATCGGCTACGGCTATATCCGCAACGGCGAGGGCGTCGACGAGGCATACGCGAACTCCGGCTCGTATGAACTGGAAGTGGCCACCGAACGCGTCCGCGCGGATGTCTTCCTGAAGCCCCTCTACGATCCCTCCATGTCCCGCGTGAAGGCCTGACCGGCATGAGCGACAGCCACGCGAAGATCGTCATCATCGGCGGCGGGGCCGTCGGCTGCGCCATCGCCTATCATCTCGCCCAGGCCGGCGAGCGCGATGTGGTGCTGCTCGAAAAGGCCCAGCTCACGCACGGGTCGACATGGCATGCGGCGGGGCTCGTCGGGCAGTTGCGCTCGAAGAAGAATCTGACGCGGCTGATGCAGAACTCGGTCGCGGTCTACGACCGGCTGGAATCCGAATCCGGTCAGGTCATCGACTGGCGGAAGGCCGGGTCGATCCGGATCGCGGCGAGTGATGAAAGGCTCGCGGAAATCCGCCGCTCGCTGACGCAGGCCAAGGGCTTCGGCTTCGAGGCGCACGAGATTTCGGCGCAGGAGGCGAAAGACCGCTTCCCCTGGATGACGACGGACGGCGTGGTCGGCGCAGCCTGGATCCCGAGCGACGGCTACATCGATCCCTATGCGCTGACCCAGGCTTACGCCAGGGTGGCGCGCGCCGGCGGCGTGACGATCCGCGAGGGCGTGCAGGTCACGGACTTCGTCAGGGACGGCCGCCGGATCACCGGCGTCGTCACCGACCACGGCACGATCACCTGCGAGACCGTCGTCAACGCGGCGGGCATCTGGGCCAAGCGGGTCGGCGAAATGGCCGGCGTCAAGCTCGCCGCCGGTGCCGTCGAACACCAGTATGTGGTGACCGAGAAGAAGATCGACGTTACCCACGAGACGCCGACCTTCCGCGATCCCGACCGGATCTTCTACCTGAAGCCGGACGTCGGTTCCTTCGCCATCGGCGGCTGGGAGCAGGGCGCGCCGGCCTGCTGGCGCGAGGGCGTGCCGTTCGAATTCGGCCGCGAGCTGTTTCCGGAAAACTACGACCGGCTCGAACTGTTCATGCTGCCCGCCGCCGAGCGCCTGCCGATCCTCAACGAGGTCGGCATCCAGACCGTCATCAACGGGCCTATCCCGGTTTCCGCCGATGGCGAGCCGGTGATGGGTCTCGCGCCTGAGCTCGACAACTTCTACGTCGCCTGCGGCTTCACCGCCGGGATCGCGGCCTCGGGCGGGGCCGGTCTGGCGATGGCGAGCTGGATCCTCGAAGGCGATCCGGGCATGGACCTGTGGTCCTTCGACATACGCCGGTTCTCGTCGCATCAGGCGAACCGGCACTATCTGGCCGAGCGCTCGAGCGAGGCCTACGGCGACTATTATTCGATCCATTGGCCGGGCGCCGAACTGCACTCGGCGCGCGGCGGGCGGTTGAGCCCGATCCATCATCTCCTGAAGGACAACAAGGCCGTCCACGGCTCCAAGGCCGGCTGGGAGCGGCCGCTGTGGTTCGATACCGGAGAGGTGGACGCCTCCGAAACGCCGAGTTTCGAGAACAAGCCCGGCTGGTTCGAGGCGGTCGGCCGGGAGCACAGGTCCGTGCGCGAGGCCGTCGCGCTGATCGACCAGACCTCGTTTTCCAAGTTCGAGGTTACCGGTCCGGGTGCCTTCGACGCGCTGCAGCGGATCATCGCCAACGATCTCGACCGGCCCGACGGAACCTGCGTCTACACGCAGCTGTGCAACGCACAGGGCGGCGTCGAGGCCGACCTGACGGTGATCCGGATCGACGCGGAGACATTCTACGTCGTCACCGGCAGCCAGTTCGGCCTGCGGGACGCGGGCTGGATCAGGCAGCATCTTCCCGATGACGGATCGGTGCAGCTTCGCGACGTCACCTCGGCCTACGCGGTGATCAACCTGGTCGGCCCTAAGGCGCGCGACGTGCTGCAATCGGTCACGGACGACGACGTCTCCAACGAGGCGTTTCCCTATCTGGCCGTCCGCGATATCGAGATCGGCCTCGGCCGTGCCCGCGCCGCGCGCGTTGGCTATGTCGGCGAGCTCGGCTGGGAGTTGCACGTGCCCTCCGACCAGGCGCCGCATGTCTACAAAACCCTGCGCGTGGCCGGAAAAGGGCACGGGATCGCCGACGTCGGCTACCGCGCGATCGAGGCGCTGCGGCTCGAAAAGGGCTACGCCTACTGGTCGGCCGAGGTGACGCCGGACATCAATCCCTATGAGGCGGGCCTCGGCTTCTGCGTCGCGCTCGACAAGGGCGACTTCATCGGTCGCGACGCGCTGGCAAGGATCAAGGCCGACGGCCCGGAGCGCCGGCTGGTGACGCTGACGGTCGACGGCTTCGCGCCGCTGATCGGTGGCGAGGCTGTGCTGTGCGACGGCGAGGTGGTCGGCACCACGACGAGCGCCGGCTACGGCTATGCTGTCGGCAAGACCATCGCCTTCGCCTTCGTGCCGTCCGCTCTCGCCAAGGCGACGGACTTTACCGTCGAAGCCTACGGCAAGAGCTATCCGGCGACGCGCGGGCCGCGCACTCTGCACGACCCGAAATCGGAACGACTGAAGAGTTGATTTGAACGAGAAGGTGACGCCATGACCGACATCGATGCCGCCCGCGTGGCGCTTTCCGGCATTCCCGCATTCGCCGGCAGGGATCTCGGCGCGGCGTCGCTGACCCGGCTCGGCGGCATGACCAATCTGGTGTTCCGGGTCGCGCTCGACGGTGAGACCTGGTGCCTGCGCCTGCCGGGCGAAGGCACGTCGGAGTATATCGATCGCTCGGTGGAGGAAACCAACGCGAAGGCCGCGGCAGCGGCTGGCGTCTCGCCGGACGTCATCCATTTTGGCAAGGACGGCGTCATGGTCGCCCGGTTCCTCGATGGCGCGACGACCATGAGCCCGGCGCTGTTCGCGTCGACGCCCGGTGCCGTCGAGCGGGCCGGCCGATCGTTTCGCACGCTGCACGACGACGCGGGCCGGTTCGATTTCCGCTTCGAGCTGTTCTCCATGATCGACGAGTATCTCGGTCACCTGAAAAAGCTCGGCGCCGAGGTGCCGGACGGCTACCACGACGTGGTGGCCGAAGCCGAGACGGTCCGCACCGCGCTCTCGGCACACCCGTTGCCGCTGGCGCCGTGCCACTGCGACCCGCTTTGCGAAAACTTCCTCGATACCGGCGACAAGATGTGGATTGTCGACTGGGAATATTCCGGCATGAACGATCCCATGTGGGACCTCGGCGACCTGTCCGTCGAAGGTGCGTTCGATGCCGACATGGACCGGCGCCTGATGGACGCCTATTTCGGCGGCCCGGCGACGCCGGTCGATCTCGGCCGCATGGTCATCTACAAGGCGATGTGCGACCTGCTCTGGACGCTCTGGGGCCTGATCCAGCACGCCAACAAGAACCCGGCGGAAGACTTCTGGGCCTATTCGATCAACCGGTTCGAGCGCTGCAAGGCGCTGATGGCGACCCCGGACTTCGCAAAACACGTGGAGACGGTCCGCAAGGGCTGAAGACGCAGGCGTTCCCGGGGTAGCTTGCCGAAAGGCTTGGTCGCCGGCACGGCTTCGTGCTTATTGAAGGCATGGCCTTCACGCTTCGCCAGCTTCAGTATTTCATCGCCGTTGCCGGGCAGGGAACTGTCTCCGGGGCTGCCCACACCCTGTCGATATCCCAGTCGTCGGTGACCGAGGCGATCAAGGATCTGGAACGCGATCTCGGCGTCGAGCTGTTCGAGCGCCATCCCCGTGGCCTGACGATCACCCACAAGGGCCAGCAGTTTCTCCGCCACGCGACCAAGATCCTGGCCGACGTATCGGACGCGCGGCGGACCTTTTCCGAAGAGCAGTCCGCAACGACAGGCACGCTTCAACTCGGCGTCACCTCGCTCGTCGCCGGCTACGTGCTGTCCGACCTGCTGGCGCGCTACCGCCGGGCCTATCCCGCAATCGATGTCACGGCGATCGAGGACAACGGCGACTATCTCGAACACCTGCTGATCGGCGGCGAACTCGATGTCGCGGTGATGGTCATTTCCAACCTGCGCGACCGCATGGCGCTGCAGGCCGAAATTCTGGAAGTGTCGTCCTACCGCCTATGGCTGCCGCTGGGCCATCATCTGGCCGGGGCCGATATCATTGGCCTGAGCGATATCGCCGATGAGCCGCTGATCATGCTGACGATCGACGAGATCGACGAGAACACCGGAAAACTGCTCTCCGCGCTGGGCGCGAAGCCGCATGTCGCCTTCCGCACCCGATCGGTGGAGGCCGTGCGCAGCCTCGTCGCCACCGGCGCCGGCGTCGCGCTTTTACCCGACCTCGTATACCGCCCCTGGTCGCTGGAAGGCGACCGCATCGAATCCCGCGACGTCTCCGGCTCCCTGCCTGTCGTCCAGGTCGGCGTCGTCTGGCGGCGCGGCTCGCATCTGCCCGATGCCGCCCGTGATTTCATCGGCATGGCCCAGACCCAGCGCAGTCCACGGCAACGGTAGCCGTTCGGTTTCGGAAAAACCGATATCGCCCTTCTGATAAATGAAATTGCGAAACCGGCCATAAGTCATGACGATACGATCCCGGAAGCGCGTCGTCGGGAGGGTGGCGGCGCCTTGACCGGGAGAGAGATCATGAAATCCGTTCTGAAATCCTGCACCGCCATGGCGGTGATCCTGAGTTTTGCGGGCCAGGCAACAACCGCCGAGATGCTGACGAAGCTCGGCGACGGCGAAGGCCAAGTCGATATCGTCGCCTGGCCGGGCTACATCGAGCGCGGCGAAACCGATCCCGCCTTCGACTGGGTGACCAAGTTCGAGGAAGCGTCGGGCTGCAAGGTCAACATCAAGACCGCCAATACGTCCGACGAGATGGTCGCGCTGATGAACGAGGGCGGCTTCGACCTCGTCACCGCGTCGGGCGACGCCTCGCTGCGGCTGATCGCCGGCAAGCGGGTGCAGCCGGTCAACGTCGACCTGGTCCCGAGCTGGGATACGGTCGACGACCGCCTGAAGAGCGCGCCCTGGCACACGGTCGATGGCACGCATTACGGCGTTCCCTACATGTGGGGCCCGAACGTGCTGATGTACAACACCGAGGTGTTCAAGGAGGCGCCGCCCAGCTGGAGCATCGTCTTCGAGGAAACCGACCTGCCCGACGGCAAGTCGAATGTCGGACGCGTCCAGGCCTATGACGGACCGATCCACGTCGCCGACGCCGCCAACTACCTGATGGCCAACAAGCCCGAACTCGGCATCAAGAGCCCCTATGAGCTGAACGAGGACCAGTACAAGGCGGCCCTCGACCTGCTGCGCGCGCAACGCAAGCTCGTGTCGCGCTACTGGCACGATGCCTTCATCCAGATGGATGATTTCAAGAACGAGGGCGTCGTCGCGTCCGGTTCCTGGCCGTTCCAGGTCAACATCCTGAAGAGCGAGGACCAGCCGGTCGCCTCCACGATCCCCGCCGAAGGCGCCACGGGGTGGGCGGACACGACGATGATGCATGTCGACGCCGAGCATCCCAACTGCGCCTACATGTGGATGGAGCACACGCTGTCGTCGAACCTGCAGTCCGACCTCTCGGTCTGGTTCGGCGCCAACCCGAGCGTTCCGGCCGCCTGCACCGACGGCCGCGGCATGCAGACCGCTGAAGGCTGCGCGACCAACGGCTTCGAGGACTTCGAAAAGATCAAGTTCTGGCAGACGCCGGTCTCGAAGTGCGAGAGCCAGGGCACGTGCGTGCCCTATTACCGCTGGGTCTCCGATTACATCGGCGTGATCGGCGGCCGCTGACCGCCTGATCTGAAGTCTCTGCCGTCATCCCGGACAGCCGAAAGGCTGATCCGGGGTGACGGAGAGAATAAGCTCAACGGCTGTTTAGGGCGTGGAGCTCACATCTTGCTCCGCTCACTCCCGCGAAAGCGGGAGTCCAGGGCGGCTCGGCAAGGTGGTGCCCTAAACCCTGGATTCCCGCCTTCGCGGGAATGAGCGGAATACGGAATGGGATTGGCCGGGCGGCGGGTACGACGCCGCCGCTTCGGTCGGCTACAAGGTTTTACGGCGAACGCATTCATGACAGCGGCGGTTACCTTCCAGAACGTCTCGCGGCATTTCGGCACCGTGCGCGCGGTCGACGATGTCGATCTCGAAATCGTGCCGGGCGAGTTCTTCGCCATGCTTGGCCCATCAGGCTCGGGCAAGACCACATGCCTGCGGCTGATCGCCGGGTTCGAACAGCCGACGGCCGGACACATCGAGATTTTCGGCGAGACCGCCGAGGGCGTGCCGCCGTACAGGCGCAACGTCAACACGGTCTTCCAGGACTACGCCCTGTTTCCGCATCTGAATGTCGTCGAGAATGTTGCCTACGGATTGATGGTGCGCGGCGTCGGCAAGGCCGAGCGGCGCAAGGTCGCCGAGGAGGCGCTGGAGCTGGTGCAGCTTCCAGGCTACGGGGCGCGCCGGCCGGGTCAGCTTTCGGGCGGCCAGCGTCAGCGCGTCGCGCTCGCCCGCGCGCTCGTCAACAAGCCCAAGGTTCTTCTTCTCGACGAGCCGCTCGGCGCGCTCGACCTGAAACTGCGCGAACAGATGCAGGAGGAATTGAAGGCGCTGCAGAAGCGGCTCGCCATCACCTTCGTCTTCGTCACCCACGACCAGGGCGAGGCGCTGTCGATGGCCGACCGGATTGCGGTCTTCAACGAGGGCCGCATCATGCAGACCGGGTCGCCGGAGGAGATCTACCAGCGCCCGCAATCGCGCTTTGTCGCCGATTTCGTCGGGTCTTCCAACGTGTTGCCGCCGGCGTTCGTGGAACGCCACGCCGGGCAGAAACGCTGGGCGAGCCTTCGCCCGGAATCGGTCCGGATTGGCAATGGGGCGGATGGGGTCACGACCGGAACGGTGGTCGCCTGCAATTTCCTCGGCGCCTCGACGCGCATCGCAGTCGAGGTCGAGGGCCTGCGGTTGCACGCGGTGCTGCCCGCCTCGCAGCCGGCGCCCGCCGAGGGCGAGACCGTCTCGCTCAGCTGGGAACCCGCGCAGCTTCATCTGATGGACGAGGCGCCATGAACAGCCCGGCGGCCGTCTCGACGAATGCCATTCTGCCGGGCCGCGGCGGTCTCTTCGGCCAGCTGGCGGACGTCCTGTGGCGTCGTCCCGGTCTGCTGCTGCTGATCATGCTGGCACCGCCGGTGCTGTGGCTGGGCGTCATCTACCTCGGCTCGCTGTTCGCGCTTCTCGCCCAGAGTTTCTTTTCGATCGACGAATTCTCAGGCCTGATCAACTACGAGCTGACGCTGAAGACCTACGGCGAGCTGTTCCGCCCCTCGAACATGGACATCATCCTGCGGTCGGTATCGATGGCAGCCGTCGTGACGCTTGCCGCGGCCATCGTCGCTTTCCCGATTGCCTACTACGCGGCCCGCTACGCGCGCGGCAAATGGAAGGCGCTGTTCTATCTCGGCGCCATGCTGCCGCTGTGGTCGAGCTATCTGGTCAAGGTCTACGCCTGGAAACTGATCCTCGCCAAGGAAGGCATCCTCACCTGGCTGTTCACCAAGCTGCACCTGATGTGGCTGCTGGAACTGGTGCTGGCCATTCCCGTCATCGGCGGCAATTCGCTGTCGGTCAGCTATACCGGCACGTTCCTGGTGTTCCTCTATGTCTGGCTGCCGTTCATGATCCTGCCGACGCAGGCGGCGCTTGAACGCGTGCCGGTCAACCTGATCGAGGCGTCGTCGGATCTCGGTGCCGCGCCCGGCCAGACGTTTCGCACCGTGCTGCTGCCGCTGGCCCTGCCGGGAATGGTGGCGGGCTCGATCTTCACGTTCTCGCTGACGCTCGGCGACTACATCATCCCGCAGATCGTCGGCTCGTCGCGGCTGTTCATCGGCCAGGCCGTCTACGCGCAGCAGGGCACGGCCGGCAACATCCCGCTGGCCGCGGCCTTCACCGTCGTGCCCATCGTCATCATGGGCTTCTACCTGTGGGGCGCGAAACGGCTGGGGGCCTTCGATGCGCTCTGAGACCCGCCCCGTCGAAACACATTCCGGCCGCGTGCTCTTTCCATTCATTCGTCATCCCGGCCGGAGCGAAGCGCAGAGCCGGGATCGGAGAGCCACGACCGGCGCGGGGGCTCTCCGATCCCGGATCAGCCTGCGGCTGTCCGGGACGACGACGGCGAGGACGGTGGGGGGGCATCCCGGTGTGACAGCGAGGCGGGTGTCATGAGCGGCCAGGTCGACAAGGGCCGGCGCGCCCCCCTGGGGCTGAAGATCGCGGCGGCGGCGGGGCTCCTGTTCCTGCACCTGCCGATCCTGCTGATCTTCGCCTATGCCTTCACCACCGAGGAGCGCAGTTACCAGTGGCCGCCGCCCGGCTTCACGCTGCAATGGTTCGCTGCGACCTGGAACCGGCCCGACGTGTGGCAGGCGCTCGGCCTGTCGGTCCGTGTCGCGACGATTTCGACGGCGGTCGCGATCGTGCTCGGGTCGCTCTGCGCTGCCGCCATCTCCGGCTCGCGCTTCTTCGGCCGCGAGACCATCTCGCTGCTGATTATCCTGCCGATCGCGCTGCCCGGCATCATCACCGGCATCGCGCTTCGCTCGGCCTTCAACATCGCCGACATTCCGTTCTCGTTCTGGACGATCGTGCTCGGCCACGCGACCTTCTGCGTCGTCGTCGTCTACAACAACGCCATCGCGCGGTTCCGGCGTACCTCCGGCTCGCTGGTCGAGGCCTCGATGGATCTCGGCGCCGACGGTTTCCAGACGCTGCGCCACGTCATCCTGCCGAACATCGGTACGGCGCTGGTCGCCGGCGGGATGCTGGCCTTCGCGCTGTCCTTCGACGAGGTGATCGTCACGACCTTCACCGCCGGCCAGCAGGCGACGCTGCCGATCTGGATGCTCGAGGAACTGGTGCGGCCGCGCCAGCGTCCCGTCACCAACGTGGTGGCGATGGTCGTCGTCCTGGTGACGCTGCTGCCGATCGTCGCCGCCTACTACCTGACCCGCGACGGCGCCGAGATCGCCGGCCACGGCAAGTAACGTTTCAACGCAAGGGAGTACC
>CAJQNW010000259.1 GCA_905479765.1 uncultured Tepidamorphus sp. | reverse complement strand
CGCGGGCGGGCCGCAGTTCACTCACGTCGCCAACTATCAGGCCGGCATCGTCATCCGGAACATCCTGTTCAGGCTCGGCGCCAAGGTGGACTACGGCCATGTCCCGCATGTCACCTATACCGATCCGGAGCTTGCCCAGGTCGGCATGACCGAGGCCGAGGCGGCCGAACACCACCGCAAGATCCGCGTGCTGCGCTGGCCGTATGGCGAGAATGACCGGGCCCGCGCCGAGCACGAGACCGAGGGATTCATCAAGGTGGTGACGACCAAGGGCGGCAGGATCCTCGGTGTCGGTATAGCCGGAGCATCGGCAGGCGAGATCATCCAGATGTGGGGGCTGGCGATCCAGAAGGGCCTCGACATCAAGGCGATGACCGGCTTCGTGTCGCCCTATCCGACCCTGACGGAGATCGGCAAGCGCGCCGCCATCGAGTACTATCGCCCCAGCCTGACCAGCCCCAAGGTCCGCCGCGTCATCGCGCTCCTGCGCAAACTGGGATAGACTGGGCGCAGCAGAAAAATTTGCGGATAGAGCGCCGTGAGCGAACGCATCGAGCCCGAACCAGGCGACACGCCGCAGGTCCCCCCGGCCCCGCAGGCGACGCGGGCCCGCGGTCTTGGCCTGTCCGGCAAGCTGCTGATCCTGACGATCCTGTTCGTGATGATCTCCGAAGTGCTGATCTTCGTGCCGTCGATCGCCAACTTCCGCCGCACATGGCTGAACGACCGGCTCAGTGCCGCCCAGACGGCCGCCCTGGTGCTGGAGGCCGCCCCCGACAACATGGTGCCCAAGGAATTGGAACTCGAACTGCTGGATCAGGTCGGCGCCTATACGGTCGCCCACAAGCGCGGTACGACGCGCCGGCTGCTGGCGCTCTCCGACATGCCGCCCGACGTCCAGGAGACCATCGACCTGCGCGAGATGAGCGTTGCCGGCGAGATCCGCGATTCCTTTGCAACGCTCGCCGCCGACCAGGGCCGCACCATCCGCGTGGTGGGCGATGCGCCCACGGGCGGCGAATACATCGAAATGGTCATGGAGGAGATGCCGCTCAGAAAGGCGATGATCGCCTATTCGGTGAATATCCTGACGCTCTCGATCATCATTTCGATGTTCACCGCGACGCTCGTCTAT
This sequence comes from uncultured Tepidamorphus sp., assembly GCA_905479765.1. GTDB lineage: Bacteria > Pseudomonadota > Alphaproteobacteria > Rhizobiales > Tepidamorphaceae > Microbaculum. Next base: position 2,935 of record CAJQNW010000259.1, on the reverse strand, counting down.
CTGGCGATCAACTGGCTGCTGGTGCGCCCGATGCGCCGCCTGACCGCCAACATGGTGGCCTTCGCCGGGAACCCGGAGGATCCCGCCAACGTAATCCAGTCGTCCGGCCGTACCGACGAGATCGGCGTCGCCGAGGGCGAGCTTGCCCACCTCCAGCAGGAACTGATTGGCACGCTCAGCCAGAAGAACCGGCTGGCGGCGCTGGGAATGGCGGTTTCCAAGATCAACCATGACCTGCGCAACATGCTGTCCTCGGCCCAGCTCGTCGTCGACAGGGTCGGCGAGGTCGACGATCCGCTAGTCAAGCGGCTGGCGCCGAAGCTGATCCGCACCCTCGACCGCGCCGTGGAGTTCTGCACCAACACGCTGAAGTACGGCAGCGCGCATGAATCCTCGCCCGAGCGCCGCCGGCTGGCGCTTGCCGGCATGGTCGACGAGGTCGGCGATTCTCTGGGCCTTGACACCCATCCCGGCCTCCGCTTCGTCAACGCGGTGCCCGATGGCCTGGAGGTCGACGCCGATCCCGACCAGCTGTTCCGCATCCTGATCAATCTCGTCCGCAACGCGCTGCAGGCGATCGAGGGGTGCGGCGAAACCGATCCGGCCCACGACATGATCCGCGTCTCGGCGCGCCGCGACGGCGCGGTGGTGACGATCGAGGTCGCCGACACCGGCCCCGGCGTCTCGACGCGCGCCAGAGACCGCCTGTTCGAGGCCTTCCAGGGCTCCACCCGGCCGGGCGGCACCGGGCTCGGCCTGGCGATTGCGGCGGAACTGGTGCGCGCCCACGGCGGCACGATCCGGCTGGCGGAAGGCACGCTGGGCGCGACCTTCTCGCTGGAGATCCCCGACAGCGTGGTGCAGCTGCGCCCGCGCGACGCGGACAGGCTCAGCGCCGGGTGAGCCGGGTGGCCGCCTACGTGGCGCCTGACGCACAGATCTCCCTCAGTCCTCCCTTAGCCTGTCCATGGCCCAACCGACGCTGAACCCGTGCAGCACGGTCGACATCAGGATGACGAGAGCGATGAGCGACCAGAGCTGGGCCTCGTTGATGAACTCGATATGGCTGGCCGCGTAGCACAGGTAGTAGATCGATCCGATACCGCGGACCCCGTAGACGGCAATCACCGCCCGGTCCCGGTTGTCGAGGTCCGTCTTCAGCAAGGCGGCCCATCCCGACAGCGGCCGGATCACAAGGATCAGCAGGATGGCCACCGCGGCGTGTGTCCAGGTCAGATCGGCGAACAGGATCGGCATCACGCTGCCCAGGGCGATGAGGAGAATCGCCGTCAGCGCGTGTTCGATCGATTCCGAGAAATCGTGCAGCTGCCGGTGGAAGGGATGATTTTCCTGGACGCGGCGCAGGGTCAGTCCCAGGACCGCCACGGCGATGAACCCGTAGCCTTCGATCAGTTCGGTCGAGCCGTAGCATAGCAGCACGCCTGCCAGCGCGATGACCCCGGAACCGGTTTCGGCGAGGATGGCGCCCTTTGGCACCGAAAACAGGATGTAACCCAGCGCCTTGCCGCCGACCCATCCCATGCCGGCTCCCAGTGCGATACGATAGACGACGTCGCGCAGGAACCAGTCCATGGCCCACGTGCCGGGAAGCAGGCCTTCGGCGGCCACGATGACCCCGAGATAGACGAAGGGAAACGCCAGCCCGTCGTTCAGCGCCGCCTCCGTGGTCAGGGTGAACCGCACCGGGTGTTCGGCCCCTTCGTGCGGTGGCCCGACCTGGACGTCGGCGGCCAGCACCGGATCCGTCGGCGCCAGCACCGCGCCCAGCAGGATCGCACCGGCCACCGTCAGCCCGGCGATGCCGATTCCCAACAGGGCGACGGCAAGGATGGTCAGCGGCATCGCGATGCCGAGCATGCGGGCCGTGGCGCTCCAGCGTTTCCAGGGACGCAGCCGGTCGATCCGCATCCCGGCGCCGAACAGCGCCACGATCACGGTCATTTCGCTGACCAGTTCCCACGACTGGGGCAGTTCGCGTGGGTCGGGCAGCGTCGGCAGTCCGGGTATCAGCAACGCGGCCGCGGCGCCGAACAGGATCATCAGGGGCGCCGCCGCCGGTTCGCGTTTGGAGATCAGGCGCGGCAGCCACCGCGCAGCGATCACGATCGCGCCGACGGCGGCCAGCGCCACGTGGTAGGAGTTCAGGGCGAAGAAAGGTTCGGTCTGCATGCCTCGTTACCGTATCGGACAGTGGCGATGCGTGCACCTCGCCGCAGGCGCCCGGCGCACATGGCAACGCAGTAGCACGATCCGGCCCGTCCGGGGTGCGTCGGGCCGTCCCGTATCGCCAAGGACGCCGTCGGGGCTTGATCGCCGACGCCGGACGTTATAATTGTGCGCCGGCTCCCAAGCTTGGACTGCCCGGAACGGGCCGCAGCGGGAGACTTTAAGCGTGATCCTCAAAGGCGGGATTGCCGATGACAGCGAAACATTTCGACAAACTGGCTCCGTCCGCCCAGCGGCCGGGCCGTCTCAACCGCCGGTCGTTCCTGGCCGGTTCCGCCGCAACCCTCAGCGCATTCGGGCTGACCGGCGGGCTTGCCGGCTGCCAGACCGACGGCGGCATGACGCGCGCCCAGGCCGCGATCGCCTACGGGCCGCTGCCCGACGAGCAATTCCCGGTCCCCGCCGTCGATCTCGACCGGATCGATCGCAAGTTCTATCGCCGCACGGTGCGCTACGAGACGAACGAGGCGCCGGGCACGATCGTCATCGATCCCAACGAATACTACGTCTATTTCGTCGAGGAAGACGGCTTTGCCACCCGCTACGGCGCCAACGTGCCGAAGCCGGAGTTCCTGTGGGACGGCACGGCCTATGTCGGGCGCAAGGCCGAGTGGCCGATCTGGACGCCGACGCGCGACCAGATCGGGCGCGATCCCGAGCTCAAGAAATATGCCGGCGGCATGCCGCC
>CAJQNW010000258.1 GCA_905479765.1 uncultured Tepidamorphus sp. | reverse complement strand
TCGTCGGCACCACCTCGATCGAGCGCTCCGAGCAGCTTGCCGAGGTCCTGAAGGCCGGCGGCTACAAGCAGAAGGACTTCACCGACCCGGACGCCTTCAGGCCGCTCTACGACGGCGACCAGGGTACCGCGCAGGAAAAGGTCTTCGCCGTCCTCAACGCCCGCTACCACGAGCAGGAAGCCTACATCATCGCCCAGGCCGGCGTGCCCGGCGCCATCACGATCGCCACCAACATGGCCGGCCGCGGCACCGACATCCAGTTGGGCGGCAACGCCGACATGCGCATCCGCCACGAGCTGGAGGGCGTCGAAGGCCCCGAGCGCGAGGCCGGAATCAAGAAGATTCACGAGGAAATCGAGGCACTCAAGAAGACCGCCAAGGAGGCCGGCGGCCTGTTCGTGCTGGCGACGGAACGCCACGAGAGCCGGCGTATCGACAACCAGCTGCGCGGCCGCTCCGGCCGCCAGGGCGACCCCGGCCATTCCAAGTTCTTCCTGTCCCTGCAGGACGACCTGATGCGCATCTTCGGCTCCGACCGCATGGACGGCATGCTGCAGAAGCTCGGCCTGCAGGAAGGCGAGGCGATCGTCCATCCCTGGATCAACAAGGCGCTGGAGAAGGCGCAGTCGAAGGTCGAGGCGCGCAACTTCGACATCCGCAAGAACCTGCTGAAGTTCGACAACGTCATGAACGATCAGCGCAAGGTGATCTTCGAGCAGCGCATCGAACTGATGTCGGGCGAGGACATCGCCGAGACCGTCGCCGACATGCGCCACCAGGTCGTCGACGAGCTGGTCGCCAAGCACATCCCGCCGAAGGCCTATGCCGAGCAGTGGGACACAGAGGGCCTCAAGGCCAAGGTTCAGGAATTCTTCAGCCTCGACCTGCCCATCGACGAGTGGGCCAAGGAAGAAGGCATCGCCGACGAGGAAATCCACGAGCGTCTGATCAAGGCGGCCGACGAGCGTTTCGCCAGGAAGGTCGCCGACTTCTCGCCGACGGTCATGCGCCAGATCGAGAAGGCGGTGCTGTTGCAGACGCTGGACCATCTGTGGCGCGAACATCTCGTGACACTCGATCACCTGCGCCAGGTCGTCGGTTTCCGCGGCTATGCCCAGCGCGATCCGCTGAACGAATACAAGACCGAGGCGTTCGAGCTGTTCGAGACCATGCTCGACCGGCTGCGCGAGGCCGTCACCGGCCAGCTGATGCGCGTCGAACTGGTGCGCGAGGCGCCCGAGCCCGAGCCGCTTCCCCAAATGGAAGCCCACCACCTCAATCCGGCCACCGGCGAGGACGAGATGGCGCTGGCCGACGCCGAGATGGCGATCCCGCATAGCGGCGCGCAGCCCGCCTCGACCGTCGCCCGCAAGCCCGAGCGCAATCCGACCGATCCCTCGACCTGGGGCAAGGTCGGCCGAAACGAGGCCTGCCCCTGCGGATCGGGCAAGAAATTCAAGCACTGCCACGGCCGCCTGGCTTAAGATCACAGGCCCGGGAAGAAACGCCCGGGCCGGCGTCTGTATTTCGTGATCTGGTAGTCGCGTCCCCGCCTGCCCGGCGGGCCGCGCGGGCAACGGAGTGGTCCCCATGAACCATATGCCGGACAAGTCCGTGTCCCTCGAGGGCACATGCTTCAACAGCCGCGTTCAGGCGTTGTCGGACTGGCTGATCGATCAGGCCTTCGGTGATCCCGACGTGGTCGACGTTTTCGTCGGCCTGTGTGAACGCCTGCGGGAGCTGGGTATCCGCATCGACCGCGCCAATCTGGCCTGGCCGACGCTGCATCCGCTGTTCCAGGCCGAATCGGTGACCTGGGACCCGGATTCAAGCGCGGTGCTCGAGACGCACGCCCACGGCACCATCCCCTCGGGCGACTGGAAAAACAGCCCGCTGCGCTTCGTCGTCGAGTCCAACATGGAGATGCTGCGACGCCGCCTTGCCGGGCCGGATACGCAAACGGACTTTCCGATCCTGCAGCGCCTCGCCAACCACGGCATGACCGACTACGTGCTGTTCGCCACCCGCTTCACCATACCGCGCGACCCCGGCGACGGCGAGAAGGGCGGTGTGCTGGTGAGCTGGGCGACGAAGGCGGCCGGGGGTTTCACCGAGCAGGAGATCGTCACGCTCAAGCGTCTGCAGAGACGCCTCGCGATCGCCTCCAAGACCATGGTCCTGAGCCGCGTTACCCGCAACATCGCCGAGACCTACCTCGGCCGCATCGCCGCCCACCGGGTGCTGTCGGGCCAGATCCGCCGCGGCGACGGCGAGGCGATCGAGGCCGTCGTCTGGTACTCCGACCTCAGAAATTCCACGATCCTCTCAGAGACCATGCCCGCAGACGAGTACATGGCGCTCCTGAACCGGTACTTCGAATGCGCCGCCGGCGCGGCCCTTGCCGCCGGCGGAGAGGTCCTCGACTTCATCGGCGACGCGGTTCTGGCGATTTTTCCCCAGAAGGACGGCAGCACGGCGGGCGCGGTCCGCAATGCCTGCGAGGCCGTCGCCGACGCCGATGCGCGCCGCAGTCGGATCCTCGCGGACGACCCCGGCCTCCCGCTCGATTTCGGCATCGGCATCGACCATGGGCGCCTGATGTTCGGCAATATCGGGGTGCCCGAGCGGCTGACGTTCTCTGTTATCGGCCCGACGGTCAATCAGGTCGCCCGAATCGAAAAATACACCAAGAACATGGGCGTTCTTGCGCTGGCGACACCGGATATCGCCAACGCCGCGCCGCAGTATTGGCGCCCCGTCGGCGCCCATACGCTGGTTGGCCTGTCGGCGCCGGTCAACCTCTATGCCTGGAGCGCGGACTCCCGCTGACGACCACGGGAACCGGAACGGCTGTGCCCGCGTTGGTACAAGGCGCCTGAGACCGGACGCCTTTCCTCTTGACGGAAACTGCCATGCCAACAACTGTCGCGCATGTCCAATAGCCGCCTCCTCATCGTCGCCAACTCCGGCGCCTCGCAGGCCGAAACAGCGCTTGGGCCGGCGATCAGCGCGCTGGCGTCGTCGGGATTCGACATCGACCTGCGCCAGCCAGGCGACGTCGACGAGATGGTCGCGGCAATCCGCGAGGGCGCGGACGCCTGCGACGCATTGGTCGTTGCCGGCGGCGACGGCACGGTGAATGCAGCGACCGACGCGCTGATCGCCGTTGGCAAGCCCATCGGCTTGCTGCCGATCGGCACCGCCAACGATCTCGCGCTGACGCTTGGCATCCCGGTCGATCCGGAGGAAGCCGCCCAGATAATCGTTTCCGGCGACACCCGCCGGGTCGACGTCGGCCGGGTCAACGGCGTTTCCTTCATGAACGTCGCCTCGATCGGCCTGTCCGTCGACATCGCGCGGCGCCAGGACCCGCAGCGCAAGCAGCAGTGGCGCGCGCTCAGCTACCTGATGACGACGATCGAGGTGCTCGGCGAGGCCAATCGCTTCCGCGCGACGATCGAATGCGACGGCGAAACGATAGAGGTCGAGACCTACCAGATCGCGGTCGGCAACGGCGTCTTCTATGGCGGCGGCATGCGGATTTCCGAGGACGCCGCCATCGACGACGGCCTGCTCGATGTCTATGCCATCAAGGCCGAGACGATCCTGGAGCTGATGGCGCTGGCCCCGGCGCTTCGGGCCGGCACCCACGTTGAACGCGACGACGTCATCTCCCTTTGCGGCCGCTCGGTCCGCATCACCACCGATCCACCGCTGCCCATCAACACCGACGGCGAAGTGACGACCGAGACACCCGCCGAGTTCTCCGTCGAGAGCGGCGCGCTGACCATCTTCGCGCCGCCGGATGCCGCGGACGGGCAGGGTTGAGGCGCGAGCCCGGCGGATACGGCGACCGCTGAAACCGCCGCTGGATTCCCGCCTTCGCGGGAATGAGCGGGAATGGAAGCACTGCCCGTGATTTGCAGGCGCCAATCATGTTGCAAGGCCAGCCTGCCTGCCACCGGAGAGTAAATGTTTCGGGGAATCCGGCCTCCTCCGCTCATTCCCGCGAAGGAGGGAATCCAGGAGCCGGCCGGCTGGACCACCCGTTACGCATTCAGGGGCGAAACGATAGCCCACCGCCGGAGTCCCGTGGCCGTAGACCCGGCGGCTGAACCGAAAACCTGACCCCGGCTTACTTCGGGCTCGCGGGAACGATCTGCTATGGGTAGACATTGAATCGCATCAGGGCAGCTTCGAACCAGCCGGGTATCCCATGACTTTCGACCAGATTTTCCTGTTCTCGCTGTTCTTTGCCGTCTTCGCGCTGATGATCTGGGGCCGGTTCCGCTACGACGTGATCGCCTTCGCCGCACTTCTGATAGCCGTCATCGTCGGAGTCGTGCCCAA
>CAJQNW010000257.1 GCA_905479765.1 uncultured Tepidamorphus sp. | reverse complement strand
TTGCCCGCGCCAAGGGTCATCGGTGCGACGATCGGCGAGATGTTGGAGAAGATGACGCCGGTGATCAGCTCGACGTTGTCGCTCTTGAGCATACGGTCGGCGATCTGCTGGGCGGTCTCGGGCTTCAGGCCGTCGTCCTCGACGAGCAACTCGATATCGACGCCGCCGAGCTTGCCGCCTTCCTCGTCCATCGCCAGCAGGAAGCCGTCGCGGACGTCCTCGCCGAGATAGCCGGCGGGGCCGGACAGGGTGGTGATCATACCGATCTTGGCCGGGTCCTCGGCGTAAGCCGAGGTCGCGGCCAGTGCGGCGCCAAGTCCGAGCGCCGCGAATGTCAGTTTGGATGCCATTAGAAGTCTCTCCCGTTGGTGTGTCAGCGAAGCCTCTGGTGGAACTGGTCCGTCATGGCGAACCGATTGTTGTCTGCGAACGCTCCTTGGTCCGGCCGATCGTGTCAATTACCGATACTGGCTGCTTCTGGCCGGTCAGCCGTTTCAAGACCGAAGAAGCCGATGGCGTTTTCCCCCAGAATCTTTCGTTTCTCGTTGCCCGACAGCCGCTCCGAACCCCTGACGAGCGCGCCCATCTTCTGTTCGCCGAGGGGGAACGGATAGTCGGTGCCGAACATTACCCGCTCCGGCCCCATCACGTCGACCAGAAGCCTGAGGGCGCCGTCGTCGAAGACCGCCGAGTCGACATGGATGCGGTCGACATAGCTGGACGGCAGGTTCGGACAGTCCTTGCGGACGATGTCGCGGTGGCGCCACGCATTGTCGACGCGGCCAAGCAGGTAGGGGAAGCTGCCGCCGCCGTGGGCGAAGCAGATCTTAAGCGATTTCGGCAGCCGCTCGAAGGCACCCGACAGGATCAGCCGCAGGATCGACAGCTGCGTTTCGGCCGGCATGGCGACGAGCCATTGCAGCATCCATTCCGACATGCGGTCCTCGCCGAGCATGTCCCAGGGATGCACCAGAACAGGGGCGCCGATCGTCGCGCAATGGTGGAGGAAGGTCTCAAGGCCCGCGTCGTCGAGGTCGCGGTCGCCGACATGGTTGCCGATCTGGATGCCGTGGTGGCCGTCGGCCATGGCGCGCTCGGCCTCGCGGCAGGCAAGGTCGGCATCCTGCAGCGGCACCTGGGCCAGCGGAAACAGGCGGCCGGGCGCCTGCGCGGTCATCTCCAGCGCGGCGTCGTTGAAGATGCGGGCGCAGTCGGCGGCTTCCTCGGGCTTGCGCAGGTAGCCGAACAGCACCGGCGTCGCGCAGAGGATCTGCTGGTCGATCGCGTCGCGGTCCATCTCCTCGAGCCGCTTTTCGACGCTCCAGCAGCCCGAGTAGATCGGGCGGAACTCTCGCTCGCCGACCATCACCATCGCCTTGCCGTCGCCCAGATGCTTCATCCAGGGCCAGTCGGGCGTGCCGAAGCGCTCGGCCAGGTCGGGCCAGCTCTCGGGGAAGAAGTGACTGTGCATGTCGACGGTGGTCATGGGGCAGCCTCGGCCGTATTCTCCTCCGTCGTCATCCCTGAAGCCGCAAAGCGGCTATCCAGGATCGGAGAGCCACATCGGCCGCGGAGGCTCTCCGATCCCAGCTCTGCGCTTCGCTCCGGCCGGGATGACGACGGAGAGCGCGCTGCGATAAGCACCCTCAAATCTCGGCCCAGCCGGGCGGCGGGACCTTGCCGGGGTGGATAGCGCCGCAGTTCGGGCACTTGCGGGCTTCTTCATCGGAATAGAAGGCCTCGTAGAGCGGCGGCAGGTCCTTGACGATGTCGGAGACCTCGACCTCGATGCGATGGACGAGACCGCCGCATTCGAAGCAGAACCATTCGAAACCGTCCTTCATGCCGGCCACGCGCGGGCTTTCCACGACAAGGCCGATCGAGCCTTCCTGCGGGCGCTGCGGCCCATGGCGGACGTGGGCCGGCAGCATGAACACCTCGCCCTCGCGGATCGGCACGTCGTAGATCTTCCCGCCCTCGGCGATCTTCAGGATCATGTCGCCCTTGAGCTGGTAGAAGAATTCCTCGACCGGGTCGTCGTGGAAATCGACGCGCTTGTTGGGGCCGCCGACGATCATGACGATCATGTTCGACTTGTTGTCGAACAGATGCTTGTTGCCGACCGGGGGTTTGAGAAGGTGCTCGTTCTCCTTGATCCAGGCCGGGAAATTGAAGGGCTTCAGGTTCGGATGGACGTTCATGGTGCGATTCCCTTGATCAGGCCTGCGGCTTGAAGGCCAGTGCCTTCAGTTCCACGAGCAGGTGCGGGTGTGCGAGTTGGTGGACCGCGACGGTGGCGCGCGTCGGCCCGGTGTAGTCGAAGAATTCGGCGTAAGCCGCGTTGAACCCGCCGAAATCGTTCATGTTGACGAGATAGGCGGTGACCTCGACGAGATCGTCGAGGCCGGCGCCTTCGACGGCGAGGATGTCGCGGATGTTCTCGATGACGGCGCGGGTCTGCGCGCGGATATCCAGGGTGCGGGTGCCCATCTCGTCCTCGTCGGCCCCGGCGATCGAATTGTCCGCCCGCCTGGCCGTGGTGCCAGAGACGAACAGGAAATCGCCGGCCCGCTTGATATGCGGATAGGCTCCGCGCGGGGTCGGCTTGCCTTCGATCAGGCGGCCGGTAGAAGAGGAGCTTTCGGTCATGACGTGTGTCTCGCGTAGCCTGGCGTATACGGTCCGGGTTTGTGAATTGCCGGGTCACCGGATGACGCAGCGGATAGTGTCACGCCCTGATATTCTGAAAAACTGAAAAAATGCAATTTAGATATTACCGATTGGAATATCTAGGCGAGATCACTGCCGTCGGTCTCGTTTGTCTCGTCGACGATCCGGGCCGCGATAGTGCGCAAACCGGCAATGAGCGCGACCGTGACGGGTGACGGTGTCGCGCCGGCGCGGGTGGTGACCCCGACCGTGCCGGAGGCCTTGGGGAGCGTGATCGGCAACCGCATCAGACGGCCATCCAGCACGGCCTGGCGAACCACCTGGTAAGGCCAAACCGAAATCGAATCGGTTCTGGCAGTCAGGCGCCAGTTGGTGAGCACGGATACCGATTCCATCACGATCGGAGGCACCTGCAAGCCGGCGTCGTGAAAGGCATGTTCGAGTTGACGGCGCAGCGTCGTCTCCGGCGGCGGCAGGATGAAATCCCAGGCTAACGTATCCGCCAATGTAATGTCTGTCGATGACAACAGCGGGTGTCCCGGCCGAACGATCAGGCAGGTGACTTCGTCGTAGAGAACCTCCTGGTGCATTCCCTCACGGCCGCGAAACTCCGGCAGCCGGCCGACCACCAGATCGAGGTCTCCCAGCCTCAGCGCCGGTATCAGGATGTCGTTGGTTCCCTCGACGACCGACACCGTGACCTTGGGCCGTTCGCGGCGCAGGTGCGCGATCGCTTCCGGCAGCAGCCGTGCCGACGCAGCCAGCAGGGTTCCAACGACGACCCGCCCGCCGAAGCCCTCGTTCAAGTCCCGGATTTCCTCGCCCGCATGGCGCAGTTCCGCGAGAACCAGGCGCGCGCGGCGGCTCAGGGCGGTTCCGTATTGTGTCGGCAGTACGCCGCGGTTGGTGCGCGTGAACAGCATCACGCCGAGAATTCGCTCGGCTTCTTTCAGCGCCTTCGTCGCCGTCGGCTGCGTGATGTTCAGGCTGTCTGCGGCTTCGCGAATGGAGCCGTGGTCCTCGATCGCAGCGACAATCCGCAGTTGTTTGACGGACAGTCGCTGCGTTGCCTCAGCTAAGCCGTCAGGCATGCAATACTCCCCAAGGTTAACGGGGATTGGATCGCAATTCGCGCAGCTTGGAAAGCGAGTCGATACTAATACTATCGGATATTAACGTATACGGTCCTCACATCGTCTCCTGAAAACAGCGCGTGAAGGCGTCGCGGTTCTGCTCTAATAGGCTGAAATATAAAGAGGATCCCGGCTCCAAGGCGGCGCCGAGCGGATCCAGCGTGCCGGTTCGCGCGGCCGTGCCCTCAACAACGATGTCGACGAGCTTCGGCGGAAATTGCGGCTCGGAGAAAACGCAGACCCGGCCATGTTCGGCCAATTCGGACCTGATTTCCCTCAGCCGTTGGGCGCCGGGCTGGCGCTCGGGGCTGATCGAGATGGCGCCGTGGCTATCGAGGCCGAAACGATTGTCGAAGTAGCCGAAGGATTCATGGAAGGTGAAGTACGGTATCTTCTGATAGAGCATCAGGGCGGTTTGCGTTTCGGCTTCCAGCGTCAGCAGCCGGGCGGTCACGTCTTCGCCGTTGCGCCGATAAGTCTCGGCGTTCGCCGCGTCGGCTTCGCTGAGGACCGCCACGATCTCGGCGACCATGGCACGCGCGTTCGCCGGATCAAGCCAGACGTGCGGATCGAGGCCGGTGTGATGATGGGCGTGCTCCTCATCGTCCAAGTGATGGTCCCCGGCTTCTTCATGCTCGTGCCCATCGTGGTCTTCGTCGTGCATCTCGGCGTGCTCGTCTGCGTGTCCGGCGTCATGCCCGGACTCATGGCCGTGGTCGTCGTCGTCGCGGAAGTCGAGCAGCGTCATTCCCGGAGCGTCGATTAGGGAAACGGCGCGGGCGTTCGTCCCCAGGTTGCCGATCGGGCGCTGGAGGAAGGTCTCAAGTTCCTCGCCGACCCAGAAGACCACATCGGCTTCCGACAGGGCTTCGGCGTCGGACGGGCGCATGGAATAGGTGTGGGGGGAATCAGCGCCCGAAACCAGTAGGTGCGGCGCCGCCGTGTCGCCCATGACACCGGCGACGAGAGAATGAACCGGCTTGATCGAGGCAACGACGTTCAGGCTGTCGGCATGGGCCGGACCGAATGACAACAGTGTGGAAACGGAGGCTGCGGCGAGGGCGAATGACCAGTTGCGGTACATCGGCGGTATCCTGTAGAGGGGTGATCGGATGGGTGTTACACTATAACAAATGTTATACTATAACAATCGGCGATGGCGAGAAACTTCCATCTGCGAGAGGTCGAGATGAATGACGTAGCCGTGCCTGACCCCATTGCCCGACCGGCGAACACCGCTCCGGCGAAGCCCGTTCCGGCGGAGATCCTGCTGGCGTGCCGGGGGCTCGGCGTGCGCCGCGGGGGCCGGTGGCTGATCCACGGGGTGGATCTGGACGTCGGGCGTGGCGAAATCGTCTCCATCGTCGGGCCGAACGGCGGTGGCAAGACGACTTTGATCAAGACGCTGCTGGGGATCGAGCGGGCGACCAGCGGTCAGGTCACGCGGCGTGCCGGCTTGCGGGTTGGCTACGTACCGCAGCGCCTTGCGGTCGACCGCACCATGCCGCTGTCGGTGGAGCGCCTGATGCGCCTGGTGCGCCGCGCGCCCAGTGCCGACATCAAGGCGGCGCTCGAGGAAACCGGCGTGCCGCATCTGCTGGATCGCCCGGTGCAAGCGCTGTCGGGCGGCGAGTTCCAGCGGGTGCTGATTGCCCGCGCGCTGCTTGGCCGGCCGGATATCCTCGTTCTCGACGAGCCCGTGCAGAGTGTCGACTTCTCCGGCCAGGTGGATTTGTACCGGTTGATCGCCTCCTTGCGCGAAGAACACGGCTGCGGCGTGCTGATGGTCAGCCACGATTTGCATGTTGTGATGCGGGCGACCGACCGGGTGCTGTGCCTGGCCGGTCATGTCTGCTGCACCGGTGCACCGGGCGACGTCTCGCGCAGTCCTGAGTACACCCGCCTGTTCGGGCCAGTCGCCTCCGAGACGCTTGCGATCTATGCCCACAAGCACGACCACGCGCATGCCCCCTCCGGCGAGGTCGTGCCGGTTCATGACCATGACCATCGCCATGGCCATGACAATCCCGCACGAGGGGACTGACCCACATGCTCGATGATTTCTTCGTTCGCGCGGTGATCGCCGGTGTCGGTGTCGCGCTGGTGGCGTGTCCGCTGGGCTGTTTCATCGTCTGGCGCCGGATGGCCTATTTCGGCGACACCACCGCCCATGCGGCGCTTCTCGGCGTGGCGCTGGGCCTGCTCGTCGGGATCGGCCCGACGCTCGGCGTTTTCGTGATGACGGTGATCGTGGCGCTGCTGCTGGTGGTCTTGCTGCGGGTCGCGCGCGTTGCCAGCGATACGGTGCTCGGTATCCTGTCGCATGCCTCGTTGTCGATCGGGCTGGTGGTGCTCGCCTTCATGACGTGGGTGCGCGTCGACCTGATCGGCTATCTGTTCGGCGACGTCCTGGCTGTCGGGCGGGCCGACGTCTACGTGGTGCTTGGCGGCGCGGTGGCGGTACTCGTCGCGCTGATGGCGATCTGGCGGCCGCTGGTCGCCGCCACCGTCGACCGGGATCTCGCGCGCGCCGAGGGCGTCAACGTCGCCGCCGTCGAGGTGATCTACGTGCTGCTGATCGCGGTCGTCGTGGCGATCTCGATGAAGCTCGTCGGGATCCTGCTGGTGACGTCGCTGCTGATCATCCCGGCGGCCGCGGCGCGCGGGTTTTCCAGTACGCCTGAGCGGATGGCGATTTTTTCGGCCGGTCTCGGTGTCGTGTCCGTGCTCGCCGGCCTGAGCGCGTCGGCGGAATGGGATACGCCGGCCGGGCCGTCGATCGTCGTGGCGGCGTTTCTCGTCTTCATCCTGTCGGCCGGTATCGCGCTTGTGTACGACATGACGAGGCGTAGCGCCCACGGCAACTGAATGCGGCGCCCTTGAGCAGTTAGGTGGTTGACCCGGATTGGCCTTGCGGGCATCCATCGTGCATCGATCGACTGGAGCCGCAATGGGCCCGTTTTTCCGCGTTGTTCTCGTTCTCGCCGGGCTCAGTGCCCTGGCCGGCACCGCGCAGGCGGAGCGATTGCGCATCCAGTCTCTCGACGGGCCCGGCAGCATCGCCACGGCGGGGCTGGAGAAACTGGCCGACGAGCTGAGGACGGCATCCGGCGGCGAGATCGATATCCAGGTTCTTCCGGTTCGCAGCGCGGTGGGGCCGGGGGCAACGCTCGATGCCATGAAATCCGGCGCGATCGACGGGCATTATTCCTCACCGGCCTATTTCGCCAGCAAGGATCCCGCCTTCGCGTTGCTCGGAGACACGCTGGCCTCGTTTCCCGATCCGGAAACCCGTGATCGCTGGTATTCCGAAAGCCGCGGCATCGAGTACGCCCGGAAGCTCTACGACCAGCACGATGTCCATCTCGTCGGCTTCGTTTACTGGCCTGAGGAATGGCTGGTGGCCGTGAAGCCGGCGACCTTGATG
>CAJQNW010000256.1 GCA_905479765.1 uncultured Tepidamorphus sp. | reverse complement strand
AAGTCTGGCCAGCACAACAGCCGCTCCTCATCCGGCGTATCGCCGGCCCATCAGCCGGCGGTGTCCAGCTTCCACCGCAACCGGAACTCCGGCCAGCACCAGGCACGCACGTCCGGAGCGGCTGCACCGGCCCATAACGCGAACCAGTCCCAGGCCGCACGCAAACCTGGGGCCCCGGTACATGCGCCAGCCGTTTCTCGTGCCGGGAAAGCACCGGCGCATAATGCGCAGCGCTCCAACGCGACCCGCTCGCCGGCGCATAATTCAGTACTCTCGAACGCCACCAGGAAGCCGAGCACCCCGAAGCAGCCCGCCCACAATCCGCAGCTTTCGAATGCGCGGGCCAAGCCGGCACACAATGCGGTTCAATCCAACGCGAAGAAATCGCCCACCGCACCCCGGCAACCCGCGCACAACGCGGTTCAGTCCAACGCCCGGAAAAAACCAGCGGCACCGAAGCTGCCGGCTCACAACCAGTCGCTGTCGAATGCCCGGGCCAAGCCGGTCCACAACGCGGCTCAATCCAACGCGAATAAGAAGCCGTCCGCACCGCGACAGCCCGCGCACAACGCGGCCCAGTCCAACGCGAAGAAGCAGCCGGCAGCGAAGCCGAAACAGCAGCAAAAACCCAAGCAGCCGGCCGCGAGACCCCCGCAGCAACAAAAGCCGGTGGTAAAAAAGAACCAGCCGAAACCAAGGCAGCCAGCGCACAATCAGGTCATTTCAAACGCGCAGAACGCCCAGAAGAAAAATCAGCCGAAGGCGCGCCAGCCCCAGCGCAATCAGCCGCCTAAGAATACGAGGAACGCTCCACCGCAAGCCGGCAAGAAGAAACACGATCCGCGGAAATCGCAGCAACAGCAAAAAAAGAAAAACAAGAACAAGTAACAGATCAGGCCGGATCATCCCGGCACTGCCGGCGGTGTCCGCGCCATGATCAGATCAATCCATCGGAGTATCCGCGTGCGTAGCCTACGACCCTTTTTGTGCCGCTCAGGCCTCGTGGCGATGATCGCCTGTCTCGCCTCTTCCGGATTCGCTGTCGCCGAGCCAAAGCCCGGCGAACCGGGATATGGCGTCACCTTCAACCAGCAGATCATCGACCGGCTGCAGGGCGCGCCCGACTTTAACATCGACGAGCCGATGGCTGCATTCAGCCACGTGTTCGCGGCTGTGCCGGAGGACGCGACCGTCTACCCGACAGAGAACTATTACTACTTCACGTTTGTCTGGAGCGGCATCGAGTTCGCCGGCAACATGCGCCTTGACGTGTCCGACCGCGACGACGGCGTGCTGCACTTCGCCTATTTTACCAAGAACGAGCCGTGGAACGTCGAGATCCTCTCGAACTACAAGCCGTTGACGGAAAAGGACGGCATCAAAATCGAAAAGCTGGACGATCTTGTTTATGCCGTCACTTACGAGGGCAAGACGGTCCGCTTTCAGTTGAACGACCTGACGTCGGTCGAAGCACCCGAAGGCATCATCGCCGACGGCGACACGCTGCTCGGCCCGACCTTCGATGAGTCCGGTATCCCCTTTTTCTTCCTCTTCAATGCGCCGCGGAAGGAATTCCTGTTCGTTCTCAATGAAAACGAGCCGCTGAACGACATCCTGCTGCCGTTCAACGACGATCATCCGGCGCTCACAATCGGCGCCCGCACAGGTTTCGCATTCTACGAGGATCGCTATTCGCAGCGGAAAATCCTTGTCGGCGTCTATGACGGCAACGTCAGCGCCAACAATTATTTCGACGGACCATTCGATCAGCTCCCCGACAATTTCATCCCCGGTGAAGAGCTGCGCCACGCCATCACCACGAAATACCCGGAACTGAAAGGCGAGATCGACCGCCTGGGCGCATTTCGCTCGCAGGACGGCCGCTTCCTGGTCAATCCCTACATAAACTACCAGTACCCCGGAGAACTGGAGCGGTTCCTGCGCTGCGGCGACGTCGCGCTCGACGAAGAGAAGTTCTACGCCTGCCTCGCACCCGGCGACGACGAATAAACTTTTTCCACTTGGTCAAAGATCATGCGTTGCGCGGCGTAGCCTCGCGTTTCATTATGCTCATATCTGCGCACGAAAGAGGCGCTCGCGAATTTGCGTAAAAGGTGAGCATGGGAAGACTGACGACGCACGTCCTCGACACGAGCACCGGACGGCCAGCCACCGGGCTCAAAGTCGAGCTATTCCGCGATCGCCAGCCCGATCCCGTCGTCACCGCCGTTACCAATTCCGATGGACGACTGGACGGTCCGATT
Source organism: uncultured Tepidamorphus sp. (assembly GCA_905479765.1). GTDB lineage: Bacteria > Pseudomonadota > Alphaproteobacteria > Rhizobiales > Tepidamorphaceae > Microbaculum. The sequence continues at coordinate 7,496 of CAJQNW010000256.1, read as the reverse complement.
CTCGAAGCCGATGTCCTGACGGCGGATCGCTATGAACTTCGATTTCACGTCGCCGACTATTTCAGGACACTCGGCGTCACGCTCCCCGAACCGCCGTTCCTCGACATCGTGCCGATCCGCTTCGGCATCGCCGACACGGCCGCGCACTATCACGTGCCGCTGCTGATCTCGCCCTACGGCTATTCGACATACCGGGGCAGCTAGGATGCAAGCCGAGCGCCACGCCATTCACATCGTTCGCCGCGGCAAGGTGGTCGAGATTTCCGATTTCGCGCCGACGGAGACGCTTCTCGACTATCTCCGCCTGCGCGAACGCGCCATCGGCACCAAGGAAGGCTGCGCGGAGGGTGACTGCGGCGCCTGCACCGTCGCGCTCGGACGTCCGGGCGAAGGCGAGGGGACCGAGTACCGCCCAGTCAACGCCTGCATCCATCTGCTCGGCATGGCCGACGGCGCCGAGGTGATCACCGTCGAGGATATGGCCCGCGATGGCGAACTCCATCCGATCCAGCAATCGATGGTCGAGCATCACGCAAGCCAGTGCGGCTTCTGCACGCCGGGCTTCGTCATGGCGCTGTTCGCGCTCTATCACCGCGAGGCACCGGACGGGTTGGACCGGACCCAGGTCAACGACGCCATCGCCGGAAACCTGTGCCGCTGCACCGGCTACAAGCCGATCGTCGCCGCCGCACTGGACGCATGCGCCGATCCCGTCTTCGACGGATTCGGGACGGACGAGACGATCATGGCACTCAAAGAGGCAGACAAAGGCAAAACCCTCTTCGTTGGCGACGAGAACCGGTTTTTCGCCGCCCCTGTTTCAATCGATGAACTGGCGGCCCTCTACGTGCTGCATCCCGACGCGACCCTGGTCGCCGGCGCAACCGATGTCGGCCTTTGGATCACCAAGCAGATGCGGCCAATCGACCGGGTTATCCATCTCGGCCGCATCCGCGAAATGACCGCCATCGAGGACAATCCCGACTCCCTCGTGATCGGCGCGGCGGCGACCTATGCCGATGCCTGGGACGCACTGTCTAAGCTCGATCCCGACATCGCCGAGGTTCTGCGCCGCCTCGGATCGCCGCAGGTGAGGGCGGTCGGCACGGTCGGCGGCAACATCGCCAACGGCTCGCCGATCGGCGACACGCCGCCGCTCCTGATCGCACTCGGCGCCGAGACCATGCTCCGCCACGGCGGCGATATCCGTGTACTGGCGCTCGAGGATTTCTATCTCGACTATGGCAAGCAGGACCGGCAGCCGGGCGAATTCGTGGAATCGTTCCGCGTCGAGAAGCCTGGGCCAAACACAGCGTTTCGCGCCTACAAGATTTCCAAGCGGTTCGACCAGGACATCTCGGCCGTGCTGGCGGCCTTCGCCCTGGATATTCATCAAGGGATTATCAGATCTGCGAAAATAGCTTTCGGCGGAATGGCTGGCATCCCGAAACGCGCCAGATATGCAGAAAAGGCATTGAAAGACATCAGTTTGAACGATCCATCGGGCTGGCAGCCAGCGATCGATGCTCTGGCACGCGACTTCGCGCCGATGGACGATCATCGCGCCAGCGCCGCCTACCGATCCCAGGTTGCGGGCGGCCTTCTGAAAAAGGCGCTGACCGAGATCGCCGGGGAGGACACGATGGCCACGCGGCTGACCGGGACGAGGGAGGCCGCCGATGTCGGGCTCACCTGAAACCGGTACGCTCGACCCGCAGGTCAATACGACCGGCGAACTGCGCTCGGTCCGCACGTCGGTCCGTCACGACAGCGCCGCCAAACACGTCAGCGGCGCCGCACTCTATGTCGACGATGTCGGCGAGCCGGCCGGCACGCTGCAGATCGCCATCGGCGCTTCGCCGGCGGCGAAAGGACCTATCGTCGGGCTCGACCTCGACGCCGTCCGAACAGCGCCCGGTGTCGTCGCGGTCGTGACCGCTGCGGACATTCCGGGCCACAACGAGATCAGCCCGGTCGGCGCCGGCGACGATCCGCTGCTGGCCGACACAAAGGTGCTGTTTCACGGCCAGCCCGTCTTTATCGTCGCCGCGGAGACCCGGGAAGCAGCCCGCCGCGCGGCGCTGCTCGCCACGATCCGGATCGGCGAGGCCGAACCTCTGCTGACCGTCGAAGCGGCCGAGGCGGCGGACAGCCTGATCTCGCCGGATTTCAACATCGTCCGCGGCGATCCGGGCAAGGCGCTCGAGACGGCCGCGAACCGGATGTCCGGTAATTTCCCGATCGGCGGCCAGGAGCACTTCTACCTGGAAGGCCAGGCGGCGCTGGCAATCCCGCAGGAGGATGGCGACATGTTCGTCCTCACTTCAACCCAGCACCCGAGCGAAGTACAGAAGGTCGTCGCCGAGGTGCTTGGGTTGCCGATCAATGCGGTCGTGTCGGAAGTCCGCCGCATGGGCGGCGGTTTCGGCGGCAAGGAATCCCAGGCCTGCCAGTGGGCCGGGCTGGCAGCGCTCGCCGCCCGCGTTACCGGCAGGCCCTGCAAGCTGCGCCTCGACCGCGACGACGACATGGTGATGACCGGCAAGCGGCACGACATGCTGGCGCGCTGGCAGGTCGGATATGACGACGACGGCATGCTGGAGGCCGCCGACATCACCTTCCTGGCGAAGTGCGGCTTTTCGACGGATCTGTCGAACTCGGTGATCGACCGGACCGCCTTCCACACCGACAACGCCTATTTCGTGCCCCATATCGCCGCGCGCACCAAGCGGATGCGCACCAACACGGTCTCCAACACCGCGTTTCGCGGCTTCGGCGGACCGCAAGGCATGCTGGCGATCGAGCACGTCATGGATCAGGTCGCCCATAGGCTCCGTATCGATCCGTTCGACCTGCGCATGCGCAATCTGTACGGTCCCGACCGCGACGTGACGCCCTACGGCATGACGGTCTTCGACAACATCGCCCCGGAGGTGATGGAGAAGACTGAAGCGCTGTCGGGCTACCGCGCCCGGCGTCGCGAAATCGCCGAGCACAACGCCGAAAATCCCTTTTTGCGCAAGGGATTGGCCATCACGCCGGTGAAGTTCGGAATCTCCTTCACCGCAACCCACCTCAACCAGGCCGGCGCGCTGGTGCACGTCTATACCGACGGCAGCGTTCATCTGAACCACGGCGGCACCGAGATGGGGCAGGGCCTGTTCACCAAGGTCGCCCAGGTCGTCGCCGACGAGTTCGGCATTGATCTCGACAAGGTCAAGATCACCGCGACGACCACCGCAAAGGTGCCCAACACCTCGCCGACGGCGGCGTCGTCGGGCACCGATCTCAACGCCATGGCAGCGCGCATCGCCGCCGCTCGGATCCGCGAACGGCTCACCGATTTCGCCGCCGAAACCTATGACAGCGTCGCCGCCGACATCCGCTTCCGCGACAACCAGGTGTTCGTCGGCAACCGCGCCGTCGGTTTCGCCGACCTGGTCAGGCAGGCCTACATGGCCCGCATTTCGCTGTCATCGACGGGCTTCTATCGCACGCCGAAGATCCATTGGGACCGCGAAAAGGGGCAGGGCCGACCTTTCTTCTATTTCGCCTACGGCGCGTCGTGCTCGGAAGTCACCATCGATACGCTGACCGGCGAGTTGCGCGTCGACCGCGTCGACATCGTCCACGATGTCGGCAAGTCGCTCAATCCGGCGATCGACATCGGCCAGATCGAGGGCGGCTTCGTGCAGGGCATGGGTTGGCTCACCACCGAGGAACTCGTCTGGGACGCTGGCGGCCGGCTGCGCACCCACGCGCCCTCGACCTACAAGATCCCGACGTCCTCGGATGTCCCCGCCGAATTCAACGTTCACCTCCACGACGGCATCAACCGGGAGGAAGCGATTTACGGATCCAAGGCCGTCGGCGAACCGCCGCTGATGCTGGCCATCTCCGTGCATTCGGCGATCTTCGACGCCATTGCCGGACTCGCGCCGCCAGTCGTTGCGATCCCGCTCGACGCGCCGGCAACCCCGGAAGCGATCCTGCGCGCCGTCACCGCGGTCCGGGAGGCGCGGCCATGAGCGAGATCTGGACCCGACTCGCCGGCATTCTGGCGGCGAACGACCAGGCGGCGCTGATTACCATCCTGGCGGTTCGCGGCTCGGCCCCGCGCGAGGCGGGCACCCGCATGATCGTCACCGGCGACGGCTCGTACAGCGGAACCATCGGCGGCGGCCAGCTCGAGTGGGAAGCGATCCAGCTTGCCGCCGGACGGCTGCGGGCGGGGGCCACCACCCTCTGCCTCACCGATATCACGCTGGGCCCGGATCTTGGGCAATGCTGCGGGGGCCACGTCGAGATCGCTATCGAGATTTATAGGCAAGCCGACGCTTCGACGATCCGGCATTGCGCTACGTTGGAGGCGAGCGGCGGCTTTACCTGCGAGACCCACTTCGATGATGCCGTTCCGCACGCGACGCGTCGGATCATCGAAGACGCCGACGCGTCAGGAACAGCCTTCGCCACCCTCGACCGGAAGACCAACCGCTACCGCGAAACGTTCGTCGACAGCCGCCATCCGCTGTTCCTGTTCGGCGCTGGCCATGTCGGCCGGGCGCTGGTGCTGGCGATTGCGCCCCTGCCGTTCCGCGTCACCTGGGTCGACAGCCGGACGGACGCCTTTCCGAAGGCCATGCCCCAGAACGCCACCGCCGTCCACGCCGAGAAGCCGGCGGGCCTTATCGCCGACGCCCCGCGAGGCGCCTTCGTGCTGATCATGACGCACAGCCACCCTCTTGATCTGGAACTCTGCCGAGCGGCCCTCGCGCGATCCGATCTGCCCTACGTCGGTCTTATCGGCAGCGACACCAAACGCGCCCGGTTCCTCAAACGGCTCGCGGAGTCCGGCCTGGGTCCCGATGCGCTCGGACGGCTACGCTGCCCCATCGGCATGCGCGGTATCGAAGACAAGGCGCCGGCGATTATCGCGGCCTCGGTCGCTGCTGAACTTCTGCACACGCGAGAGGCAATCGCCTATGAAACGTCGGACAGTGTCGTGGGAGTCGAGCAGACAGCGCGAGACAATAAAACGGTATTTTCCAATACAAAACAAGGGAATATGTAGTTCCTTTGATGTAATTTATGAGAAATATCTACCGGGCCCGAGGCTTGCAGTGCGCACGCTCTAGGACGGAAAATGAAAACGGGGCGGCTGGCAATCTGAATGTATGCCGGCGAGACGGGGACAGAGGGGCCTGGATACGATGGCCGGCACGGACGCAGCCGACACAGCCCGCGCACCGCTGCTTGAAGCACGCGGCATCACCAAGCAGTTCGGCACGGTGGTCGCCAACGACACCGTCGATCTCGTCGTGCAGGAAGGCGAGATCCACGCGCTGCTCGGCGAGAACGGCGCGGGCAAGTCGACGCTTGTAAAGATGCTCTACGGCATCCTCGAGCCCAACGCAGGCGAGGTGCTCTGGCGCGGACAGCCGGTGACACTGCGCGCACCTGCCGACGCCCAGGCGCTCGGCATCGGCATGGTGTTCCAGCACTTCTCCCTGTTCGAGGCGCTGACGGTTGCCGAGAACATTACGCTGGCGCTGCCGAAAGGCACGTCGACCCGCGAGGTCGCAAAGCAGGTCCGATCCATTTCCGAGGACTACGGCCTGCCGCTCGATCCGAACCGGCACGTCTATTCGCTGTCGGTCGGCGAGCGCCAGCGCATCGAGATCGTGCGCTGCCTGATGCAGAATCCGCGCCTCATCATCATGGACGAGCCGACCGCCGTGCTGACGCCTCAGGAGGCCGACAAGCTGTTCGAGACGCTGATGCGTCTGGCCGGCGAGGGCTGTTCGATCCTCTATATCAGTCACCGGCTGGAGGAGGTAAAGCGGATCTGTTCCACGGCGACGGTGCTCCGCCGCGGCAAGGTGGTCGCGTCCTGCGATCCGCGCGAAGAGACGGCCGCGACACTTGCCAGCATGATGGTCGGCGCCGATGTCGAGGACGTGAAGGCGCCCGGTGTCCATGATTTCGGCGCGGTGCGCCTCAAGGTCGATGCCCTGTCGAGCGTCCCCGAAGATCCTCTCGGCACATCGCTGCGCGACATCACCTTCCAGGTGAGGGGCGGCGAGATCCTCGGCATCGCCGGTGTCGCCGGCAACGGACAGGAGGAGCTGTTCCAGGCGTTGTCCGGGATCGTTTCGGCCCCCCGCGCGGAGACAGTGACGATCGACGGCAATCCGGTCGGGCGCAGCGACGTTAACGCACGCCGGAGACTAGGCGCGGCCTTTGCACCGGAAGAGCGGATCGGCGAGGCGGCGGTCGCCCGCTTCAAGTTGTCCGAGAACGTGCTGCTCTCCGGTCACGCCACCGAGAGCCTCGTCAACGGCGGCATCATCAATGCCAAGACGGCCCGCGACTATACCGCGCAGGTAATCGAGCGCTTCGACGTGCGCGTTGGTTCGCCCGACCCGGAGGCCGGCAGCCTGTCGGGCGGCAACCTGCAGAAATTCGTGGTTGGCCGCGAAATGCGGCGCTCGCCCGGCGTCTTCATCCTCAGCCAGCCGACCTGGGGTGTCGATGCGGGTGCGGCGGCGGTCATCCGCCAGGCACTGATCGATCTGGCGGCCCAGGGCAGCGCCGTCGTGGTAATTTCACAGGACCTCGACGAGATCTTCCAGATCGCCGATTCCATCGCTGCGATCTCGCATGGCCGGCTGTCGCCGGTCTATCCGGCAGCGGAAATGAACATGGAGAAGATCGGAATGCTCATGGGAGGCGTCCACGCCTCCGAAAGCAAGGAGGCGGTCGATGCGGCTTGAACTCGAACGCCGCGCTGCGCAGTCGAAAACGATGACCGTGCTGTCGCCGATCATCGCCATCGGCCTGACCCTGATCGCCGGCGCCATCCTGTTCGTGCTTGCCGGAATCAGCCCTCTGGAAGGCACCTATACCTATTTCGTTTCGCCGGTGATGAGCGGCTATTCAGCGCAGGAAGTTCTGGTCAAGGCGGCCCCGTTGATCCTGATCGCGCTCGGCCTGTCGCTGTGCTTCCAGGCCAACGTCTGGAACATCGGCGCGGAGGGGCAATACACGCTTGGCGCCATCTTCGGCGGCTGGATGGCGCTGACCCTGGCCGACTTCGATTCCCCGCTGGCGCTGGTCCTGGTGCTTCTGGCCGGCTTTCTTGGCGGGCTCCTGTGGGCCGCAATCCCGGCGATCCTGAAGACGGTCTTCCGCGCCAACGAAATCCTGACGAGCTTGATGCTCACCTATGTGGCGCTGCTGCTGCTCGATTATCTGGTTCGCGGCCCCTTGCGCGATCCGGCCGGCTACAACTTCCCTGAAAGCGCGTTATTCTCCTCGGCAACGACCCTGCCTGCGCTGACGTCGGACGGACGGCTGCATCTTGGTGTCCTGTTCGCCTTCATCCTCGCCGTCGTCATGGCGTTCGCGCTGCCGACGACTCTGAAGGGCTTCGAGATCCGCACGGTCGGTCAGGCGCCGCGCGCCGCGCAATTCGCGGGCTTCGGCGCCAGGGGCAT
>CAJQNW010000255.1 GCA_905479765.1 uncultured Tepidamorphus sp. | reverse complement strand
CTTGGGCAGAGCCGCCAGATAGGCGGCTTCGGCGATGGTCAGCGAATCGACCGACTTGTCGAAATAGATCAGCGCCGCTGCCGCGATCCCGTAGGCGCCGAGGCCGAGATAAATCTCGTTGAGATAGAGTTCGAGGATCTGGTCCTTGGTGAAGGCGTTCTCGATCCTCAGTGCCAGCAGCGCTTCCTTGATCTTGCGCTCATAGGACTTCTCGCTGGTCAGCAGGAAGTTCTTGGCGACCTGCTGGGTGATCGACGAACCGCCGACGAGGCTGCGGCCGCCGCCGCGCATGATGTTCTGGATATTCTCGGCCGCCGCGCGGCCGATACCGACCGGGTCGATGCCGAAATGGGAGTAGAAATTCTTGTCTTCCGCCGACAGGAACGCCTCGATGACCTGGCGCGGCACGCCCTGGATCGGCATGAACAGCCGCCGCTCGACAGCGTATTCGGCCACGAGTTCGCCATCGGCGGCATGCACGCGGGTCATCACCGGCGGTTCGTACTCGCGCAGCTTCGCATAATCCGGCAGGTCGCCGGAGACCTTCCAGAGCAGATAGGCGGCGCCGGCCGAGACGACCACGAACAGGATGACACCCGCCGTGAACAGAAATCCGATAAATCTCCAAAGCATTTTAGGCTTCTACCGCCGATGTTCGCTACACGTTTGGACGTGACCAGCAACCGGTCCGTCTGCCAGGGCCTTCCGCAACGCCCCCGTATGCGCGGCACTCCATGCCATGCTCATACCCCGAACCGAGTGTCCGATCAAATCGCACTTGCGCGCCGATCAACGGCAAAGGCATGTCCAAATTGTGGCCCCGCGACCGGCAAGACAAGGGTCTTCCGGCCTGAAATCCCGCATTCGCGGTAAAATTTTCCCGCCCGACGAGTCTAGAAAGGCGCCCGTGCGTGACGTTCGCCAAAGTACTCCGACACCGCCTTTGCCACCGTATCGGCAACGGTCTCCTGCCATTCGGCGTCGATCAGGTGCATCTCGTCGCTCGGATTGGTCAGATATCCCAACTCAAGCAGCACCGAAGGCACGTCGTGGGCCTTGAGAACCTTGAACCCGGCCGAGCGGTGCGGATTCCTGACGACGCCGGTGTTGCGTTTAAGCTCGCTGACCAGGGTGCGGGCGAAAAACACCGCATAGTTCTTGGTTTCGCGCTGGACGAGATCGATCAGGATATCGGCGACGGCATCGGATTCGCCGCTGAGATCGACGCCGGCGATGACGTCGGACCGATTTTCCTGCTCCGCCAGCGCGGCGGCCACGCCATCGGACGCGCGTTCGGACAGCGTGTAGACGGTGGCGCCGGACACACTTCCCGCCCTGACCGAATCGGCGTGTACCGAAATCAGCAGCGATGCCTTTTCCTCGCGGGCGAAATTGACCCGCTCTCCAAGCGGAATGAACTGATCGTCCTCGCGCGTCATGCGTACGTCAAACCGCCCCGAGGTCGAGAGTGCCGTGCGCAATCGCTTGGCGAAGGCCAGGACAACGTCCTTTTCAAGGGTGCCCTTGCGGCTCTTGGCGCCGGGATCGATGCCGCCGTGGCCGGGATCGATGACGACCACGATTTCGCGTCCGTCGCGGCCGGCGCCTGGCCGGACTGCTTCGTGGCCCGATATCGCCGGAGCCTGGCGCGGCGCGGGTTGCCTGGTCGGCTGCACGGCCAGCGCTGCCATGAATTCCTGGCGCGACGTAGACAGCAGATCGACGACGAGGCGGACCGGCTGATCGTCGACCGCATCGACGACGAAGGCCTTGTCGATTTTCACCGGACCGCCGGTATCGAGCACGATTCGCGATTTGCCGGGACCGATCAGACCGTAGCGATAGGCATTGACGAGGCCGCGACCCGAATTGCCCTGGCCCTTGGCGAACCGGAAATCGGTTTCGGGCAGATCGATCACGACCCGATAGGGCTCGGCGAGCGTGAAGACGCCGAAGGCGACGTCGCGGTCGACGTCGACCACGAATCGGGTGCGTTTGGCATCGCCGGCAAGCCGCGAATTTTCCGCTACGACAGGCCCCGAAACGGCTGCCGGCGCGGTCTTTTCAACGGGCTCGGGTGTTTCCTCGGACCAGGCGTTGCCGCACGTGATCATCGCCCCGATCGACAGAAAGAGGCAAACGATCAAATATCTCGTGGTAACGGTTCTAATCACCGGTCAGCGACCCCAGCACCTGCCCTTCGGCGGCGTCACTATGTCTGAATCGTATTGAGGATTATAGGCGCAGGGTTAATCGGACATTGACACTCGGGGCGGAATATTCGGCCGATGTGGCATCCGTAACACAACTCTTGCAAAGACGGACGCCGACACATTAATAACGGGACAGGTTTCGAATTCGCGTCTCTGGCCTCAGGCACTGATGTGAGCACAGGCGGCCGACGTATCGCGCAGGCCATCGTGCACCGAAGGTTCCGCAGGACACTCCAGGCAATCAAGCCGAGGCAAGGGGTGGTCCGGATGGACCGTGCTCCTGGTATTCGCCAGAGAACGAATCAACCGCTGCGCCAAATACATGTGCGTGGCTTTCATGGGCGGCAGCGAAGCATTCGTAGCCGTTCGAAAGGGCGCCTCGAACGCTTCGAGCAGCCCATTTGACCTCCGCCGGGACTAACCGGCAGGAAAGTGAGTGTTGCGGATGTATGGTTTTGGAGAGCCACCGGCCAGCTTCGCGCCTATCGGCGCGTCGCCTGCCGTCCCGGTCGGGAAGGCCCGAAACCAATCGATCCGATTCCAAGATTCCCAACGGCCACACAGGCCGGGAACACAACCCGCAGGATCTGCGCGCCCGCACGCCCCCGGAGTCATCCAAGTCGGATGGATCCGATCGGGCCACGTGCCGATAGCGCGCGAGGATCTCTGCTATTCAGAGTTGAGAACATGCCAACCAAAATGCTTATTGATGCGGCGCATCCCGAGGAGACCCGGGTCGTCGTCCTGCGCGACGGAAAAGTCGAGGAATTCGACTTCGAGGCCGCAAACCGCCGCCAGCTGCGCGGGAATATCTATCTGGCCAAGGTCACACGCGTAGAGCCTTCGCTGCAGGCCGCCTTCATCGACTACGGCGGCAATCGGCACGGCTTCCTCGCCTTCAGCGAAATTCATCCCGACTACTATCAGATCCCCTTCGCCGACCGGCAGGCGCTGCTGGCTGAAGAGGAAGAGGCCGAGCACGCCGCGAACGACGACGACGAGTCCGAGGACGCAGCCGCCTCGGCAGACGACAATGGCAACGGCGAGGCCGATGCCGGCGATGACGAGAGCGGCGACGGTGATGCAGGCGAGGCCGAAGCCGGTGCTGCCGCGCGCGACAGCGTCGAGGAGGTTTCCTCTTCCGACGGCGATGCCGTCGAATCCGTCGGTGGCGACGACGCGCTCGA
>CAJQNW010000254.1 GCA_905479765.1 uncultured Tepidamorphus sp. | reverse complement strand
AATCACGATATCGGCTTCCGCAAGGGCCTTTCGGGCGCGTTTGGTGCCGAGTGAGCCGGTATGGAGGAACGTCGTCGACTCAAAGAACAGCCGCAGCGAGCGATGCAGGGCGTTTCCGTAGGAATCGCAGATCACCGCGATTCTCGGAAGCAGCGGTGCTTCCGCTTCGTCCGCCGTCTTGGCGGTAAAGCCGATAGTCCGCGTTCTCCCGGATTTAGATGCGCCTGAGGTCTTCCAGCGGATGCCGGGCCGTTCGAAATCGGGGATCTGGATGACTTCGGAATGATCGAACCCGGCATTCTTGACCAGATCGGGTATGAAGTCGCGCGGCCTGATGCGTTTGATCTCCAGCGAGCCCGGCAGTCCCGGCGCCCCCGACGATCCCGGAGCCCCCGACAATCCCGGAGCCAGCGCGTCGAGCACCATATCGGCCGCCACCAGGCTGCCCTGCGTGGTCCAGTGGGTGTCGCGCGGAAAATAGATCGGTTCGGGCGCCAGGCTGGCTGCCGCGGCCATCTCGTCCCAGATGTCGATGAAGCCGTCGACCGGCTCGTGCCGCATCAAGGCACGGAACCGCTCGAGGCGGCCGCGCACCTCGCTTTGCCGGCGCTGGTCGCGCTCGCGCAGATACCCGGGATAGACGGTTGGCTTGTCGGGAGCGACAATGAACAGGAAGCGCTTGCCCGCCGCCTCGATTTGACGCTTCAGGCGGGAAACCCCGGCGCGCAGGTCGGCCGGGTCGTAGTCCGGCTGCAGCGCCAGCCCGATCGCCGGTTCGAAGAACAGCCAGCCGTCGCGGCCGAGCAGGACATTGCCCGAATTGATCTCACCGAAGACCTCGCGGTCGAACTTTGTGTCGACGTACCGCACCTGGCGGCGCAGCGGCACCCGATCGCGTAGCCAGGCGGATATGGACGCGAATTCGTCCGCGTCCAGAAGGTCGCCGGCACCCAGATCGGGGAATGGGGCAGGGCTCCGGTTCAGGTCGCTGGTGTCCGGGCGCACGAATGGCGCGCCGATAAACGCGCCGACGAGCGGCAGCGTGACGACGGCGGCAACCAGGATTTTTTCGTAGGTACGCATTTCAGCGGCCCACTGTAGTCGATATCCATGCGGCGGCTAACAGCGGACATTCGAGGTAAATCGCTGGAGCGAAGCCCCTCGTCAGCTGCGTGGACCGTATATAACGATACTCATGCCTTACAACGATGCGGAATTGATGAGAAAAAGCCGTCACGCAATGTCCGGACAGACCAGGCCATGAACGCAATGCCGCGCGTCAGTATCGTGCTTCTCAACTGGAACGGCGGTGACCGCGTCGTCGAGAGTTTTGCGGCCGTCCGCGCTCAGGATTACGCCGACGTCGAGGTCATTCTCGTCGACAATGCCTCGCAGGACGGCTCGCTGGAGAAATGCCTGGTGGTGGCCAAGCCCGACCAGCTGGTGCCGCTGCCGGAAAACCTGGGTTTTGCCGCTGGAATGAACGCGGGAATCGCCGTTGCGACCGGCGATTGGGTCATGCCGCTGGGCTACGATGTCTACCTGGCCTCCGACTACGTATCGACCGTGGTTTCGCGCGGCGAGGCCGATCCGCAAATCGGCGTCGTCGGCGGTGCGGAATATGCCTGGGTCGACGGCGTGCGCACCGACAGGCGGCGTCCCAGTGGCGGCGCGCTGTTCGTGTCGCCGGAGCTGCGCGGCCGCTGGAGCCCGGCGACGCAGGACACCTATGCCTTCGGCGTCTCCGGCTCGATGCCGCTGATGCGCCGCGCCATGCTGGACGACCTGCGCGAGGTTCACGGCTACTGGTACGACGAGCGCTTCGGGACGGGCTACGAGGATCTCGACCTGTGGTTCCGCATGCAGCATCGCGGCTGGAAGGCGCTTTATTGCCCGACGGCGCAGGCCTGGCACGTCGGCTCGGCGTCGGCGGCGGGCGCCACCGGGTTCCTCGACAAGCCGCCGGACTATCAGCAACGCCTGTTCCGGAACCGCCGCCTGATCTGGATGAAGAACGTGTCGCCGGGAATGCGCCGGCGTCTCGGGCTGCGCTGGCATCTGTTCGAGCTGCTGCTGCCGGTTTATCTGGGCCTGCGCGCGCCGTCGGCGCTCGGACCCTGGTGGCGCGGCAGGGCCGACGCCCGCCGCCTCGCTCCCGCCCTTCTCCGGGAAGGCGAAAAGGCCAACGGCATGGCGCTGGTGCCCGACTCCGAGATGTTAAGCTTCGTCCGCTGAAAACGGGGCGAACCGATTCGCGGCGTTGAAGCCCCGGCGCCGGTTCAGTTCGGCACGATCCGCAGGCTGATCTCGCTCACGTCCACGGCCCGGCCCTCGCCGTCCGGATCGGCCAGCACGGATATGATCGCCGGGTTATCGATCGCATCCAGGCCGAATGCATATTCGACCGCATAGGTGCGGTAGGTGTCGTCCAATTCGAAACGCTGCCATCCCGACGTCCGCTTGCCGCCGGCCGAAATGGCCAGCGCGAATTCGGGACTGGGATTGTCGGGCGCGGCGCGGGCGACGACGACGGCCCTGAGCGTGGTGTTTTCCAGAAGCGATCGGATGGTGCGGTCGAGTTGCAGACGCGCGCCGCCGGTGCGGCCCTTCGCCTTGGGGTTCTCCACCCGCGATTCGATGCGGACCCAACCGGGACCGAACAGCTCGGGCATATTGGTGACGCTCGCCTTGTCCGGCGGCGTCAGGCGCCCTGCACCGGTTCCCGCGAACAGCACCGCCGTACCGGTTCGTTCCAGCCTCCGCGCCACGGCGTCCATTGCGGGCAGCGACGGTGCGAAGATCGAAGACAGCAGCAGCCAGACGCCGAACAGGAACGCGCCGAGTATGGCGGCCAGAAAGACCACCGGGCCGCCGATCCTGAGCAAATGGCGCGCGCGTGAACGATCGTTCCCCCAATCGACCCCGGCGTGTGTCGGAATGTCCGTTGTCGGGGCGGCCCCGGGCAGTCCCTCGGGTTCGGCTCCGGTTGCCGTTCCGGAACCGGTGGCGTCCGAAGGCTGCCGGTCGTGTTCGGCGAGGGCGTCGGCGACCGCATCCGCGGTGAGGTCATGCGCGGTGGCGTTGCCCGAGTACTCGCCCTCAATCCGCGCGATGGCCTGCTCCAGTTCCTCCCGGTAGACCCGCTGCGTGTCCGCCGGCATGGGCGGATTGGAATGCGAGATCAGGCGCTCGAGCTGGGTGCGTGCGTGGTCATAGATGTCGACGCGCGCGGCTGCCGAATGAGAGCCTTGCGTTTCCACCGATTGGGCGAGAATGGAATAAAATCGGTCCAAGGTAAGGGGATATCCTAGAGCTGAATCCCCGTAGGAATAGCCGATACGCCGCGTGGATGCGAACCCCTCGGGGGAATTCGGCTCAAGGCAGGGCCGTGACCCGGTCGGTTAACGCCCGACGGAAAGCAGTCAACATGGCAGCGCGATGACGTCCGACTGCCGCGGCCGCATGTAGAACGTATCTTTCAGGATCAACGAATCGGTGATGATCTTGCCGATCACCGGAATGTACTCGTATTCGACCTCGGTGATGACCAGGGTGGTTCCCTCCACGCGTACCCGGTCCGGCACCGTCATCGCCGAATTCTTCGCCCGGGGGGTGTCGTGGTAGGCGCAGCTCGACGTAACCTCGTCGCCGTCTTCCGAGATCGCGACACTCGACACCACGACCTTCAGCGTCGTCGATGTGTAGGGCTGCATGATTGCCTGGGCGGCCTTGAAGATGTCGTCCATCTCTTCCTGGGGGATTGAATCGGTACCCTGCGCCACGAGATCGCCGACCGAGCTCCCGGCCACTGTCAGCTTGCGGTCGATCGTGATGGCGTGGTTAAGCTCGACGCTGCCCAGATAGATGATGATCAGCACCGGCAGCACCAGGGCGAATTCGACTGCCGAGATTCCGCGCTCGTCCCTGGCGAAGCGATTCCTGAATGAGGCGAGAATTCGCGTCTTCATGA
>CAJQNW010000253.1 GCA_905479765.1 uncultured Tepidamorphus sp. | reverse complement strand
GGCCGGGCAGGCGATGAAACAGATTGTCATCGCCGATATCTCTATGTCGCTGGACAATGTGCTGGCCGTGGCCGGCGCCGCACGCGATCATCCGTATGTCCTTGCGATGGGCCTGTTCCTGTCCATTATCCTCATGGGCTTGGCAGCGACATTTATTGCCCGGCTTCTGGACCGCTATCGCTGGATGGCGTGGGCCGGACTGGCAATCATCTTCTACGTGGCCTTGACGATGATTTGGCACGGTGCGTTCGAGGTCGAGGCGGCGATAATGTAACCGCAACCGAAAGTGATGCCCGCCTGCACCTCTATTCCCGCACTACGGGTATGTCGGTGCGGTGATAATGTTTGAACTATTCTAATTATTGGGCGAACTGGGCATAAAAGTGTTGCCGCACTGCACCATAGCGTTGAATTCGAGTAGTTCGCGCCGCATTTCGGACGCTTCTTGTTGCTCACGGCGACGAACGCGATCAGATTTCCCGCATAGATCGAGTCATGCCTCTGCGCCGAACGACACCGGCTCACGAGGAATCCAATTCAGGCAGGCATTGGCCTTAGCGCCGTACCCGGTTTCCTGACGCCTGTGTCGGTTGGAGATAATTAAGATGACATTGAAGACCCTTCTACTCGGCTCGGTGGTGATGCTTGCCGCGACCGGCGCCCAGGCCGCCGACATGATGATGGATGTGAAGGCGCCCCGTGAGCCGGTTTACCGCTGCGACATTACCGGCTTCATCGAACTGCCCGGCACCGACATCTGTTTTAACGTCGGCGGGCACGCATTGTTCGTGATGTTCGCGTCGGAGGACCAGTGGGACCTCGGCGAGACGGGCTCTTCTTATGGGATTGTTCCGGACGGCCACACGCTCAATGACACCGTCGGCATGTATGCGACCGGCCGTGTGAACTTCGATGCGCGCACGTCGACCGAATACGGCACGGTTCGCGCCTTCATCGAGCTGGAGGCTACCGACAACGATACCCGGACCGGTGGTGCGGCCGAATTGCGTCACGCTTTCGTTCAGTTCGGCAACTGGACGTTCGGCAAGACCTGGTCGACCTTCCTCAGCCTCGACACCAGCCCGGTCTATTCGGATGCGTTCACGGTCGTCGGCGACAACTTCATGCGCCGTAACCAGATCCGCTACACCCAGACCTTCGGCAACGGGTTCTCTTTCTCGGTGGCGGTCGAAGACCAGAACTACGATTACCCCGCGTCGATCAATGCGACCGGCCTCTACTTTACGCCTCCCGCCCCGAACTTCGTTGTCAACGACCGGAACGAAGCGCCCGATGTGGTCGCCAACATCCTTGCCCAGGGTGACTGGGGTTCGGCCCAGCTGTCCGGAGCCCTGCACAACAACCAGTTCCGTGAAGTCTCCGGATTCGGCACCGCGCCGGCGCCGCTGGTCGGCAACCAGACCGACAGCGAAATCGGCTGGGCCGCGCTGTTCGGATTGTTGCTCAATACGCCGTCGACCGGCGAGGGCGACTACTTCACCCTCAAGGGGATCTATACCGACGGCGCCACCCAGTACAACCAGGACAATTTCCTGGGGTCCACCAACGCGGTCTGGGGCCTGTGCAGCGTGACGACCCCGGCGGTCGGCGGCTGCATCGTCGACACGGTGACGACCTGGTCGCTTCTGGCCAGCTTCACCCACAACTGGTCGCCGACAATCGCCACCACGTTCGGCGCCGGTTATCAGAACGTCGAAGCGCCGTTTACCGTCCTCAATGCCGCCGCGGCCAACTTCGCCTCGGGCTTTGACATGGATACCTATGAGATCTTCGGCAATGTGTCGTGGTCGCCGGTCGCCCGGACCACGTTCATGCTCGACGTCCACTACGGCCATGTCGATTTCAACGGAGCGGGAACCGCCGGCGGCGTGTTCAATCCCTTCCTGGCTAATCCGGCCGCGACCGACGACGAAGGTGCCTTCGCTGTCGCATTGGATGTCGTCCGGACGTTCTGATCGGAATCTGCCGATCATCTCCCGGATCCGAGGATTCAGGGTGGAAATCGCTCCTTATATATAGGGGCGCTGAATTCGGGGCTCCGGCGGTGACTGACCGTCGGAGCCCTTTTGCCTTCGATGCGGCCGGTCCTGCCTCATCGGTGCAGGCATGGCCTTGCCGGCTGCCGCCAGAGAAACCCGCACGATCCATGAACCGGCGCGCCGCGTGAGTCTGCTTTAAAATGGTCGCCCCGATCTGCCGCGGCGCGAAACCGTTTTGTCGGAGCGCACGAATCGCTGGGCCGCGATGCGGTAGGGGACAGGGCCGCCGGCCGGAATCGTGTGCGGGATCGTGGTGAGATGTTAACGCGATGCCCCCGCCTGCGGGCAGGCAAGGCGGCCGTATGTAGGGGTTTTCGGTTTGTTTGGCCCTGTCTTCGTCTCGGAAACGTGCGGATACATCAGGGAATCTGAGGCATCTGGGTCACAACGTGGGCTTTTTGCAACACCACCTGGAAAAGCAGCCGCTACAAGGCAAAACGGGGACTTTGTTTGTTGATCAGAAATGGGGGTTCAGTAAGTTGGCGATGCGACACCGGTGATCCGGGGCTCGCACAGCTTACATTCGGGGTCGCCTCGGATCGTGAGTACTTCGCGGGGAATAGGGGAATTCCGGTGGCTCGCGCCCCAAGGAACAAAACCTGGACCCTTAGGTGGAAAATTGGAGGTCAGGATGAATAAGATGAGAAACATCTTCCTAGGCACTGCAGCGGCATTTCTTGCTGCGACGACTGGGGCCCAGGCCGCCGACATGATGATGGACGTTAAGGCTCCCCGCGAGCCGGTGTACCGGTGTGATATCACCGGTTTCATCGAACTGCCGGGAACCGACATCTGCTTCAAGGTCGGTGGTTTTGCACGACTGGTAGTCATTGCGGGTGAAGATCAGTGGTACGGCGACGAGTTCTATCGCCCGGACTACATTGTTCCGGACGGACACACGCTCGTTGACCGGTTCCAGATGTACGGCCAGGGCCGTGTCAACTTCGACGCTCGCACTTCGACCGAGTACGGCACTGTCCGTGCTTTCATCGAACTGCAGGCAACCGATAACGACACGCGTACCGGTGGTGCGGCCAATCTGCGTCACGCCTTCGTTCAGTTCGGTAACTGGACGTTTGGTAAGACCTGGTCGACGTTCCTGCATCTGGACTCGTCGGCTTCGACGACCGATCCGTACGTGATCATCGGCGACAACTTCATGCGCCGTAACCAGATCCGTTACACGCAGTCGTTCGGCAACGGCTTCTCGCTGTCGGTCGCTATCGAAGACCAGAACTACACCGCACCGACGTCTGACTACGCCGGTGGTGCGCTGTTCACTCCTGGTGGCACTAACTTCGTGGTCAACGACCGCCAGGAAGCTCCGGACGTTGTCGCCAACATTCGTGTTGACGGCGACTGGGGTAATGCCCAGCTGTCTGGTGCGCTGCACAACAACCGGTTCCGTGAAGTCTCCCCGGCCGGTGCTCCGGCTCCGCTCCAGGGCAATCAGACCGACTCGGAAATCGGTTGGGCCGCTCTGTTCGGCTTGGTGCTGAACACGCCGTCCGTCGGCGAGGGTGACTACTTCGCGTTCAAGGCGATCTACACCGATGGTGCCCACCAGTACTTCCAGGACTCCCTGGGCGGTGCCGGTCCCTTCGGCGCAGGCGTGACGAACGTGGTGTGGGGCCTGTGCAATGTTACCGCTCCGGCTCAGGGTGGCTGCATTGTCGATACCGTGACCACCTGGTCGTTGCTTGCTCAGTTCACGCATAACTGGACGCCGACGTTCAATTCGACGCTCGGCGGTGGTTACGGCAACGTGACTGCGGGCGACGTCATCACGAACCTGAACGTTCCGGGCACGTTCGCCTCGGAATCCAGCAACGACTTCTGGCAGGTGTATCTGGACTTAGCCTGGACCCCGGTCCCGCGCACGACGTTCGCCGTCGATCTCGTGTACGGCAACGCCGACTACGGTCTGCCGCAGGCTGGTGGTTGCATCGGTCCGGTCGCTCTGTGCGGCTCGGCTGTCGACAGCTCGGATGGTGCCTTCTCGGCAGCGTTCCAGGTCACCCGGTCCTTCTGATCAGGTTAAAAGGACGGCCGGTCTTCGGACCGGTCGCCCAACCGACCAAGATTACCCCGGTAGCGCAAGCTGCCGGGGCTTTCTTTTTGGCGGTGCGGCGCATGCCCGCGCGTGTTTGAATTCCGAATCGACTACCTTTGCTGCAAATCAACCATGCCGGGCTAATCGTCATGCCGAACCGTCTTTTGTTTCGCAGCTGTATCGCCGGCCTGATTTTCGCCGCTGCTGCCCTCGGCTGCGGCCGCACGGATGATGCCCGTGCGGAAACGCAGGAACAATCCGATCCGACTGTCGCTTATGAGCTGACCGTGCGTCTCACGGACAGGGCTGTTGAGCTTAATGGGGATGTCGAGGGCGACGCGGCGAAGGCTTCTGTCGTCACGATGGCTTCGGAAACATTCCCGGACCTGCCTTTGACGACGGTCTTCGTCGAGATGCCCGCCGCGCCGCCGGGCTTCACCCAGGCGGCGGTTAAGGCGATTGGCCTTCTGTCGTTTCTGGCCGACGGCGAAGTGACCCTCTCCGGCACCCAGGTAACCTTCTCCGGCTCAGCGTGGCATCCAACCGCCAGAACCGAGCTCTCGGCCGCGCTCTCGGCGGGCTGGCCGGACGGCTTTAGTGCGACTGCCTCCGGGGTAGCCGGTGGGCCTTTGGGGCCGGTCCTGGATGTTGCTGCTTGCGAAAATGCGCTGCGCGATGTGACAGACGATCAGGCGATTGAATTCGAAGCCGGCCGCGCCGATGTCACCGCGCACAGCCGCCATCTGGTCGACCGGGTCGCCTACGTCACGCTACGCTGCCCCGATACGCTGATCGCGGTCGCCGGGCATACGGATTCAGACGGTAGCCACGAGAAGAATTACGGGTTGAGCCTCGATCGGGCCCGGACTGTCATTGATTTGCTGGTTGCCGATGGAGTGTCGGCCGAGCGGTTCACCGCGCTTGGCTATGGCGAGAGCCGCCCGCTCGCTTCTAATGGATCGCTGGCCGGCAAGGCGCGCAACAGGCGGATCGGGTTCGTGCTTCGGGATTGAGTGCTGTCTGCGCAGCCGGTGACGTCAGCGCCTAGCCACGCTTGTCTTCGGCCGTGGTGATGAACCCCGATATCCGCGTCATGACAGGTGTTTCGTCCAAAAACGGCGCATGACCGGCGCCGGGTACCGTCACGGCATCGAGATCCGGCCGTAGCGCCTGCATTGCCTCGAGCGTTTCCGGAGACAGGATGTCAGAGTTCTCTCCGCGCAGCACCATGATGGGCGCGTGTGCGAGGCCGTTGAATTGCGGCCACAGCGTCGGAAGCGGCTGGTTAAAATCGATAATATCCAGTGTTTTCAGTAGTTTCGGATCGAAGTCGCGTCTCGGCTTTCCATTCACGTCCGCGAAGGTGCGCCGCGCGTAGCCCATCCATCCGTCGCGGTCGATCGCGGGGAAGTGGGTCTCATAGGCACGCTGCATCGCATCCGCTGCGTCGTCCCATGAGGACGGGGCGCTGGCGCGCGACAGCACGTTCTTTATGCGTAACAGGCCTCGGCCGTCCACGACCGGGCCGACGTCGTTGAGCACGACGGCTTTCAGCGCGGTCGGCCGCGCTCCCGACAGCAGCATCGTGACGAGGCCGCCTCGCGACGTGCCGACGAAGGCTGCTTCCTCGATCCCGCGCGCGGTAAGCACGTCGATGACGTCCGACATCTCGGTGAGCGGGTTGTAGTTCTTCCAGGTCCGGTCGTACTCGGATCCGCCGCGTCCGCGGAAATCGAGTGCGAGCACCCGCCGCGGCCGGTGCTTGTGCGTCGACAGAAAAACCGCCAGGTCGTGAAAGTCTCGCGCGTTTCTGGTCAATCCGGGAAGGCAGACGACGGGCAGGTGAGGGCCGGCCCGCTCACCATATTCGCGCAGGTAAAGTTTCAGGCCATCCTGCGCGGTGACATGGATGTCGCGCCACTGCGGCGGCGCTCCGGTTGTCTCCGTGCGCGCCTCGGCGACCGCCGCATCCGCCATTCTAGTTACCCCCGCCGAACCCCAGCGCGGTTGCCGGTGCGCCGCCCGCCGCACCGGAGGTGTCGATGGAGCCGCCGCCGAACCCGCTGAATACGCCGGGAACGTCCCCGGCCGAGCCGCTGCCCGCGCTGGCAGCGATCACAGATTGACCGTATCCGGCCGGCAATCTCAAGTCGTCGGCGATAAGCAGCTGTTGATTGGCATTCAGGCTGGCGCGATAGACCTGCAGGCCTTCCATCACGCGCTGAACATAGTTGCGCGTCTCGTTGAACGGGATCAGCTCGACCCAGTCGACCGGATCGATCTCGCCCTTGCGCGGATCGCCGAAGCGCTTGATCCATTCGTTCACGCGGCCGCCGCCGGCGTTGTAGGCGGCAAACACCAGCGCATAGGCGTTGCCGTATTCCGCGGCGAGTTCGGCCAGATGCGCCGCGCCCAGCGTCGCGTTGTACTTGGGATCGGAGGTCAGCCGCTTGACGTCATAGGGCTGGCCGACCGATCGTGCGGTTGCCTTGGCGGTCGCCGGCATCATCTGCATCAGGCCGCGCGCGCCCGCAGGGCTCACTGCGGCGGGGTTGAAGACGCTTTCCTGCCGGGCGATTGCATAGACCACCGCCGGTTCGATCGGATCGCCGACCGTGGGATAGTCGGGCATGCCGCTGGTGGAGAAGGCGTAGATGTCGGTCGGCGCGCCGGCCTGGCTGCCGCGTTTGCCGATCCAGACCGTGCCCCATTTCATGCCCAGCTGGTGAGCGGTTTCCGCCAGACCCACGAGCGTCAGTTCGTCGTCGGTCTCATTGGCCATCGAGATCATGTAGCGCGCGGCCTCGTCCTCGCGCCCGATCTGCTTGAGCAGGCGCATGGCGCGCAGGCTGTCGCGTTCGCCGACGATCCGGCGGGCCGTGTCGGCCAGGATCGGCTTGCGGGGGCCGGGAACCAGGGAACGGCCCATCCGGTCGAGCGCCAGCTGGCCGTAATAAGTGGTCGGATAGTTGCCGGCATCCAGATAATGCCTGAGAGAACCTTCCACGTCGCCGCTGGCCTCGGTGGCCCGTCCAAGCCAGTAATGGCCGCGCGCAGTGCTGATCGGCGTCTTCGCGATGTTGAGTATCTCGGCGAAATGCGACTGGGCCGCGTCTGTATCCTGGAGGTAGCGAAGCGCGATCCAGCCGGCGTGCCACTCGTTTTCAAGGCGGTCGACAGCCGATTCAGCCGCATGCTGGCTGACCAGTTCATAGGCGGCCTGGAATTCGTTTTCCTCGATCAGTTCGCGGGCGACAATGCGGCGTTCGAGCGCCCATTCATCGGGGTCGATCAGGGAATCCGCGTCGATATCGGCGGCAAGCAACAGCTTCGCGGCTTCTTTGTACTTGCCCGTGCGCCGGTTCCACTGAACGCGCGACAGCAGATAGCCCGGATCGGACTTCGCCTCGGCAGGTAGGGTGTCGAGCGCGGAGCCGGCCGCCCGCGACCGGCGGATCACGGCGATCCGCGCCTCGGCGAGCTTCAGGTCGTTCCCGCCCAGCTTTTTAGCGATTCGCAGGGCCGCCGCGGTTTCGCCTCTGTAAAGAAGCAGATCCATCCGTGCCTTGTGGTCTTCGTCGGTAAGGACGTCGGCGAAGCGATCGAGAACGAGCTTTTCCTCGCCCTGAGTCAGCGACGTATTGCGCCAAAGGGCACGGATCATGCCATGCGCACGGTCAAGCTTGCCCGCTGTATCGAGTGCCGTTGCAAAGACGACTGTCCCGGCGCTCGTAGTCGGCGCGTCGTCGGCGAACGTCGCCAGAACGTCGTCGGGCTTGGCGCGCTGCGAGAGCAGGGCGACCTCGAAACGCTTGCGGATCAGTTCCCGGTTCGGCCAGTCCGGATTGTTGTCGAGAAACGCCTCGATGCGCCGATAGGGTGCCGACAGCCCGTAGTCGCGGACGTAGAAGAATTCGATGAGAGTTCGAGCGGCCGGATCGGAAATCTGTTTCTGCAGGGCGAGTGCCCGGTCAAAGCGCTTGGCGGAAATGTGGTTCAGCGCTTCGCGGACAAGCGCCGCAGTGGCATCGTCGACAACCGGTGCGGAAAAGCCCCCCGCCGCGACGAGGCCGGTGGAACTCGGACCGGCTTCACTCGGCCGGGCGCGCGGCAGGGCGATGCCATTGGAAGAAAACTCAGGTCCCGGGGCGTTTTCGCTATTGCCCGCACTGCGTGCCGTCTCCACGCCGGCTTCTGCCGTCTCCACGCCGGCTTCTGCCGACGGCCGCTCAGGCGGCAGCGGAATTGTCGAGGCTGTCAGTGCAAAACCGACACCTGGCGTGGCGAACGCACCTACGGCGAAACTCAGGACAACAAGACGGACTATCGACATAAAACGAATCTTCCACGCGAAAGCCTGAAAAAACCATAATGACAGAAGCATTTGGGCGAGAACGTGTCATAGAACAAAAGGGACGTTTGCCGCCGCGTCGGCACCTTGCCGCCGGAGTGTGCAGAATCTATGCTCCACGCCCTCTGGAAACCCCCGGCCCGGGAAGGCTGGAATAAAGGAACGCAACTGATGTTTACCGGATCGATCACCGCGCTCGTTACACCGTTCTCGAACGGGGCGGTAGACGAGAAAGCGTTCCAGGATTTCGTCGACTGGCAGATCAAAGAGGGAACCAAGGGCGTGGTGCCGGTCGGCACGACGGGTGAATCACCGACACTGAGCCACGACGAGCACAAGCGCGTCGTCGAATTGTGCATCGAGGCGACGGGCAAGCGCGCGCCGGTGATCGCTGGCGCGGGCTCAAATAACACCGCCGAGGCCATCGATCTCGCCCAACATGCCGAGAAGGCCGGTGCCGACGCCGTTCTGGTGGTCACGCCGTATTACAACAAGCCGACCCAGGAAGGCCTGTACCGTCATTACAAGGCGATCAACGACGCGATCGGCATCCCGTTGTTCATCTACAATATTCCGGGACGCAGCGTCGTAGACATGAGTGTCGAGACGATGGCGCGGCTCTACAAGGACTGCGACAATATTATCGGGGTAAAGGACGCGACCGCCAACCTGGCCCGTGTCAGTCTGCAGCGGGATGCCTGCGGCAAGGATTTCATCCAGTTGTCCGGCGAGGATCCGACCGCACTCGGCTTCAATGCCCACGGCGGGGTAGGGTGCATTTCGGTGACGTCGAACGTGGCCCCGCGCCTTTGCTCGGAATTCCAGCAGGCTTGCCTGGACGGTGACTATGCGACCGCGCTCGACTACCAGGACCGGCTTATGCCGCTGCATCGCGCGCTGTTCATCGAAACCAGCCCCGCGCCGGTCAAATACGCGCTGTCGCTGATTGATCGCATGAAGCCGATCGTGCGGCTGCCGGTCGTCGAGGTCACCGAACCGACAAAGACCGCGGTGCGCGACGCCATGGTGCATGCCGGCATTCTGAACGCCTGAGGCGGATTGGATCAAAAACATGGCGACGGCGCACAAGGCGCCGGCGGGAAAGCTTGTTGCCGACAACCGCCGGGCCCGATACGACTTTGAAATCCTCGACACCGTCGAAGCCGGCATCATGCTGACCGGCTCGGAGGTGAAATCCCTGCGCGCGGGCCGCGCCAGCCTGTCCGAAGCCCATGCCGGCGAAATGGGCGGCGATCTGTGGCTGTTCAACGTCCACATCCCGGAATATGGACCCGCCAGCCGCTTCGGTCACGAACCGAAGCGGCCGCGCAAACTTCTGCTGCACCGCCGCGAAATAAACCGGTTGATCGGGGCGGTACAGAAGGAAGGCATGACGATCGTGCCGTTGAAGATCTATTTCAACGAGCGCGGCATCGCCAAGCTGGAAATCGCCCTGGCGCGCGGCAAGAAGGCGCACGACAAGCGTGATACCGAAAAGAAACGCGACTGGCAGCGTGAAAAAGCCCGCGTCATGCGGGAGAAGGGGTGAGGAGCGCTCGGCGCCGAAAGGCGCCGACGAAACGCATTGCGTTTCCAGCGACGAACGCCCGAGGCGAAGCCGCCGAGGGTCGGGTCTGACTTGAATATACGACGCGGACTATGGCCCCGATTCCTGCTTTCGCGGGGAGGAGCGGGACGGTCGATCCTATCGATCGGTAGATACCAGCGCCCGCCGCCCTGCCGCCCTGCCGCCCCGCCGCCCTGCCGAACGCCAAACGAACCGGCCGCCTAACCGATTTCCTGCCTCACCGCGGCGAAGACTGCCTTGAACATTTCCGGTGTCAGCCGGCCGGTGTTCGTGTTGTAGCGCGAGCAGTGATAGCTGTCGAAAAGCGTCAGCGACCCGATTTCGTGGCGGGCATTGTGCCCGAACGGAAAGGCGGCGCGCCGCTGGCCGAGCGCCGACAGTACCGAATCGTGCGCGATACGGCCGAGCGCGACAATGGCCTTGAGGCTGTCCGATTGGCCGAGCGTGGCGGCCAGGAACGGACGGCAGGCCTTGATTTCGGCCCCTATCGGCTTGTTTTGCGGTGGAACGCACCGCACCGCATTGGTGATGCGGCAATCGACCAGCTCCAGCCCGTCATTCGGGTCGGCCCGGTAGGTGCCGCGCGCGAATCCGAATTCGCCGAGCGTTTCGTAGAGCAGGTCGCCGGCATAGTCGCCGGTGAACGGCCGCCCGGTCTGGTTGGCGCCCTTCAGTCCCGGCGCCAGCCCGACGATCAGCAGCGCCGCATCGGCCGGGCCGAAGCTCGGCACCGGGGCGTTGAAGAAGTCGGGATAGCTGCTTCGGTTGATATCGCGAAACGCCGCAAGCCGGGCGCAGACGCGGCAATCCTGCGGAGGTTCGGCTCGGGACTGCGGCGCGCGGCTGGAGACGGTTGACGGCAAACGATCAGTTCTCGACGTAATCGTCGTCGTAGTCGTCGTCGAAATCGTCATCGCCCGCGGTGCGCTGCGAGCGCTCGGTCACAGCCGCCTCACGGCGCGCGGCGCGTTCTGCCTTTTCCGAGGGGTCGCGACCGATTTCGCCGCGCATGCTGACCAGATCGACGAAAACATCGGCCTGGCGACGCAGTTCGTCGGCGATCATCGGCGGCTGCGAGGAGATGGTCGACACAACGCTGACCCGCTTGCCCTTGCGCTGCAGGGCTTCGACAAGCGACCGGAAGTCGCCGTCGCCGGAGAAAATCACGATGTGGTCGACCCGTTCGGCGAGCTCCATGGCATCGACGGCAAGTTCGATATCCATGTTGCCTTTCACCTTCCGGCGTCCGGTCGAATCGAAGAATTCTTTCATTGGCTTCGTAACGACTGTGAAGCCGTTGTAGTCGAGCCAATCGATCAGAGGCCGGATCGAGGAATATTCCTGATCCTCCGCCAGCGCGGTATAGTAATAGGCCCGTATAAGCTTTCCCTTGGATTCGAAAACTCCAAGCAAGCGCTTGTAATCAATGTCGAATCCGAGCGCGCGCGAGGTCGCGTAGAGGTTGGCGCCATCAATAAATAGCGCCACACGCTCGTGTGCGTAGAATTTCATTGCAAGTCCTTCCGCATTGTAGTGCGACGTAATCAATGGCCGTGACCGACGTTTACACGCCGTCATTAACCGGACCTGCTCGCGGCAATAATTGCCGAAAGAACAAATGTCCGCCGCCCCCACGGCGCGCGGATAGCTCTATAGACGCATTGGCACATTCGCAAGTAGCCGGTTTGAGCAGGAACTGATCTGGCAATTTGTCTCCATTAAGGCCAAACCATCCCCGGCGACAGGATTGTCTTTAGAAACTCGCCGGTTACGCCTTGTCATTAAGGTGGCAAACGCGTATATGCCCCTCTAATCTCCCTTTAATGGCCCGGAGTCCCCTGTCATGGCCCGCGTGACGGTCGAAGATTGCATCGACAAGGTCGAAAATCGTTTCGAACTCGTACTGTTGGCGAGCCACCGCTCGCGCATGATTTCCAATGGCGGCTCGATCACGGTCGACCGAGACAACGACAAGAATCCGGTCGTTGCGCTTCGCGAGATCGCCGACCAGACGGTGTCGCCCGAGGATCTTAACGAAGAACTCATCCACTCGCTGCAGAAATTCGTCGAGGTCGACGAGCCCGAGCCCGAGACCACTCCCATCGTCGCCGTTGCTTCCGACAGCTCGGGTGACTCAGGAGATGATG
>CAJQNW010000252.1 GCA_905479765.1 uncultured Tepidamorphus sp. | reverse complement strand
GCGGAGGCCCTCGCCACCGGACTGTTGCAGCGCCTCGGTTCGACGCTCGATCCCAGCCGCCTCGTCAGCGAGCTTACCGTCGCCGAGCAGCAGGTCGTCGAGATCGGCGCTGCCCTCGCGCTGGATGCGCAGGTGATCATCATGGACGAGCCGTCGACCGTCCTGGACAGCGACGAGCTCGGCGTGCTGCACGATGTCGTCCATCGGCTCCGCGCGGAGGGCCGCGGTGTGGTGTACATATCCCACCGCCTCGATGAGGTCCTTCGACTTGCCGATCGCGTCACTGTCTTCAAGGACGGCGAGCATGTCTGTACCGCTCCCACCAGCGAAATGAGCCATGACCGGCTCATCAACACCATGATCGGTCGTGATCTCGTCGACCTCTTTCCCGACCGTGTGGCACCGACGCGGGGCAAGTTGTTGACCGTCGACGGCCTCAGTGTTCCCGCGAAGATCTTCGATGTTTCGCTCGCCGTCGGCAGTGGCGAGATCGTCGGCCTGTCCGGCCTCGGCGGCAGCGGCAAGACGACGTTGTGCCGCGCCCTGGTCGGTCTCGAAGCGGCCAGCGCGGGCAAGGTGCAGATTGCCGGCGCGACGGCGCCGCGCGCACCGCGTGCCTGTGCCCGCGCCGGTCTGGTCATGGTGCCGGAAGACCGCAAGGCGCATGGAATCTTCGCAGGGCACTCCGTGGCCTTCAACCTGACCATTTCGGCGCTTGAGCGGCTGAAGCGCTTCATCCTCATTTCCAGCGGCAAGGAACGCGCGTTCGTCCAGTCGGCGATGGCCGAATTCGACGTGCGCCCCCGCGACGCCACGACCGATATCGCGAAACTGAGCGGAGGCAACCAGCAAAAGGCCGTGCTGGCCCGCTGGCTCTCCCGCAACCCCCGCATGATCGTGCTCGACGAGCCGACCCGTGGTGTCGATGTCGGCGCGAAGGCGGAAATTTACGCACTGATCGAGCGGCTGGCCGAAACCGGCGCCGGCGTGCTGATCGCGTCCTCGGACGTCACCGAGTTGCTTGGGATGTGCGATCGCATTCTGGTGTTCCACGAGGGTCGCATCGTCGAGACTCTCGCCGGTGACGAGGCCACGGAGGAATCCGTGATCCGTGCCGCCACGAACGCCTCCTCGGCCGGGCCCGCGAACCGGCCCGTCAATGCATAGTCAGGACGCAGACACCGTGTCGACTTCATCGATGACAGCACCAACGTCTCCTCCATGGTCGCAGCGGACATTGCGCTGGGCGCGTCGCAACGCGGCGGTCGTCGTGATCTATACGATTACGGTCGTCCTCATCCTTGTTGCCTCGATTTTTTCCGCGACCTTCCGCGACCTTGCCAACGTCACGGACGTGCTGCGCCAGTCGATCGTGCTGGGTCTGGTCACGATCGGCCAGCTGTTCGTCATGCTTGCCCGCGGGATCGACATGTCTGTCGGCATGTCGGCCCGGGTCATCGGGCTTGGCGTCGCCGTGGTCCTGACGTCGACCGTCTTGCCGCCGGCGGTCGTGCTGATGCTCGGGCTTCTCGCAGGCGCCTTGCTTGGTCTGCTCAACGGAACGCTGGTCGCCAAGTTCGGCGCCCAGCCCTTCATCGTCACGCTCGGGATGATGGGCGTGCTCTACGGCGTCGGATTGGCGATCTCCAGCGGGCCGACCGGCCTGGTTCCCTTCTCGGTGATGGCAATCTACGAAGTCACCGCGGGGCCGGTGCCGGTGGCCGTCCTCGTGATGGGGCTGGTCTGGGTCGTGGCCTGGTGGGTGCTGCGGTCGACACGCTTCGGCAGGGCGACTTACGCCGTGGGCGGATCGCCCGACGTCGCCCGCCTGGCGGGCCTGAACGGCGATCGGGTGATCATGCTGGCCTATACGCTTTCCGGCCTGATGAGCGCCGCGGCGGGAATCTTCCTGCTCGCGCGCTCCGGGGTCGGCAATCCGAACATGGCCCTGGGGCTGGAATTCAAGTCGATCGTCGCCGCCGCCATCGGCGGAGTCAGTCTGTATGGCGGACGCGGTTCGGTCGCCGGCGTATTCGGCGCGGTTTTGTTGATAACGGTGATTTCGAACCTGTTCGACCTGTTTCAGTTCAGCGCCTATTTCCAGGACCTTGCCCTCGGTCTGATCGTCCTCCTGGCGGTGGCAATCCATAAAACGGACACGAACCGGTGAGCGATATCGCGACACTCGAACCGGCGGTGACGAGCGCGCGCAAATCCGCCCGCGTCGCACGTATTCTCGACTGGCTTTCGCATTACGCGGCCTTCAGCGCAGTGGTCGTTACGCTGATCTTCGCGTCCGTGTTTGCGCCGGCATTCTTCTCCTCCGGCAATATCCGGGCCGTGCTGATCCAGACGTCCATCCTCGGGATCGTCGTTCTCGGGCAGACGGTCGCGCTGATCGGCCGCGGTCTCGATATGTCCGTGGCCGCCGTGATGACCTTCGCCGCCGTTCTCGTCGCGCAGTCGGCGGCGAGCGGAAACGTACTGCTCCTGCTGGCGCAGCTGGTGGTGCTCACCGCCGCGGTCGGCATCGCGAACGGCCTGCTCGTCACCTGGCGTCGGGTTCCCCCCTTCGTGGCCACCTTCGCCCTCCTCATTGTCGTGGACGGCGCGCGGCTGGCGTATACGCGCGGCCAGTCGGCGGGATCCGCGCCCGAATGGCTCAGGGCGGTCGGCACCGGATCGGTGCTAGGCATCCCGGCCCCCGTCCTGATCTGGCTGGTCCTGCTCGGCTTTCTCTTCGTCGCGCTCAAGGCGACGACCTGGGGGCGCTGGCTGTACGCGGTCGGCTCCAACCGCGAGGCGGCGCGCCACGCGGGAGTGCCGGTAAGCGCAGTCGTCGCTTCGACTTTCCTCATGACCGCGGCAATGGCGACCATCGCCGGCGTGCTGCTCAGCGGCTACGTCGGCTACGTCGACAACACACTTGGCGCAAACTACAACCTCAATTCCATGGCGGCCGCCATCATCGGTGGCGTGGCGTTCAGCGGCGGTCGCGGCGGCGCCGTCGGCTCGGCGATGGGAGCACTCTTGCTCATCATCCTGGTCAACCTTCTCGTCGTCATGGGCCTCGACCTGTTCTGGCAGATGATCGTGCAGGGAGCGGTGCTCGTCGTCGCCGTCCTCATCCAGGGGCTGCGCGCACGCCGCTCCGAACGAGCATGACCGCCCCCATGACTGTTCCCCTGCAACCCAATCCGGAAGCGAAAACCAACGTGACTCAAACTGCTCCTGCGCGCGATGCGGCGCGCACTACTTCCCGTTCGATTCCGCGCATCAGTTTTCTCGACATCGCATCGACAATGCCGGAGGCCGAGGCGGCGCCGCTGCTGCTGCTGCACGGGGTCGGCAGCTCCTCGCAGACATGGCTGGAACTGATCCCGTTGCTGGACGGGCGCCGTATCATCGCACCCGACTATCGCGGTCACGGTGCGTCTGACAGTCCGCAGCCGCCCTACGCAATGGATGATTTCGTCGAAGACGCATTGCGCCTGCTCGACGAGCTGGGGGTCGACCGCGTCCATGTTGCGGGCTTCTCGATTGGCGCGCTCTTCGCCGAGCGGCTGGCGATACTCGAGCCCGCGCGCGTTGTTTCGCTGGTGCTCCTGAGTTCGATCGCCGATCGCACCGACGCGGAACGCGCGCGTGCCGCCAACCGGCTCGCCCACATCACATCGACGCCGCCGGCGCAGGTGGCGCCCGCCTCCGCGGAGCGCTGGTTCACACGCGAATTCCGCGACTCCGATCCCGTCCTCGTGCAACGCGAGATCGACATCGTCTCCTCGGTGGACCACGCGCCCTACGCCGCGTCCTACAAGGTGCTGGTGGAAAACGATCCGGTAGACATCGTCGAGGCGATCGCCTGCCCGACCCTCATCATGACCGGGGAGCTCGACGAGGGGTCGACCCCGGCGATGTCGCAGGCGCTGCACCGCCGCATCCGCGAGTCACGCCTTGTCATTGTCCCCAACGTCAAACACTACGTGCATGTCGAGCTGCCGGCGACAGTCGCCGGCGAGATCAACGCCATGCTTGGAGACCTCGATCCGGTCATCCCATCGCCCGGCGGATCAACCGAAGTGTCCGCCGCAGACCCCACAGGAAGGAGAATTCCGTGAAAGATATCAAGGTAACCTTCGGCGTCGATGTCGACGCCGTCGCCGGCTGGCTCGGGTCCTATGGCGGCGAGGATTCGCTGCAGGATATCCAGAGAGGGCTCTGGGCCGGGGAAATCGGGCTGCCGCGCCTGGTGAAACTGTTCGGGCGCTACGGCATCAAGTCCACGTTCTTCATGCCCGGCCATTCGATCGAGTCGTTTCCAAGCCAGACGGAACTGGTCGTTAAGGAGGGACATGAGGTCGGGGCGCACGGCTATTCGCACGAGAATCCGCGCGACATGTCGCCTGAGCAGGAAAAGGCGGTCATCGCCCGATCGGTCGAGCTCATCGAGAAACATACCGGCAAGCGCCCCACCGGATATATCGCCCCGTGGGGAGAAATGTCGCGCATCACCACCGACCTGCTGCTGGAAAACGGCTTCGAATACGATCGCACCCAGGTGCTGCACGACTTCCAGCCGTTCTATGCGCGCACCGGTGACCAATGGACGGTGATCGACTACTCCAAGAGCGCCGAGGAGTGGATGAAGCCCGTCGTCCGCGGCACCGAGATCGATCTGGTGAGCCTTGCCTTCAACTGGTACCTCGACGACCTTCCGCCGATGTTGTTCATCAAGACGAGCCCCAACAGCTACGGATTCGCCAATCCTCGCGACATCGAGGAGCTTTGGCGCGACCAGTTCGACTGGGTCTACCGCGAGTACGAATACGCGACCTTCCCGATCTGCCTGCACCCCGACGTCTCGGGACGTCCGCAGGTCCTGCTGATGCTCGAGCGGCTCATCGAGCACATGGCCGCCAAGCCGGGGGTGAGCTTCGACACCTGCCACAACATCCAGCGGGATTTTCGCGCCCGGCATCCCTTCGAGACGGACAGCAAGTATCCCTTCGACCGGGGAATCACCTGACCGGTCGCGGCATTGCGGAAAGGCTGATCACATGTCCGGACCAGTGATTGCGATCCTTGCTCTGGGAGGCACGATAGCGGCTTCCCCGGCGCAGCCGGGACACGCCGCGACAATGGACCTGGATGCCAATGATCTGGTCCGCGCGCTGCCGGCGCTCGCAACCGTCGCGGAGATACGCGCGGAGTCCTTTCTGCGGATCGGGTCCGCGGAACTGTCATTCGCCGCCATGTCGGCATTGGCGGCCCGCATACAGAACGCTGCCGCCGAGGGAGCCGATGGGGTCGTCGTCACGCAGGGGACCGATACCCTGGAGGAGACCGCATTTCTCCTCGACCGCCTTGTCCAAACCGATATCCCCGTCGTGGTGACCGGCGCGATGCGCAATGCCGGTCACCCCGGCGCGGACGGGCTTGCCAATCTATTGTCTGCTGTGCGGGTCGCGGCCAGTCCCGTGGCGCGCGGAGTTGGCACGCTCGTGGTGATGAATGACGAGGTCCATCTCGCCCGCTTCGTGCGGAAGGGCCATGCGACGTCGACGGCGACATTCGATTCGCCTCAGCTCGGCGCCGTCGGCTGGGTCGCCGAGGGCCGCGTGCGGATCCCGTTGGTGCCGCGCCACCGGGCCCGGCGGTTCGACGTTCCCGGCGGAGTAGCGTTCCCTCAAGTAGCCCTCGTAAAGCTCAGCCTCGGCGATTCGCCACGGCTGATTGAGCTTATCGACACTGACACGTTCGCCGGCGCTGTTGTCGAGACCTACGGCGCCGGGCACGTATCCGAACGCGCGCTCGAAGCACTCGGAAATCTGGCCGACCGCATGCCCACGGTGTTTGCCTCGCGCACGGGGGTTGGTGAAGTTCACACGGCGACGTGCGATTTCGGCGGGTCTGAACTGAGATTGCTGGAACGGGGGCTGATACCCTCGGTCGCCCTTGACGGGCTCAAGGCCCGGTTGCTGCTTGCGCTGCTGTTGGCGGTTGGCGCGGGGCAACAGGAGATTCGCGCGGAGTTTGAGGCTGCCGCCGAATAGAGCGGTGGCACACGGGCAAGGTCACTTTTGCCGGGCGTTCGTGATGAAGGCGCCTTTGCGGGCGGTGTCGGAGCCAAACGGGTTCAGCAAAAAACGAGTCGCCGGTAGCTTTGGCGGTTGAGGAATAATCCCGCGTGTCTTCAGATGCCCTTCGTCTATTGGTCGATTGACGTCGGAAACACGCCGTATCGGGCACCCGGCTCTGACACCGCGTGCTCGCCCGTCAACGCTGTCTGTGCGGCGACCTGCTCACTTCCGGAAGATCGAGGTCGGCATGCGGTTGGCGATCTCGCTGGCGCGATTCAGGTGGGTGCGTAGCGCGGCCTCCGCGGCATCGCCGTCGCCATCGAGAACGGCCTTGGCAATCGCGCGGTGCTCGGCAACCGAATCGTCGTACATGCGCGGTGTCATCGCCCCGCTTAGCTGCAGCATGATGAGCGGCAGCTGGAGTTGTTTGCTCAGTTCCACAAGCTGGGCGTTGCCGCAGATGTCGAAAATCGCATTGTGGAACATGCGGTTTTCCTCGTGATAGGCGGCGCCGGAAGTGCGCGGAGCCTCGACCCAGATCTGTTGGACGGCCTTTGAAAAGCGATCACGATTGTCGCCTTCGTCGATCGCTCCGGCGGCCAGCCGCACTGCCAGGCCTTCCAGCGAGGTGCGGATCTGGAACAGCTCGATGGTCTCGCGATAGGACAGTCGGCGTACCACCGCGCCGCGATTCTGCACCAGCTGCACCAGGCCTTCGGCCGAAAGCCGGCGGAACGCCTCGCGCAGCGGACCGCGGGACACGCCGAAATCACGCGTGAGGTCGGCCTCGATGAGGCGCTGACCGGGTGCATAACGGCTATTCAGAATGCCCTGCCGCAGACCTTCGACAAGGCGGTCCACCGTGCTGCCACGCTCCGCCGCACCGTTTTTTTCGAGATCCCGTTCCATCCAGGCCTTCCGCACCGAGAGGCTCAATTAGCCGGGGAGTACCGACACATGCAAGCTTGACGCTATCAAAATTGTCCTACAAAATTGTCCTGCATGTTCGCGCCATACCGACTGGATGGCGCGGTTCAACGATAGTGGCGCCGACCGTCCTCATGGCAGGGGGGTAAGGGGCTCCAGGGAGGCGATAGAATGCTCATCGGCAAGCAGAGCCGGGCCGTTTCATCCATCTGCACGGCAGACGCGGCGAACATCACCGTGCGGGACCGCGATCTGTGCGGCGACCTGATGGGCCGGATGACGTTCACCGGGTATTTCTATCTGCTGGTCACCGGGCGTGAG
>CAJQNW010000251.1 GCA_905479765.1 uncultured Tepidamorphus sp. | reverse complement strand
GATCACCGCCACCCGCAACAAGGACGGCAATGTGATCCAGGGCGACCCGAACACGGTCACCGAGGTGACGGATATCTGGACCTTTGCCCGCGATATCGGGTCCCGCGATCCGAACTGGAAGCTCGTTGCCACCGAGTCTGCCGACTAGGCCACCAATTCCGGGGGCGACTTCTTTGGCCGGACTTGCGGCGCGTCTGACCGCGCGGCCCGGCTGGCGGATCGAGGCCGCCTATGCCGCCTGCGCTGTTTTTGCCGCAGCCGTGGTGGCGATCTTCCTCGTGCTGCCGCGCCAGGACCCGGTGATTCGAGACCACCCGATCATTCAGGCCGGACACCGGCTCGTTCCGGTCGCGTTCGAGGAATTGCCCGGGTTCCTGGATGACGATCTCGAGCAGGCCTTCGAGACGTTTCTGCGTTCCTGCGCGCGTGGTCGCGACGAAAGCGCGCTGGTCGCTGCTTGCCTGAGAGCCGAAGCCCTGTCCGGCTCCGACCCGGAAACGATCCGCGCCTTCTTCACCGGCAATTTCGATCCCTACCGCATCGAACCCTCCGACAACGAAGCCGTCATCACGGCGTACTACGAGCCGGTCGTGCCAGGATCGCGGCAGAAATCCGAGAAATTCTCGACCCCGCTCTATCCGCTGCCGTCCGATCTCGTGCCGATCACCGACAAGAACCGGCCGGAGGGCTGGGACGATACGTTGAGCTGGGGACGCAAGACGGCTCAGGGCTTCGCGCCGTTCGCGGACCGTGCCGATATCGACAACGGCGCGCTGGACGGTCTCGTCGAGCCGCTCGTCTATGTCGAGGATGCCGTCGAGGCCTTCTATATCCACATTCAAGGCTCGACCCGCATCGCGCTGGCCGACGGGTCCTTGATGCGTGTTGGCTTTGCCGGCAAGAACGGCCATCCCTATTCCTCGGTCGGCAAGGCGATGCAGGCCAAGGGCATTGTTCCCGAAGGCGGCTTCTCGATGGACGGCATGCGCGCCTTCTTCCGGGACAATCCGGAGCAGGTCGCGTCGCTGCTGCAGGAAAACCGTTCCTACATCTTCTTTCGCGAGATTGCCGGGTTGGCGCCCGATCTCGGTCCCATCGGCGGTGAGGGCGTTCCGTTGACCGCCGGTCGCTCGATCGCCGTCGATACCGGCTATCACAGCTACGGAACGCCGATCTTCATCGACGCCGACCTGCCGACGGGAAAGAACCGGGCACGCGAACCCTTTCGCCATCTGATGATCGCTCAGGACACGGGCTCGGCGATCAAGGGGCCTGCCCGTGCCGACCTGTTCTGGGGAACCGGCAAGGAGGCCGGCTCGATGGCTGGCGGGATCAAGGCGGACGGGACGTTCTACGTGTTCATCCCCGCTCCCTGAGCCCTGAGAGATAAAAGGACGAACCCGAAGCGATGGCGCCGCGCCGGCCAAAACATCTGGACAGCGAGGACCGGGAGCTGTGGCGGCGCGTTACCGATACTGTTAAGCCACTGAGAACAGAACCTCTGAAACCGAAGCGTGCCGCCGATTCGATCAAGGCGCTGGCGCCGGAACCGCAGCCCGCGCTTTCTCCGGCGACCAAGAAGACCAGACCGATAGTCCGCCCCGCGGAACCGGCCGTTCGAAAACAGGTCCCACCTCCCGCGCCGTCGCTTGCTCCGCTCGACAAGCGGCTGACGCGCCGTATCGGCAAGGGGTCGCGGGTCGTCGACGCCAAGGTCGATTTGCACGGCCTGACCCAGCGCGAGGCCCATGCCCGGCTGCTTTCCTTCCTGCACGTCGCGCGTGACCGGGGTTACCGGGTCGTACTGGTGGTGACCGGCAAGGGCAAGGTCGAGGGTCACGGCGACTGGTGGGAGGAGGGGACACGGGGCGTGCTGCGCCGGTCCGTGCCCGAATGGCTGTCGACGCCGCCATTCCGGTCAATGGTCGTGGGTTACGAGCGCGCGCACCTGAAAAAAGGCGGCGACGGGGCGCTTTACGTTCAGCTGCGCCGCAGTGACCGTTTCTCGGGAGATTCCGACCGATGACTCCGTTCGGCGCCCGGCTGCGCGCCATGCGCCAGGCGCGCGGTATCACCCTGTCTCAACTGGCCGCCAATCTCGGCGTGTCACCGGCCTATCTGTCAGCGCTGGAACACGGCAAGCGCGGCCAGCCGCCCTGGCATTTAGTGCAGGGTGTGATCGCCACCTTCAACGTCATCTGGGACGAAGCGGAGGAAATCGCCCGCCTCGCCAAACTCTCGCATCCCCGCGTGACGGTCGATACGGCAGGCCTTGCGCCGGAGGCGACCGAACTCGCCAACCTGATCGCCCGCGATATCGGCAAGCTCTCCCGCGAGGAGGCTGCCGAGCTTGTCCAGCGCGTCAAACGCGCGACCGAAGAACGCGATTAGGAGTTCAGATCGAATAACAATCGCAGAGCTGGGCCTTGATCAAGTTCCAGGCACAAGTGCTGTTGTTTGGCGTCTGCACCGGTCAAATCCCGCAGCTCCGTGTCCCGGATTTGATCCGGGACACGGAAGCCACTTGCCGTGTCCGAAGCCGATTGTGCCCCTACAGTACGTAGCGGCTCAGATCAGCGTTCTTGGCGAGATCGCCGATGTGTTTCTGCACATAGGCCGCGTCGACCACCAGCGTTTGGCCGGATTTGTCGGGCGCTTCGAAGCTGATCTCGTCGAGTACCCGTTCCATGACGGTCTGCAGGCGCCGCGCGCCGATATTTTCGACCGACCCGTTCACCTCGACCGCGATCTTGGCGATCTCGGCGATGGCGTCCTCAGTGATGTCGAGTTCGACGCCCTCGGTGCTCAGCAGTGCCACATACTGCTTGATCAGGCTCGCTTCGGGTTCAGTCAGGATGCGCCGGAAATCCTCTTCCGTCAGCGCGCGAAGTTCGACGCGGATCGGCAGGCGCCCCTGCAATTCCGGCAATAGATCGGACGGCTTGGCGACATGGAAGGCGCCCGATGCGATGAACAGCACATGATCGGTCTTTACCGGCCCGTGCTTGGTCGACACCGTCGTGCCCTCGATCAGCGGTAAAAGGTCGCGCTGCACACCCTCGCGGCTGACGTCGCCCCCGCCGGCCCTGTCCGACCGGCTGGTGATCTTGTCGATCTCGTCGAGGAACACGATGCCGTTGTTCTCGGTCATGTGGACGGCTTCCTGGGTGATCTGGTCGTCGTCCAGCAGCTTGTCGGACTCTTCCGCGATCAGAAGCTCGTAGGAATCCTTCACCATGATCTTGCGGCTCTTGGTCTGTCCGCCGAAGGCCTTGCCCAGCATGTCGCCGAGATTGATCATGCCCACCGAGGCACCGGGCATGCCGGGAACATCCATCTGCGGCATCGACAGGCCGCCGGCCTGGCGCAGCTCGACCTCGATTTCCTTGTCGTCGAGCACGCCGTCGCGCAGCTTGGCGCGGAAGGAATCCCGCGTCGACGGGCCGGCGCCAGGCCCGACCAGCGCGTCGAGCACGCGTTCTTCCGCCGCCAGATGCGCCTTTGCGCTGACCTCCTTGCGCCGCCGCGTCCGCACCAGCCCGATCGCTGTTTCCACGAGATCGCGGATGATCTGCTCGACGTCGCGGCCGACATAGCCGACCTCGGTGAACTTGGTGGCTTCCACCTTGATGAACGGCGCGTTCGCCAGCCGCGCCAGCCGGCGGGAAATCTCCGTCTTGCCGACGCCGGTCGGGCCGATCATCAGGATATTCTTCGGCTGAACCTCTTCGCGCAGGCCGTCCTCAAGCTGCTGGCGGCGCCAGCGGTTCCGGAGTGCGATGGCCACGGCACGCTTGGCGTCCTTCTGGCCGACGATGAAGCGGTCGAGTTCGGAAACGATCTCGCGGGGAGAGAAATCGGTCATTTATCGGTAGTCCTCATACGCTCAGGTCGGAAAGGCCCGGCTTATTTCGCATCCAGCGTTTCGACGACGACCTTGTCGTTGGTGTAAATGCAGATGTCGGCGGCAATCGCCATCGCCCTGCGGGCAATTTCTTCCGCGCTCATATCGGTGTCGACGAGCGCGCGGGCAGCGGCCAGGGCGTAGTTGCCGCCCGAGCCGATCGCGGCAAGGCCGTTTTCGGGTTCCAGCACGTCGCCGTTGCCGGTCACCACCAGGCTGATCGATGTATCCGCGACGATCATCATCGCCTGCAGGTGCCTGAGATAACGGTCGGTGCGCCAGTCCTTGGCAAGTTCGACGGACGCGCGCATCAGCTGGTTGGGATATTGCTCGATCTTCTTTTCCAGCCGCTCGAAAAGGGTGAAGGCGTCGGCGGTGGCGCCCGCGAACCCGGTGATCACCGAGCCGTCGCCAAGCGGGCGCACCTTGCGCGCGGTGTGCTTCATCACCGTGTCGCCGATCGAAACCTGCCCGTCGCCGGCGATCACCACCTTGCCGCCCTTGCGCACGGTCAGGATGGTGGTCGCGTGCCACTGGTTGTCGGAGTTGGAACTCATGGATACTCCTCTTGTCGCCGGCTCGTCGTCGCCGGGATCGGCATAGGGAGCACATGTATGCCGTTGCGGAGCCGATTCAACGTTTTTGTCACCCCGCTGGCATCTGCCGCAATCGCCTGATAAAACGCGGCTTCTGTCAATCCCAGACGAAAGTCGAGCTAATGAGTGAGGCGCGGACCGCGGAAATCGCCCGCAAGACCGCCGAGACCGACGTAACGGTCTCCGTCAACCTGGACGGCGAGGGCAAGTCGGAGATTTCGACCGGCATCGGCTTCCTCGACCATATGCTCGAACTTCTCGCCCGCCACGCCCTGATCGATCTCAAGGTCGAGGCCAAGGGCGATCTGCATGTCGACTTGCATCACACCACCGAGGACGTCGGTATCGTGCTCGGTCAGGCGGTGAAGCAGGCGCTCGGCGAACGCCGCGGCATCACCCGCTATGCGACCACCCACCTGCCGATGGACGAGACGTTGAGCCGGGTGTCGGTCGACGTATCGGGCCGTCCGTTCCTGGTCTGGCGGGTTGCGTTTCCCGCGCCGAAGGTCGGCGACATGGATACCGAATTGTTCCGCGAATGGTTCCAGGCCTTCGCCATGAACGCCGGCGTCACGCTGCATGTCGAGTGTTTCTACGGCGACAACAGCCACCATATAGCCGAAAGCTGCTTCAAGGGGCTTGCCCGGGCGCTGCGCCAGGCGATCACCATCGATCCGCGCGAAGGCGCGCGGGTACCCTCCACCAAGGGCAGCCTGGCCGGCTAGCCGGTTTCGGTTGCCGTTCGGTGCGATACGCGTCAACTCAGGTAGAGCCATGAAGGTCTACACCGTCCACGAACCGCCGGAGTCTCGCGGCAACCGCCTCGACAGGATCGTCTTCGTCAAGGAAGGCTTCTGCTGGCCGGCGCTGTTCGTTCCGATGTTCTGGCTGCTGTGGCAGCGGATGTGGTGGGTGCTGTTGGCCTGGCTCGCGATCGGCGTCGGTCTCGGCGCCATCGGCGAATTTTTCGAGGAACTCAGTTTCGTCGTCGGCGTGCTGTCGGTCCTGTTCGCGCTGTGGTTTGCGTTGGAAGCCAACGGGTTGCGCCGTTGGAGCCTGGCGCAGAAAGGCTGGCAAATGCTCGGCGTCGCTGCCGGCCGCGACCCGGGAGAGGCTGAACAATCCTTCTTCCGCCGCCATATGGCCGATGAGGCGACACATGCGTCGTCTTTGCCCAAGGCCTCGCGTGTGCCGGCGACACCACGATCGCCCGCGCCGGGCGGCAATCAGCCGGTTATCGGCCTGTTCCCCCAACCCGAGTAAGGCGTCGTCGGTCAGTATCCCATGCGTGTCGCCATCCTAGATTACGGCTCCGGCAATCTGCGCTCGGCCGAAAAGGCCTTCGAGCGCGCCGCCCGCGAGCACGATATCCGTGCCGATATCCGTGTGACCGACGATCCCGAGATCGTCCGGGTCAGCGACCGTGTCGTCTTGCCCGGCGTCGGCGCCTTCGCCGATTGCAAGCGCGGCCTTGAACGTGTGCCAGGCCTGCGCGAGGCCTTGATGGAAACGGTCGAACAGAAGGGCCGCCCGTTCCTCGGTATCTGTGTCGGCATGCAGCTGATGGCCGATTTCGGCCGCGAATACGAAGTTGCCGAGGGCTTTGGCTGGATTTCCGGCGACGTTGTGCGATTGGAGCCTTCAGATCCGGACCTGAAGATCCCCCACATGGGCTGGAACACGCTACGCGTGCTCTCCGATCATGCCCTGCTGAAGGGGATTGAGACCGGCGACGGCGGTCTTCACGCCTATTTCGTTCATTCCTATCACCTGGGCGCGAAGAATCGCGGCGATGTCGTCGCCGAAGCCGACTACGGCGGCCCGGTCACGGCAATCGTCGCGCACGAAAACCGCGCCGGCACCCAGTTCCATCCCGAGAAAAGCCAGAAGCTCGGCCTGGCCCTGATCGGCAACTTCCTCGAATGGGCGCCGTGAGCGGGCGTCGCAAGGCAACGTTTATGATCCTGTTTCCCGCCATCGATCTGAAGGACGGCCGCTGCGTGCGCCTGGTGAAGGGCGATATGGACGCCGCCACCGTCTTCAATGACGATCCGGCCGCCCAGGCGCGCGATTTCGAGTCCCAGGGCTTCGAATGGCTGCACGTCGTCGACCTGAACGGCGCTTTCGAGGGCAAGAGCGTCAACGCGCCGGCCGTCAAAGCGATTATCAAGGCCGTATCGATGCCGATCCAGCTCGGCGGCGGCATCCGCGACATGGCTGGTATCGAGTCCTGGCTGGAAAAGGGCATCCGGCGGGTGATCCTCGGCACGGTCGCGGTGCGCGATCCCGATCTGGTCCGCGAGGCGTGCAAGGCCTTTCCCGGCCGCATCGTCGTCGGCATCGATGCGCGCGGTGGCAAGGTCGCTGTCGAAGGCTGGGCGGAAACCTCGGAAATGACGGCGATCGATCTGGCAAAGAAGTTCGAGGACGCCGGCGTCGCGGCGATCGTCTACACCGATATTGATCGCGACGGCATCCTGACCGGCCTCAACATAGCCTCGACGCTGGAACTGGCCCGGTCGGTGTCGATCCCCGTCATCGCCTCCGGCGGCCTTGCCTCGCTCGATGACGTGAAACGATTGCTTCAGCCCGACTGCGCTATCCTGGAAGGCGCGATTTCCGGCCGCGCGCTCTACGACGGCCGGCTGGATCCGACAGAGGCGCTGGCGCTGATCCGCGCCGCCGGGAAAGCCGACTGATGCTCAAAGCCCGTGTCATTCCCTGTCTCGACGTCAAGGACGGCCGCGTGGTCAAGGGCGTGCAGTTCGTCGACCTGATCGACGCCGGCGATCCCGTCGAGGCGGCACTTGCTTATGATGCGGCCGGCGCGGACGAACTGTGCTTCCTCGACATCACCGCCAGCCATGAGGATCGCGGCATCCTGCTCGATGCGGTGACGCGCACAGCCGAGCATTGCTTCATGCCGCTGACGGTCGGCGGCGGCGTGCGGACGGTCGAGGACATCCGCGTGCTTTTGCGCGCCGGCGCCGACAAGGTGTCGATCAATACGGCAGCCGTGAAGGACCGCGCCTTCGTCAAGGCCGCGGCCGAGAAATACGGCGACCAGTGCATCGTCGTAGCCATCGACGCCAAGCGCGTGAGTGCCGACGGCGAGCCACTGCGCTGGGAAATCTTCACCCACGGTGGCCGCCAGTCGACGGGCATCGACGTGCTGGAGTTCGCCGAGGAAGTCGTGTCGCTCGGCGCCGGCGAGATCCTGCTGACATCGATGGACCGCGACGGCACCAAGGCGGGCTACGATATCGCCCTGACCCGGGCCGTTGCCGACAGCGTCCATGTGCCGGTCATCGCGTCCGGCGGGGTCGGCGATCTCGATCATCTGGTCGCGGGTATTCGCGATGGCGGCGCTACCGCCGTGCTCGCCGCCTCGATCTTTCATTTCGGACAGCATACGATCCGGGAAGCCAAGGAATACATGGCCGAAGCCGGCATCCCCATGCGGCTCGATCCGTAGAGACAGGGTTTCGGGACTGAAGACATGGCCGCAGCGCGACTGAGTATCGAAGAGCTTGCCGAGATCGTGAAGTCCCGCAAGGGCGCCGATCCGGACACGTCCTATACCGCGAAGCTGTTCGACCGCGGCGTCGCCCAATGCGCCAAGAAGTTCGGCGAGGAAGCGGTCGAAACGGTCATTGCCGCGATGCAGGGCGACAAGCAGGCGGTCCGGTCCGAGGCTGCCGATGTGCTGTATCACCTGGCCGTGCTGCTCGCCGCAGTCGACGTGGATCTCGAGGATGTGTACGCCGAGCTCGGCCGGCGCGAGGGTACGTCGGGTATCGTGGAAAAGGCGGGACGGACACAATGAACCCGCAAAGCGTCGCGGTCACCGGCGACCTCCCGAACGAGACCGACCTGGTCCCCTCTCCCTATCGCATCTTCACCCGCGAGGAATGGGCGAAGCTGCGTGCCGACACGCCAATGACGTTGACCGAAGCGGAGGTGCTCCGGCTGCGTGGCCTCAACGTGTCGCTGTCGATCGAGGAAGTCGTCCAGATCTATCTGCCGCTGTCGCGGCTGCTCAGCCTCTATGTCCACGCCACCCAGGACCTGTTCAAGGCGACCCGCTACTTTCTCGGCGCGAAGGACGGCAAGGTGCCCTACATCATCGGCATTGCCGGTTCGGTGGCGGTCGGCAAGTCGACCACCGCGCGTGTGCTGCAGGCGCTGCTGACGCGCTGGCCCAACACGCCGAAGGTCGATCTCGTCACCACCGACGGCTTTCTGTTCCCCAACGCGGTGCTCGAACGCGAAAATCTGATGCACCGCAAGGGTTTCCCGGAAAGCTTCGACGTTGCCGCGCTCTTGAATTTCCTGTCGCGCATCAAGGCCGGCGAGCGCAACGTCGAGGCGCCGCTCTATTCGCATTTCGTCTACGACGTGCTGCCGCCCGACCAGCAGGTGGTAGTCGACCGCCCCGACATCCTGATCGTCGAGGGCCTCAACGTGCTGCAGCCGGGCCGCATGCCGAGAGATGGCACGGCGGTGCCGTTTGTCTCCGACTACTTCGACTTTTCGGTCTATATCGACGCGAACACCGACACCGTCGAGCGCTGGTACGTCGAGCGCTTCATGACGCTCCGCCACACCGCCTTCCGCGATCCCGGCTCCTACTTCCATCGCTATTCGACGCTGACCGAGGAGGAGGCGGAAGAGACGGCGCTGGATATCTGGAGGCGGATCAACCTTCTCAATCTGGAAGAGAATATCCTGCCCACTCGCCAGCGCGCCGATCTGATCCTGAAGAAGGATGGCGACCACCTGGTCGACGAGGTCTGGCTGCGGAAGCTGTAGAGGGTTGATCGGATATGATTGTACCGGGTCTCAGGGGACCAGGAACTCGAATGGTTCCGCAG
Source organism: uncultured Tepidamorphus sp. (assembly GCA_905479765.1). GTDB lineage: Bacteria > Pseudomonadota > Alphaproteobacteria > Rhizobiales > Tepidamorphaceae > Microbaculum. The sequence goes on along the minus strand of CAJQNW010000251.1, from coordinate 10,182 downwards.
GTGTTAGCCGGTCCGAGACGTTACCTCCGACGTTCTCGGACACCTGAAGCGGAAGCTTTGCCACCTGCGCACCCTCTGCCAGTTCGACCTTGTCGAGATCGATCCAGACCACCGACGGATTGATGACCGAATCGAAGTAGTAGCGCCGCGCGTCATGGTCGACGACGGTGCGCCACAGGGTCGAGGAAATGTTCGGCTTCTCGGGATCGCTCATGCCGAGCGGCGTGCTCACGGCGCGCATCTGCGAGAAGATCGCGGCAAGGGCGGCGCGGCGATCGTCGAACTTCGGCGTCGACTTCAGATTGTAGCTGGCCCGTGCGAACCGGTCCGCCGCCGTGATCGTGCCCGGCAGGAAATGCTGGCCGCCGATCAGGTTCCAATAGGCATTGATGGCAAGCTGCTGATCGTAGACCGGTGAATTCGTCATCACCCGGTAGTCCGCGCTGTGGTGGATTGTCAGCGCTCCGCCGACGAATTCGAAGATGGCCGAATCGCCGCCCGCGTCGGACAGGGCGATGTGCACCGTCGCGGGCTTCCCGTTCGGCGCGTCCGCAGTGATGATCGTCAGCGGATCGTTCCGCATTGCCGCGACCGCCTCGGCCACGGTTGCGTAATTGTCGAGCATGTATTGCAGCCACGCGCCGACCGAGATTGTCGGCTTCTCGCGAGCTGCCGCGTCTCCGAAATCGGATTCGGCCAGATAGAGCAGGTTGCCGGCGAGGCCGGCCTCGTTCAGGCCGTCGGAGGTGGCGAGGTCGTAAATGACGATGACGGCCGACCCGTATGTAGACGTCCAGTGTACGGTCCCGTCGCCGGTACCGCCGTTACGTGCCATTCCGCGTGGAAACGTCCAGAGGTCCGTCTGCATGTGGACGTCGCTCCAGTCCATGGAGCGGCCTGTCAGGAAGGTACCGGCGCCTGTCCCGTAGAGAACTCGTGTGCACATGGATTGACATTCCGCTGATCCGTTAGGGTTGCGGAAGCAGTTAGCACGAGCCTCTTTAACAGGGGGGAAACAGCGCTATCGATTCGGAACGGCTACACCGAAAAACCGTGCTGCGCGGCGAGGTCCTTCAATGACACCTGCGGGCGTGCGCCGATATGGCTGATGACTTCGGCCGCCGCCAGCGCGCCGAGCTTCGCGCAGACCTCGGGGTCCATGCCGCGCGCGTGGCCGAACAGGAAACCGGCTGCGAACAGGTCGCCCGCGCCGGTCAGGTCGACGACAGTGTCGACCGGCGCTGCCGGCACGTCGATCCGCTTGCCGTCCTTCAGCACCGTCGCGCCCTTTTCGCTGCGTGTCACCACCGCGAACGGGCAGTCCTGTTCGAGCGCTTCCATCGCCGATGCGGTGTCGGCGGTCTCGTAGAGCGAGTGCAGCTCGGACTCGTTGCCGAACAGCAGCGTCACGGTCTTTGACCGGATGAGATCCAGGAATTCGGCACGGTAGCGGTCGACGCAGAAGGAATCCGATAGCGTCAGTGCAACTTCGCGGCCGTTCTTCTTGGCGATCTTGGCGGCGTGCAGGAAGGCCTTCTTGGCCTGCGGCGGATCCCACAGGTAGCCTTCCATGTAGAGGATCGAGGACTGGGCGACGATTTCTTCGTCGACGTCGTTCGGCCCCAGCATCTGGCAGGCGCCGAGGAAGGTGTTCATGGTCCGCTCACCGTCCGGCGTCACCATGACGAGGCAGCGCGCGGTGGAGGGCCCCGCCGTCAGCGCCGGCGTCTCGAAGTGCACGCCGAGCGCGCGGATATCATGGCCGAACACCTTGCCGAGGCCGTCTTCGGCGATCTTGCCGAAGAACGCACCGCGTCCGCCGAACGAAGCAAGGCCCGCAATCGTGTTCGCTCCCGAACCGCCCGACATCTCGGTCGCGGCACCCATGGCCTCGTACAGGGTATCGGCGCGCACCTCGTCGATCAGGTTCATCGAGCCTTTGACCAGGTCTTCGGTGACCAGGAAGTCATCTTCGGCGCGGGCGATCACATCGACGATGGCGTTGCCGATGCCGACGACGTCGTATTTCGTTTCAGCCATGATTTGAAAGAATCTCTGTTGTGGACCGCCCGCACTATAAGGTTTGAGGCTTCACCGGCAACCCCACTTAAACGCTGATAACTATGGGGAAATTTCCCTTGTTCCTGCCCACGCGTTGCGGAGTCCCGCCCACCCGCCTATCTGAGAAGCGCCGATGGGTAGCGACAGCACCAGGTTGGGCCGAGCTTTACCAAGGTAAGCCAGGAGAAAAGCCGCCCATGTTCGAAGACGCACTTGCCGCCCTGTCCGATGTCGTCTCGAAGCCGTTTCGCGCTATCCTGCTGCGCACCTTCGGCCTGACACTCGCCGGCCTTGTCGCGCTTTGGATCGTACTGGTCTGGCTTTTCAATCATTTCGTGACCGTCCCCTGGGGCTGGGTCGAGACCACGATCGACATCGTCGCCGGTGCCGGCTTCATCGTCGGCCTTGTCTTCCTGGCCGCACCGGTCTCCTCGCTGATCGCCGGTCTGTACCTCGACGAGATCGCCGAAAAGGTCGAGCGGACGGCCTTCCCCGCCGATCCGACCGGCCAGCCGCTGCCGCTGGCGCAGGTCCTCGTCTCCTCGGTGAAGTTCTTCGGCGTGGTGATCCTGGCAAACCTGTTCGCGCTGATCCTGCTGCTGCTGCCGGGCATCAACCTCGTCGCCTTCCTGCTGGTCAACGCCTACCTGCTCGGCCGGGAATATTTCGAGCTCGCAGCGCTCCGTTTCCGCCCCTACGACGAGGCCCGCGACCTGCGCCGCGCCAACGGCGGCCGCATCTTTGCAGCCGGCCTGTTCGTCGCCCTGTTCGTGATGATCCCGGTCGTCAACCTCGCCACCCCGCTGTTCGCCACCGCCTTCATGGTGCGGCTGCACAAGCGGATTTCGGCGGAAGGGCGGTATTAGACGGGAGCCGCCTCAGGCGGTCTTGTCGGGATACTTGCAGACATCCGAAATCACGCATTTCCAGCACTCGGGCTTGCGCGCCTTGCAGATGTAGCGTCCGTGCAGGATCAGCCAGTGATGGGCGTAGAGCCGGTACTCGTCCGGCACGACCTTTTCGAGCGCCAGTTCAACCGCAAGCGGGTCCTTGCCCGGCGCAAGGCCGGTGCGGTTCGAGATCCGGAAAATATGGGTGTCGACGGCAATCGTCGGCTCGCCGTAGGCGACGTTCAGCACGACATTCGCGGTTTTTCTCCCGACTCCCGGTAGTGTTTCGAGATACTCCCGGTCGTGCGGCACCGCGCCGCCGGTTTCCGCGACCAGCCGTTTCGATAGCGCGATGACGTTCTTGGCCTTGTTGCGATAAAGCCCGATCGTCTTGATGTGCTCGCGAACCGTATCCTCGCCCAGCGCCACCATCTTCTCGGCCGTGTCGGCGATGGCGAACAGGTCCCGCGTCGCCTTGTTGACGCCGACGTCGGTTGCCTGCGCCGACAGCACCACGGCGACCAGCAGCGTATACGGGTTGACGTATTCGAGCTCGCTCTTGGGTTCCGGATTGGATTTCTGCAGCGCCGCGAACAGGCGCTGGATTTCCTCCGGTTTCAGCTTGCTGACGCGTCGCCTGGCGGCCTTTTTCGGCGCGGCCGCCGTGCGGGGCGAGATCTTGGGCGTGGCGGGCGATTTGGCGGGGCGTTTCGTCGCGGGCTGAATCTTTGGCATATGTCTCTATATTGGCACCCATGGACGCTGCCAATCCGGAAACGGATCGCGAGATCTTCTCCGCCGTCATCGCCCCGCACCGCTCTTTGTCGCGGCGCGGCTTCATCATCTTCATGGTCGCGGTCGGCTGTGTCAGTTTCGTCACCGGCCTGGTCTTCCTGTCGATGGGCGCCTGGCCGGTGTTCGGCTTCTTCGGTCTCGACGTCCTGCTGATTTTCCTCGCGTTCCGGGCAAATTATAAGGCCGGGCGCGCGCGCGAACTGATCCGGATCACCGAAACCGAATTGCTGGTCCGCCGCGTCTCGGCCAGGGGCGCGATCGCCGAATGGCGATACAATCCCTATTGGGTCCGGATCGATATCGGCCGCGACCACGACGGTGATCTCACCCGCGTGTCGCTGGCCTCGCACGGCAAGAAGCTCGATATCGCCGAATGGCTGTCGGCGCCGGAAAAGGCCGATTTCCTCAACGCGCTGTCTGCGGCACTCGCCACGGCCCGGCGCGGGTTATCGCGGTAGGACTCTCGGAACGCTTGGACCGTACCCGCCCCTTCTACGCCATGCCCGGGCTTGATCCGGGCATCTCGTGCCAAACGCCCGAGATTGCCGGGTCAAGCCCGGCAATGACGTGCGGGGACTGGATCAGGATTCGGGTGTCGCGGGCGGTCATGCACAGCTAGCGTGCGGGCAATCCAAAACGCCTGCGAGACACGCTATGATGAATCTCATGACCAATCCTGCGATTATTGCCGCCGAGCCGCTGAAGGCCGCGCCGACCGACTACGACGCGATCCGCCGCACGGTCGAGTTCATCACCGACAACTGGCGCGATCAGCCGTCTCTGGAGCGCCTCGCCGAACATGTCGGTATGGAGCCGACGCGGCTGCAGAAGCTGTTCCGGCGCTGGTGCGGGCTGACGCCGAAGGCGTTTATCCAGGCGATCACGCTCGACAATGCCCGCGATCTCCTGCGCGATTCGGCCTCCATCCTCGATGCGGCCTATGAGGTAGGCCTCTCCGGTCCGAGCCGCCTGCACGATCTGTTCGTGACGCATGAGGCGATGAGCCCCGGCGAATATGCCGCACGCGGCGCAGGCCTCGACATCGCCTGGGGCTTTCACGATTGCCCCTTCGGCGAGGCGCTGGTGATGGTGACGCCGCGCGGGCTTGCCGGCATTGCTTTCGCCGACGCGCAACAGGATCGTGCCGCCGCACTCGCCGACATGACGTCGCGCTGGCCGCAGGCGAATTTCCACGAGGATCTCGCGGCGACGGCGCCCTACGCGCGCCGTATCTTCGATCCCGAGCTGTGGCGCCCGGACAATCCGCTGCGCGTTGTCTTCATCGGCACCGATTTCGAGATCCGGGTCTGGGAAACGCTGCTGCGCATCCCGTTTGCCAGGGCGACGACCTATTCCGACATCGCCTTGAAGCTCGGCAAGCCGAAGGCGGCCCGCGCCGTCGGATCGGCGGTCGGTCGCAATCCGATTTCCTTCGTGGTGCCCTGCCACCGCGTGCTCGGCAAATCAGGCGGTCTGTGCGGCTACCACTGGGGCCTGACGCGCAAGCGCGCGATCCTCGGCTGGGAAGCAGGGCTCGCCGGCGTGGGGAGTTAGATTGTCCTGCTTCGCTCGTTCCCGCGAAAGCGGGAACCGGTTCGCGATGAGAGGACGGCTCCGGTCAGGCGATCCCCGTTTTCGCGGGGTTGAGCGGATTATTGCGAGAGGCCAAGCCTCGGCCACCCTTCAGGCCGCGAGGTCCAGCGTCTCGGCGACCGTGGAATCGGCCGCCAGCCGGTAGACGATCGGCGCGCCGGTGGCGATTTCACGCTTCAGGATGGTCTCCCGGTTGTGTCGTTCCAGCACCATGACGATGGAGCGCAGCGAGTTGCCGTGCGCGGCAACAAGCACGCGCTCGCCGCGCAGCACGCGCGGCAGGATCTCCGAGACGTAATAGGGCAGGGTGCGCGCCACCGTGTCCTTCAGGCTCTCGCCGCCGGGCGGGGGAACGTCATAGGAGCGGCGCCAGATATGCACCTGGTCCTCGCCCCATTTCTTTCGCGCGTCGTCCTTGTTCAAGCCCGTCAGGTCGCCGTAGTCGCGCTCGTTCAGCGCCTGGTCGCGGATGATCGGGATCGACTTCAGATCCATCTCGCCGAGCATGATGTCGAGCGTGTGCTGGGCCCGCGTCAGGTCGCTCGTGAACGCCACGTCGAAGGAAATCCCCGCGTTCTTCAGCGACTGTCCGGCGGCATGCGCCTCGGCGAGGCCCTGTTCGGTCAGGCCGACATCCTTCCAGCCGGTAAAGAGGTTCTTCAGGTTCCATTCGCTCTGTCCGTGGCGGACGAGGACGAGAAGGCGGTCCATTCGCTAACTCCTGTCGGTCAGTCGGTGAGGCCGAGAACGTCGGCCATTGAATAGAGGCCCGGCTTGCGGCCGCGCGCCCACAGCGCGGCCTTCACCGCGCCGCGCGCGAAGATGCCGCGATCCTCGGCCTTGTGGGTGATTTCGATGCGCTCGTGCGGCCCGGCGAAGATCACCGTGTGTTCGCCGACCACCGTGCCGCCGCGCAGCGCCTGGAAGCCGATGTCGCCGCGCTTGCGCGCGCCTGTCTGGCCGTGCCGCGCCCAGACGCCGTGCTGGTCGAGCGCCACTTCCCGGCCCGTCGCCGCCGCCTCGCCCAGCATCAGGGCGGTGCCCGACGGCGCGTCGACCTTGTTGCGGTGGTGCATCTCGACGATCTCGATATCGAAATCGGCATCGAGCGCGGCGGCGACCTTTTTCGTCAGTTCCGCCAGCAGGTTGACCCCGAGGCTCATGTTGCCCGAACGGATGACCACGGCGTGGCGCGCAGCAGCCTCGAGCTTCGTGCCATCCGTCTCGCTCAGCCCCGTCGTCCCGACCACATGGGCGATGCGGGCCTGCGCGGCCAGTTCGGCGAAGGCAATCGTGGCGGCGGGAACGGTGAAGTCGATCACCCCGTCGGCGCGCGCGAAAACCGGCAGTGCGTCGTCGGTGACCGTGACGCCGAGAGGGCCGACGCCGGCAAGTTCGCCCGCATCCGCACCGATCTCGGCGGCACCGTCGCGCTCGATCGCGCCGACCAGCGACGCGCCGTCGGTCTCGGTGATGGTGCGCATCAGTTCGCGCCCCATGCGCCCGGCGGCGCCGACAACGATCAGCCGCATGTCGGTCATGACAGTCTCCCGTTCATGGGCGCCGGTATATCAGGCCGGCATACGGAGGCAAGCTATGCCAGCCATGAGGGTCAACGAAGGGCTGTTCGAGCCGCTTCTGGGTCCCGGATCAAGTCCGGGACACGAGATTTCCGATCGCCGAGACGCCCTTGCCCGAAAACGAGGACTCGTGTCCCGGACTTGATCCGGGACCCAGAACGGCCGCTGCGCCGGATTGGGTGCCTATCGTGTAGCGCGGCCTGTCCCGGCTGCTACCCGTCATAGCCCTCGACGACCACGAGATCGACGTCGGCTGCCTCTCCGCGTTCCTCGATGGCGAACTGGTATTCCGGCGAACGGTAGCAGTCGAGCGCTGCCTGGTAGTCGGGGAACTCTATGATGACATGCCGGTCCTTCATGGAGCCGATCATCATCTCTGACTGTCCGGCGCGAACCAGGAACTGACCATTGTACTTCGAGAAAGCCGCCGCGTTGGCAGCCTGATAACGCTTGTAGCGCTCCGGATCATGAACGGTGACATGCGCGATCCAGTATCCCTTGGCCATGATGGCAGTCTCCCTGTGATGTCGTTGGTGGTTTAGCTTGGATTTATTTCGTGGCCGAATCGATCTCGGCGACGATTCGCTCGGCCGCCGCGCGCGGATCGTCCGCCTTGATAACCGGCCTCGCCACGACGAGATAGTCGGCGCCGTCGCGGATGGCGCTTTCCGGTGTTGCCGCGCGCTTCTGGTCGCCGGCGTCGGCGCCGGCGGGCCGGATGCCGGGCGTCACCAGGGTGAGCCCGTTGCCCACCTCCTCGCGGATCGCCAGCGTTTCCTTTGGCGAACAGATCAGCCCGTCCATGCCGATCTCGCCGGCCTGGTTCGCGCGCCGCTTGACCAGCGTGCTGACATCGTCGCCATAACCTGCTTCGGTCAGATCCGCGTCGTCGAGGCTGGTCAGCACCGTGACGCCGAGCAGCCTGAGCCCGGAATCGCCGCGCCCCTCGACAGCCGCGCGCATCGCCTGCGGATAGGCGTGGATCGTCGTGAAGGTGACGCCCATGTCGGCGATCGCCTCCACTGCGTGGGCGACGGTGTTGGGAATATCCAGAAGCTTCATGTCGAGGAAGACGTGCTTGCCGCCCTCGACGAGCTCGCGGGCAAAGCCAAGCCCGCCCGAGAAACTGAGCTGCATCCCGACCTTGTAGAAGGTGACCGCATCGCCGAGCGTGGCGACCATCTTTTCGGCTTCCGCCGGCGAGGGCAGGTCGAGCCCGACGATCAGCCGGTCGCGCGCGCGCGTGGTCTCGGACGTCATGGGCCGCTCCTTGCCTCGGATTACAATGCCGGTCGGTGACGCGGTTGTGAATCGCCCGGCCCGGCCTGTCAATGGCTGGCCGTGGAAGCAGCGCGTTGGGTTGCCTCAATACCGGTTCGGAATGAACGCCGCGGTCAGCACGCTATTCACAACCGCAGCACCGTCGCTGCCGAAAGTCCGCGCACAGACGAGGTTGATCGTCGAATCGCCGGCCGGCACCTCAAAAAGCCGGTTTGCCGCGAAGGACACGGATTCGAGGGTGGACGTTGATCCCGTGACCCCATGCGTGGTGTCGAGCGTCTGCCCCAGTGTGATGGAGCAGGTCGCGCCCGTACTGGCGGCGATGGAATACGTGCCGGAAGCCATGGCGAGGACCAAACCCGCGGTCGGTGCAGTGATTGTTACCGACCGCACGGTCGTGTCGGTGGGGATGGCTATTGCCTGATCGCCAAAAGCGGAGTCCGCTCCGGTCGGCTTGGCGGCCGCGGCAAGGTCGGCGGCGCCAACGGTGCCGTTCTTGATTTTTTTCCCCGTAACCGCGTTATTCTTGAGATGTTTTTTCCGAACCGCCTTCTTTCCAAGGTCCTTCTTGCCGACGCAGCCCTTGCATTTGAGGTTCGTCGCCGTCTGGGCGCCTGCCGGCGCGGCGAATGCTCCGGCCAGGGAAACGGCAAGGAAAAGGCTGATCACAACGGACAACGGACGAGGCATATCAAACCCCTTTTGTGCGCAAAAATTATGCCGACGAAATTACGTAGCGGCAGATTTTCACAAAAGAAGAAAAAGGTCCAGCATCCAGGGCGTTTTGATCGGACAGGTCTCAGCTGCCGAACGTCTTCGCCATCGCGACAAGCCGTTCCGCCACCGTCTTCAGGAGGCCGGCCGGTCGTTCGGCGGTCAGTTTTCCGGCCTCGTCGAACGCCTGGTTCGCGCCCGGTACCGAGATCATCTCCGGCACCATCAGCGTTCCAAGCGCGTTCTCCAGCGTATGGCGGAGCTGCAGCAGGCCGCGATATCCGCCGAACCCACCGTTCGAGGCCCCGCCGATCGCAAACACGCGGCCCTTGTAGGGGCCGGGGCGGTGCTCGGTGGACTTCGGGCGCGAAACCCAGTCGATCGTGTTTTTCAACAGCGGCGTGATGCCGCCGTTGTATTCCGGCGCGGCGATGAAGATGCCCTGGCTCGCCACGAACCGCTCCGCGAGCTTTTTCCCGTTCTCCGGAACGCCCTCGGCGTCTTCCAGGTCACCGTTGTAGATCGGCAACGGGTAGTCGCTGAGCGAGATATGGCTGACGTCGCCACCGGCGTCTGCGATCGCCGCGGCCGCGTTCACGGCCAGCTTCTCGTTGATCGACCCGGTCCGGATGCTGCCGGCGAAGACAAGGATGGCGGGTTTGGTCACGAGACGATCTCCTTCCGGAACGGCGAAAACCGGAGGCACTGAGCACGGCCGGCCGCACGCCAGCCTGAGATGACTTGCCGATCAGTCCCGCGAATAGATCCACGTGGTTGCCGGCGGCAGGTTGAACAGCACGCGGCGCCCGCGCCTGGCGTTGAAAAGCCCGGGCTGCGCCGGGACCGGGGCCTGCAGCGCATAGGTGAACTGGATCAGCGGCATGCCGGGCTTCAGCGCGCCGACACCGGCCTCGATCAGTTCGATCCGGCGCTTCAGCGGGCGGCTGAGCAGCGGCAGGCCGGTGACAATCGCCGAAAGATCCGTGATGCCGTGCCTGTCCAGGTGGTCGCTCAGTGCATAGGCGTCGCCCTGGATGATGTGCACGCCGGGAAACCGTTTGGCCAGCAGCTCGCAGAAATCGCGATTGTACTCGATCAGCGTCAGCCGCTCCGGTTTGACGCCATGATCGATCAGCGCCTTGGTGAAGACGCCCGTCCCCGGGCCCAGTTCGATCACCGGGCCGTCGTCGTCCGCGTCGACCTCGGCGGCCATCGCACGGGCCAGCCAGCGGCCGCTCGGGCTGACCGCGCCGGTGCGCAGCGGGTTG
>CAJQNW010000250.1 GCA_905479765.1 uncultured Tepidamorphus sp. | reverse complement strand
GCAGTATGCCCCAAGGCGCCAGAACGCCGGCGGCAAGGGGGATCGCGAAGATGTTGTAACCCGCCGCCCACCAGAGATTCTGGATCATCTTGCGGTATGTGGCGCGGCTCAGGGTGATGATCCGCGGGATGTCGCGGGGATCGGATCGCACCAGCACGATATGCCCGGCCTCGACGGCGACATCCGCGCCCGCACCGATCGCGATCCCGATATCGGCCGTGGCCAGGGCTGGGGCGTCGTTGACGCCATCGCCGATCATTGCGACCTTCTTGCCCTGAGCCTGAAGCTCGCGGACCTTCGAGGCCTTGTCCTCGGGCAGCACTTCCGCGAACACGGTATCGATGCCCAGCTCCCTGGCGACGGCATCGGCCACGGCCTGCGCGTCGCCGGTCAGCATGGCAACTTCGATCCCCCGTTCATGCAGCGCCACGATTGCTTCGCGGCTCTCCTCCCGGATCGCGTCCGCCACGGTGTACACGGCCAGGGCCTTGCCTTCGCGGACGAGATAAATGGCAGCCTGCCCGCGGTCGGCCGCCGCCTTCGCCGCCTCCAGCAGCACCGGCGGTACCTGCACATTTTCGGCCTTGAGAAGAGCCGGGCCACCCATGTGGTATTCCGTGCCGGCGATCGTCGCCGCCACGCCCTTGCCGGTGATTGCGCGGAAGCCTTCGGCGACGGGCACGTCTATGCCCTTGTCCTGTGCGGTCTTCACGATGCCCCGGGCGATCGGGTGCTCGGATTCGGCTTCGATGCCGGATGCGATCCGAAGCGCCTCGTCCTCGGCCAGCCCATCCGCGACGGACATCGCCACGACCCGGAACTCGCCGAGTGTCAAGGTGCCGGTCTTGTCGAAGATCACGGTGTCGAGGTTCCTCGCCTCTTCGAGTCCCCGCCGGTCGCGCACCAGAAGCCCATTGCGGGCGCCCAGCGTCGTCGAGATGGCCACCACCAGCGGCACGGCCAATCCAAGAGCGTGCGGGCAGGCGATCACCAGCACCGTCACCATCCGCACCACGGAAAAGTCGATCGCTGCGCCGACAGACTGCCACACCGCGATGGTGATGGCGGCCGCGACGATCGCGACAACCGTGAGAAGCCGGGCCGCACGATCTGCAAGGTGCTGCGCTCTGGACTTGGACTTCTGGGCATCGGCCACGAGCCGCATGATGCCGGAAAGCTTGGTTTTCTCTCCGGTACCGGTAACCTCGACGCGGAGAGATCCCTCTCCGTTGATCGTGGCGGCGATCACCTCGTCGCCTTCCCGCTTCTTCACCGGCCGGGACTCGCCGGTGATCATGGCCTCGTTGACGTCGCTCTCTCCCTTTCGCACGGTTCCGTCTGCCGGAATGCTCTCGCCCGGCCGAACCAGCACCAGGTCACCGTTCTGCAACGCGCTGACGGCCACCTTCTCCTCGCCCCCGTCGGTGATCCGCGTCGCGGTATCCGGAAGGAGCTTCGCCAGTTCCTTCAGTGCCCCCTCGGCCTGATTGATGGACCGCATCTCGATCCAGTGGCCGAGGAGCATGATCGTGACCAGCGTGGCCAGTTCCCACCACAGGGCACTCGCGTCGATCAGGCCGAGCTGAACCACCCAAGAAAACAGGAAGGCGACGGAGATCGCGAGCGAGATGAGGGTCATCATCCCCGGCAGTCGGGACCGCATTTCCCGCCAGGCCCCCTGCAGGAAGACCAGACCGCCGTAGAGGAAGACGACCGTGGAGAGCACGGGACCGATCCAGTCCGATCCGGGAAACGCGGGGGCCCGGTAGCCGAGAAGGTCCTGGATGTGGGCCGACCAGATGACCACCGGAACCGTCAGGGCAAGCGAAAGCCAGAAGCGGTCCCGAAACATCGCGGGCGAGTGGCCCGCGTGCTTGTCATGGTCCCGGTGTCCTGAATGGCCCGATGCCGGTCCTGGACTCTCTGGTGATGCTCCGGCCATCGCGTGGCTTTCGTGCCCCCTGCCGGTCGAAGCGGCAGGCGGCGCATCGACGCCGGGACCAGGCCGCCGAACCAAGGATTTGATGTCGGCGACCTTTATGCGGGTCTCGTCGTATTCGACCGTGGCGTTTTGCGACGCGTGATCCACGGAGACGCTTTCGACGCCCGGCACCTCGCCGATCCGCCGTCCCACTTCGTCCGGGCCCAAGGCTGTCAGCAAGTCGCCGACGTCGATTGCGATTGTTTTCATCGTGTTCTCCTTAGGCGGGCGCCAGTACCGGTGTCACAAGTCCGCGCGCCTATTCGGCTATCTGCCGGACCAGACCGGGATAGCGGTTGAAGGCGAGCTTCTGCACCAGCGAGCCGTCCACGGTAACGATCTCTGCAGTGATGCTCCCGTCAGGCGCAGTGCCGATCTCGCCGAGCCTCAGACGGGGATTGCCAAGATTGGTCAACTGCTGCTCGAGCAAGGCGCGGACGCGATCCTCCGTCATCTCCTCCGGTGTGCCGTTCGGCGTTCCGAGGAGGATGCCCTGACCACCCATCATGCCGGGCATGCCCATTCCTGCCTGGCCGTTCATCATCATTCGCATCATCGGGCACGCCATCATGCCTGCCATGGGCATCTGACCGGCCATGCCTGGAACCGCGCCACCCTCGGCCATGCCCTGGCCTGCCATTTCGCCCATCATCATCCCGGTCATTGCACCCTGACTCATCATGCGCTGCATCATCTGCATCATCTCCGGCGTCATCATGCCCATGCCGGGCATGCTTCCGGGTGCGGCTGCTGAGGGCGCGTCACCGGGCGCCGGGCTCGCTGGCGGAGCGTCCTGGGTTTCTTCCGGGTGGTGTTCGTCCTGTGGCTGTGCGCTGGTTTGGGCTGCGACCGATGCTGCGGTCCCGATAAGTAGCAAACCCGCGAACAGGGCCGCCTGAAGGTTTCGTGTTCTCACGTTTCGTACTCCTTGGTTGATGAGAAGGAAAAATCGCCACAGTCACCCCCTGCTCGAACGAAGCAGATTGGTGGGGCGCGGCAGGAAAGCAGGAACCGCACTGGCATAGCGGCGGTATTGGTCACCGAAGGCCGCTTCCACTTCGCGCTCTTCGGTCCTTGCGAGCCGCCAATACATGACCAGCAGCACTGGCAGCATCAGGCCCGTCACCAGTGTCGGCCACTGCAGGAAAAATCCGATCATGATCAGCGCGAAGCCGACATACTGCGGATGCCGCATGCGGGCATAAGGGCCGGTCGTCGCGAGAATTCCCTTCTTCTGCGCCTCGTGCAGCACCCGCCACGCGGCGGCGATCAGCATGAAACCGCCGCCAATGAAGACGTAGCTCAGCAGATGGAACGGGCTGAAATGCGGATTCATCGACCAGCCGAACAGGGCGGGCCAAAGGTGGCCAGCATCGTGCGAGAGCGGATCGAAAGCCGGAACGGTGCTGCCGAGCCAGCCTGCCAGCACGTAGAGCGTCAGCGGGAACCCGTACATCTCGGCGAACAGGGCAACGATGAAGGCCGAAAAGGCCCCGAGCGAGCGCCAGTCGCGCGTCGTGTTCGGCTTGAAGAAGCTGAAGGCGAACAGGATGAAGATGCCCGCATTCAGGGCCGCCAGAAACCACAGGCCATAGGCGGGAACATCACCGTTCATCGCTGCCGCCGCCGTGGCCACCATGGCCACCGTGACCTCGATGCATGAAGAAGTGCATGCCGCCGCAGACCAGCAGGAACAGGAGCGGCCAGGCTCCCAGAAGGTGAACCCTGTGCTCGAAAACAAGAAGGACGCCGACAACGGCGAGAAACACGCAGAGCGCGAGTCCGGCCGGTGTTTTCAGAAACGGCTGGCGCCGATCTTCGTCTGCCTTTGGCTCGGCGGGTGAGTGATCGTGATGGGTCATGACCCTGCGCCCTCGTGACGGGGGCACTTTGAAAACAGCAGCGAAGAAGCCGCGCCGATCATGCCTGCGGTGTCGGTGAATGCCAGAAACTGGCGATATGATGGATGGTACATGACGAAACTCTCTCGGGAACGTTGCAGGGCCGGACCGGCGGGACCGGTCGGATCAGCCCGACACGCCGGGAGAGGCGCGCGGGCTCAGCCGTTCGCGGAGAGACTCGGAGGTCGCAAACCGGGCGACGGCGCGCGGCCGGGATGAACTTCGTCGGGAAGGCGTGCTACAACTTCAGCGACCGTCGCCATGCTCGTGCCTCCCGCCGAGACCGGCGGGACGAAAAAGGAACAGACGCTGCCGGTGCAACAGGTTCGGCCGTGGGATTCATCGCCACGGCTGCCGCAATCCGGTTCCGCCGCCACGTCCTGACCACTGGATGCAACCTCATGCGAAAACGAGGTTGCCGACGCGGCATGGTCGCCCATCGAAACATGGGCAAGACCTGACGTTGAAAAGGCAAGTACAAGCAGCAGCGCCAGCCAATGCTTCACGCCCCGTGTCAAACGATACGGATCCTTTCTGCGCTGCCAAGTAATTGCCTGCGACATGCGCTTCCTTGCCCTCTCCAACGGACTTGCTTCGATTCTCCATGTAGGGTGGGGTCGCCGCGTCCGCACTGATCTGGATCAATATGCAATGATAGGACGGATTACGCTCCAATGAAACCGCCAGTTCTCTGCATCGGGCAAAGCTTGGCACATCGGCAATGACCATTGGCGCTGCCTTCCGCCTTCTGGTGGTCATGGTGCTTTGGGCCGCCTGCTTTCCCCTCATCACCATTGGCCTGGACCTTGCGCCGCATCTTGCCTTTGCGGCCCTGCGAGCCGCGCTGGCAGGCCTTTGCCTGATTGCACTCGGAGTCCTTTGCCATCGTCCGGTGCCCGTCGGCGCGCGGCCCTGGTTTCTGATCGTCGTGGTCGGGTTGGGGGCGACAAGTATGGGTTTCCTCGGCATGTTCCATGCGGCCGAGTTCGTTTCGCCGGGACTCGCGACCGTCATCGCGAACGTACAGCCGATCGTCGCCGCGGTTCTCGCGTATGTCTTCCTGGGGGAACGCCTCAAGGCGACTGGAAGGATCGGGCTGGCGGTTGGCCTGGCCGGCATCGCGGTGATCGCTTGGCCGGGTCTCGCCGGAGACAGCGCCCGCGGCTACTCCCAAGGCATCGCCTATGTCCTGCTCGCCGCCACCGGTGTTTCCATCGGCAATGTTGCCATCAAGCGCCTCACCGGCCAGGCCGACCCCATCATGGCGATGGGTTTCCAGTTGCTCATCGGTGCGGCACCGCTGGCTCTGCTGTCCATGTTGACGGAAGATGTCTCGTTGCTGGCGTGGTCGCCGGAGTTCATTCTCGTCCTCGTGGCGCTTGCGGTCCTCGGATCATCGCTCGCATTCTGGCTCTGGTTCGAGGTGCTGGAGCAAGTTACGCTCAATCGGGCCAACGCTTTCACGTTTCTGGTGCCGGTCTTCGGGCTGATGATTGGCGCGGCCTTCTTCGGCGAACGGCTCGAGGTAGTCCAGGCCGTGGGTGTCGTCCTGGTGCTGATCGGTATCTTGCTGGTGCAGCGGCGCGCCGCTTCATCCTGACGGCGCCAGCGTAAACGAGGATAGCATTGACGATGCCATGATGAAGCGGACGCCGCTCGGAGAAATTCGCCAGTCAGGGTGGTTTGGGGGCAGTAACTCAGTCGCTTTCGTGGAATAGTTGGAAGGATTTCGGCAAACAGACAGCGGCACATCACGGACGCGCGCTACCAACGCGAGGAGAAGCCGATGACCCCAACGAAAAAGATCCGCGTCGCCGTGAACGGCTACGGCGTGATCGGAAAGCGTGTCGCCGACGCCGTTGCGCTGCAGGACGATATGGAACTGGCCGGGGTTGCGGATATCAGCGCCGACTGGCGGCCACGCATGGCGACGCAGAAGGGTTACCGCCTTTTCGCAGCCACCAGTGACCATGCAGAGGCGATGCGGAACACCGGACTCGATGTCGCCGGGAACCTCGATGATCTGCTTGAGGCGAGCGACCTGGTGGTGGACTGCACGCCGAAACGGATCGCGGCGGTGAACGTCGACATCTATCGACAAAGGGGCATCAAGTTCATCGTCCAGGGTGGCGAGAATCACGAGGTGACCGGACACTCCTTCGTTGCGGAATCTACCTATGCGAGTGCGCTGGACCGGGACAGCACGCGCG
>CAJQNW010000249.1 GCA_905479765.1 uncultured Tepidamorphus sp. | reverse complement strand
CGGCGGGATCTTCAGCAGATCGTCCAGGTGGTCCGCGATGAGCGTGGCGATGCGGAAGGGGACGTGAGGGTCGCCGCAGTCCAGACGCATGGCCCGGGCGAAAGAGTAGGCCGTGCGGGCCGCTATGGCCGGACTACCCTTGCCGTTGCGATCATCCCAGACCCAGGCGGATTCGAACGGCACCACGCAGGGCACGGCGTTGAAGTCTTCGCCTTCGCGAATCAGGACGATGCAGGGGCGCCACTGGTCGCCGTCCGCGTTAATCCAAGTCCCGATGATGGTGATATTGTTCAGCGTTCGGCTGAAATGCCGGGCTGACAGGTCGAGGGCTTTCGCCATCTGACACCGCGCGCATTGGCACGTCGAGCCCGCTCCGCCAGCGTCTCGCAGTACCTCGCCCGCACGTCATGCGCGGTGTTGGTCGCCTCACCGTTTCCCCGAATATCACAGGCTCGACCGAGATTGAAGGGCGAAGTGCTCCAGCGTGGAGTGTCACGCGCTAATCAAGAACTTCGACCCGCGTCACGCCTCAACTCGGCCGTTCATGGTATTAGACAAAATTCCCATAGCCGGACATTCGCGGTATGGCGCTAGACGACCGCCGAGGCACCCAAGCAGCATTTCGCTGCACTCCGCTCCAAGGCCTTGGAAGGGCCGGAGGCAGCCGTTCAGTGCGGCACGAATAGGTCTCCGGGCTAGTTGCCAATGCAGTCATCCGCAGAATGCGTTTCATAATTCTGAAGCTCCACAAAGCTCCACCGTTGACTCGAACGCAACGTTGGACGACCGTCAAAGCCTTCTCACCGCCTGCGACTTTACGAATGCCTCCAATCCAACCTTAGCGGCAGGTGACGCGGCGTTGCGGTCAGTCGTCTGTCGGAGGTGCTGCAGAAACGATTAAGGTCCGCTTTCGTAGTCCGTACAGCAGCGAGCGATGGCAATGCGACTGGCAGCAAAGGGCCGGAACCGCCGGCGACGCGCGCAAATGTCCGCTCCTGCGGGTTGCCGTCCGCTAGCCGACATTCTACTTACGGCTCGAAGCGGCCATTAACGTGTCATTCGTCAGTGGCGTTTTCGCGCCCCCAAGTGGACTTCGCCCGTACACAATCACTAGGCTGGTGATCAGTCGGAAAGTTGATTTTGGACTACATGCTATGACGACGGGTGATGATCCCGTTCGCGACCTGCAGTTCGCGAATGTACTGAACGATTTCGGCCACCTCGTTCTGCGTTACGCCAGGTTGCGGCGGCATGTTGCCGTAAGGCCAATGATGCTGCCGGACCCCCAATTTTGCCGCGACGAAGAACGCCTCGTCGGAATGATGCCCGGGGTTGTAGATATCGTGCACCAGCGGCGGTCCCTTGTCGGTGCCCAGCGCGTTCTCCCCGTGGCAGGCAGCGCATACGGCGTCGAAAGTTTGTTTTCCAGAAGCGGCCTGTGCGGATAGCTCCGGGACGACGGCGGCCATCGAGGTTTCTCGACTATCGACGCGTCCGAATGTGCGCCACGCCCACAAGCCAGCGCCGCCGAGAAGTAACGCGACAATGGCGTATTTCGGTGCATTTGCCCAAATTCCCATGTCCATAGTCTCCGAGAGTTGTGCCGCATGATCCCGCAATCACCGGCCCGTCGTTTTCGACAACGTTTACAGAACCGACCGGTACACGGCGGGAAAGGTCGAAAGCGTCCTGGAGGAGCCGGCTGGACAGCCCTTGCGAACCGCATTCCGATTGGTGCGGGTTCAACGGTTGTACCGAATGGCTCGATGGCGGGAGGCGGGGTCGTTACTTCTGCGCCCCGTCTCCCGCAAGCGGGCTACTTGAGTTCAATGATCGTCAGCTTGCCGTTCACCCGGTCAGCCACAAACTCGATCTCCGCACCTTCCTGCATTTTCGACAGGATTATGTCGTCACCGGCACGGAAGACCATGGTCATCGCCGGCATGTCGAGGTTCTTCAGTTCCTCGTGGATGACCGTGACCTTGCCCGCTTTGGCATCCACCTTTTTCACGACGCCCTTTGTGTACTCGGCGGCAAATCCACTGCCGACCGAGCCCATGACGAAAACGGCGCCAAGCGCCAGATTGACGAGACGTTTCATTGGGGAACTCCTTTCATTGTCCGGTTGTGATGAGCCGATTCAGTTGGTGGCCGGCGCGTCGACGACCGACAGATCGCCGTGCATGCCCGACTCGTAGTGACCCGGGACGAGGCAGGCGAATTCGAAGCCGCCGCCGTTGGTGAAGGTCCAGATGATCTCGCCCGTCGCGCCCGGCATCAGCCGCACCGCATTTGGATCGTCATGTTCCATCTCCGGGAACTTCTCCATCAGCTCCTTGTGCTCGGCATTGCGAGCCATGTTGTCGAGAACGAATTCGTGCTCGAGTTCGCCGTTGTTGACGATGCTGAAACGGATGGTCTCCCCGCGCTTGAATTCGAGATGATCCGGCTTGAAGATCATCTTTCCATCGTCGGTTTCCAGCATCTCGACCTTGATGGTGCGCGAAACCTTTGCAGCCATCCCCGGCTCGCCGACCATCATGTGCTGGCCTGCGGACGCCTCGTCATGGCCGTGACCACCGGTATGTGAACCGGCAGCGAGCGCCGACGTGGCGGACAGGAATACGATGGCGAGAACGACAAGAAGGTTCTTCATTGGATTTCCTTTCAGGTGGATGTGTTGGTGAGGGTTGGTTTCGGGTGTTCAGCTCTTGCCGACCGGCTTTGCCGGCAACGGCGAGATTTTTGTTTTGGCGTTTGCCGCCTTGGCGAAATCCGGGAGTTCGCCGGTCCACTCGTAGGATTGGGTGCCGGGCGGATTTTCGTACCAGCCCGGATCCGAGTAATCGTTCGACGCAATCGCCTCGCGGACCTTCACCACCGAGAACATGCCGCCCATCTCGATCGGGCCGTGCGGGCCCCAACCGGTCATCATCGGCACCGTGTTGTCGGGAAGCTCCATTTCCATCTCGCCCATGTCCGCCATGCCGGCGGTTCCCATCGGCATATACTCCGGTTGCAGCTTGCGGATCTTTCCGGTGATGTCGCTCTTGTCGACACCGATGAAGGTGGGCACGTCGTGACCCATGGCATTCATCGTGTGGTGCGACTTGTGGCAGTGGATCGCCCAGTCGCCCTCATAAATGGCGTCGAATTCATAGGCGCGCATGGCCCCGATCGGGATATCGACCGAGACCTCCGGCCAGCGCGCTTCCGGCCTCACCCAGCCCCCGTCCGTGCACGTGACCTCGAAGTCGTAGCCATGCATGTGGATGGGGTGGTTGGTCATGGTGAGGTTGCCGACCCGCACCCGGACGCGGTCGTTCTTGGAGACGACAAGCGGATCGATGTCGGGAAAAAGGCGGCTGTTCCAGCACCACAGATTGAAGTCGGTCATCGTCATGATCTTCGGCACATAGGAGCCGGGATCGATATCGAAGGCGTTGAGCATGATGAGGAAATCCCGGTCGACCCGCATGAACTCGGGATCCTTCGGGTGGACGATGAACATGCCCATCATGCCCATGGCCATCTGCACCATCTCGTCGGAGTGCGGGTGGTACATGAACGTCCCGCTCTTCACGAGGTCGAACTCGTAGACGAAGGTCTTGCCGGGCTCGATATGCGGCTGCGACAGACCGCCCACCCCGTCCATGCCCGACGGCAGGATCATGCCGTGCCAGTGGATGGTGGTGTGCTCGGGTAGCCGGTTGGTGACGAAGATCCGAACCCTGTCGCCTTCGACGGCCTCGATTGTCGGACCCGTCGATTGCCCGTTGTAGCCCCAAAGATAGGCCGTCATGCCTTCGGCCATTTCACGCTCGACCGGCTCGGCGACAAGGTGGAATTCCTTGACGCCGTTGTTCATCCGGTGAGGCAATGTCCAGCCGTTCAAGGTGACGACCGGTTGGTAGTCCGGGCCTGTTGAAGGATGGAGAGGCGGCTGTGTCGCCGCTGTCTCCATGACCGCGGCGTCGGGCAGGCCCATATTCGAGGTCTTCGCCCACGCGGAAGTCGAAACCAGCGCGGCACCCGCGCCAAGAAGCTGACGTCTGCTAAACATGATCGTCTCCTTTCTCAGTGTCCGCCGCCGCCGCTATCGGCCAGCGCCATCGTTTCACCACCACCAGCGCCGGCCGAATCTCCGCCGCCGTAGGTCGACGCTGAGAGGCTCGCGTCCGCGAGCCAGAAATCCCGTTTCGCGGTGACCGACTGGAGGATGGTGTTGATTTTCGCCCGCGTGTCGGCGAGCAGCTCGAACGTGTTGGTGATCATGCCGTTGTAGGTGAGGAGGGATTCCTCCTCGATTTCGGTACGCAACGGCAGGACATTGTCTCGGTAGTGCCGCGCTATGTCGTAGGTCGCGGTATAGGCCGTGTAGGCGGAGCGGGCTTCCGAGCGAACGTTCACGGCCTTCTCGGCCAGCATGTTCGCCGCGCGCATGTAGGCAAGCTCGCCCTTGCGCAGCCTCGCCTCGCCGGAATCGAAGATCGGGATGACGAATTCCAGCTCGACCTGCGGCGTGGTGACGGTCTTCTTGCCGCCGTCTTCGTCGAGTTCGCGCTCGCTCTCGAAACCCCCGATGATTTCGAAATCGGTGACATAACGGGTTGCCTCGGTCAGGCCGTAGGCCTGGGCAACCGCCTGAAGCTCCAGTTTGGCGATCTGAAGATCGACACGGCGCTGGAGCGCCTCGGTCTCGGCCGCGGTCTTCCTGGCCACAGACGCGGGAAGCGGCGGAAGGAAATCGGGGACGAAATAGTCGACGTCCGATCCCCACAGTCCCATGAGCCTCGTGAGCTTTTCCTTCGCCAGCCGTGCGGCAAGGCGCGCCTGCGCCTTCTGCCCGGTCAGTTCGGCATAGAAGGCGTGCTCGCGCGCCTGGTTGCCCTTTGGCATGGCGCCGCTTTCGCCGAGCTTCTGGGCGAGCTCGGACGCGGCGTCGGCGGCGTCCTGCGCCTGATTGAAATACACGGTGGTCTCGAAAGCCCCGACCGCGTTGATCCAGGCCTGCCGGGTCTCGGTGGCGAGCCGGAGCGTTTCGAGAACCGCCGTCAGCTGCGCCTGCCGGAACCGTGTATCGGCGATATCGACACGGTGCCGTTGCGTGGCCAGCGCCAGAATGTTGGCGGCAATCAGTCCCTCGATCGAACGATAGGCACCGAGTTCCGGATTGGTAATGCCGAAAAATCCGATCGAGACTTTCGGGTTGGGCAGCATCGTCTGTTGCCAGGCCTCGGCTGCCGACATGCCGATATCGGCGTATGCCGCCTGAAGGCCCTTGTTGTTCAGCAGTGCAACCTGAACCGCTGTGTCCGCGCTGATCGTCTTTTCGTGAACGAGTGCATGAACGCGTGCGGCCAGCGCCTCGGCATCTTCTTTGCTCTGTGCCCAGACGGTTTGCTTGCCGATCGCCTCGCCGGTTTTGGCCGAGACGGTCGAGAAGCCGGCATCTGTCGCCGAATACTGATCAACTTCCGCACCCGTGATGCAGCCGGCAAGCGCGACAGGCGCCAGGGTCACGGAAAGGATCCGGATTATCGGATTGATCATGAGCCGGCTCCTTTCTTCGGAGCCTGCTCTTCGTTGAGCAGTTTCCAGGACTTGGGAGAGACCGGTTCGCGACGATTGTAGCCGGCGACTACGCTGGCATTCGATGTCGCACGGTCCGCGATTTGCGGGTCGGCGGGAGTTGGATAGGGCGCCACATCGGGCAGCGAGGATTGCGCGCACGCGCCAAGAAGCAGCGGCAGCAGCGCTGTCGCAAGAAGCCTATGCATAGGAAAAGCACCTGATTATGCACCAAGTCGAAAAACCGCGTGGTCATATGACCGCACGACAGGACTCAAGGAGAGGCATATCCTCTCGGTGTAATCAGGCTCGGGGAGGCGATCGCGGCGCGACAAGGTCCGCGCATTTTAATGCGGATGGCGCCTCGCGAATAAACCGGGACGGAACGCGATCGCGGGTCGACATTTTGGTCGCGTCGATGACGTCGGCCAGACACATGCCGTAACAGCACGCGTTATTGGAGTCGCTGGAATGATGGGATCCTGGATCCATACCATCAACGCAATCCGATGCAGTACTGCCGGTAATCGCATCACCGTGAAGAACCATATGTTCGACTGCTGGCTCCAGCGAGGCATGCGTGGTGTGAGTGGAAGATCCTGCTAGATTCGACGAAGAATGGGCCTCCACCATCGATACCGGTGCGGCAACGAGTGCGAAGACGATCGCCATGTGCAGAAGGAATTGTGGAGTCCTCAATCGCATCGCAATGAGACTCCGCGTCCGACGTTCATTTTCTGGGCCGTGCAAATTGACATCGCGCCTGACGCAAAGGGTTCGGAAGGTTCCTGATGGTTCCACTTGTATCGCACATATTCCAACCCGGCAAGCATCAGCGTGTTCTAAGCTGGACACCCTCGGATCATACGTTTGTGAGTGAAATTCGGTCGTTGGATTTGAAGGAAAGAAGCGTCCGCAATTATTGCCCGACGCGTCCCTGTCCTGTAGACAGGAACTGTAAGTAAACGAGCACCGCGCATGAGGCGCTAGCCCATTGGAGGCCCCTCATGCTCCCGATTGCCCTCTCGATCTTCGCTAGTATTTTTCTCGCCGTCCTGGCATTCTACCTGATCCCAAGCGTTCGCAACCTGTTCAGTGACAGCGAGACGGTTCTTCTGTCGGCGCTGCAGGCGGTGGTGGGCGCCATTATCGGCCTTGCCAGTGTCATCGATCCGCACTTGCTGGCACCGTTCCTCAACGATCGGCAGATGGCAATCGTCCTGCTCGTGTCGGGCGCCGTGACATACCTCGCTCGCCGCTTCCGCGCGGAGGATCTCTGACATGGTGCTGTCCGGCGTTGTCGCGGCAGTCATACCGCTTCTCCTCAAGACGGCGCTCGATGCATTCGATCGGCATGAGCGCAAAGAGAGCTCGCGCGAGCAGTTCGAAGCCGAGTTGAAGGCCGCGATGCTATCGGCTCTCAAGGAAGTCGAGATCGCCTGGGTCGAGGCATCCACGAAACAGTTCTCGGCCTTCATGGCGGCCGCGGAGAAATCACGGATCTTCCAGATCGGCTGGGTGGTGACGCTGGTCACCCAGCTCGCCGTTCTCCTCTGGCACCAGGTCGGCATCCCGGCATGGGCCTACTTCCATCCGGGCCAATCCTGGCCGTCGTCGGGAACGACTGTCGAGTGGGCCTATCTGCTGGTCGGGGGGTGTGTCGGCCTCGGGCCCCTTGTGTTCCGCAGCGGCAATGGCAAGGCCACCGAATTGATCGGCCGACTGACGGGTCGGTGAGCGATGTCAGACAGCTTTGGTGACGACGGCCAGCGCGATACCGCCACCGCTCCGGTGCCCATACAGCCAGCGGCCAGCCTTGACGGCCGTCTCGGGCGCGTCGAGGGGCTGCTGCAGGCGCTGCTCACGAACCAGCGTGAGGAGGCGCTCAGAGCCTCCGAAAGCCGGGGCCGGCTCTACGAGAGTGTTGAAGACATTCGCGCCGAGGTTCGGCAGGTCGGCCAGGATCAAGCGCAGACCGCGAACAGGCTGTCCGCGATTGAGGCGACGTTGGAAGATCGCGTCATGCCAGTGATCACTCGAGTCGAGCGCCTGGAACTGAAAACCGAGGGGGCGGTGATGGCCGGCGGCCACGCCTGGCGGGCCGTAAAAGTCGTGACCGGCGCCGTCCTGGTCCTCGTCACCGCGTTCTGGCGCGAGATCCTTTCGGCGCTCCGGCACATCTGAGCGTTCGCAGACCTGCGCTTCCCCCACGCGATCCTAGCTGTCCTCGATCGTCAGCTTCGCCATTGCTAGAAGTTGTGCGGTTTGCTGAAGGCCCATCTCATCGGCGGTCACTTCGAGCCGGGCGATTGCGTGCTGCACCGCTTCGCGATCAGTCGGCCCCAGCAGTAGGGTTGGCAACTTCGCGATGTTGGCGGCGATTCTCCGGGCCTCGTCCTTGGTCAATCGGCCGGTTGCGCTGCGCCGGCCGGGCTCGTCCTCGAAATAGAGGAAGGCGAGTCGCTGGCCGGTCGCGTCCTCGACAACGTAGCACTCGGTGAGTTCGCGAACCTGCCAAGGCGACGGCAAGCGGCGCGCGGAAGGATCTATGCGCTTCTTGTCCGCCAACTTGTCCGCCATGGGGGTCGGGGAAGGCTAAAGGTTGGTCGGAGTGGCAGGATTTGAACCTGCGACCCCCTCGTCCCGAACGAGGTGCGCTACCAGGCTGCGCTACACTCCGGCTGCTGGTGAGCCGCTATATAGCCGCCCCTTACAGTCCCCGCAACCCGCCTTTCACACTCCTCACATCCCCCTTCCGGGCGCTCTCCCGTAGCACGTGGCGCGCGGAAAT
Organism: uncultured Tepidamorphus sp.; assembly: GCA_905479765.1. Lineage (GTDB taxonomy): Bacteria > Pseudomonadota > Alphaproteobacteria > Rhizobiales > Tepidamorphaceae > Microbaculum. The sequence goes on along the minus strand of CAJQNW010000249.1, from coordinate 10,833 downwards.
CGACGCAGTGAGGATATTTTGTGCACTGCAGCGAATGAAACAGGACCGAAACGGAAAAGAAATTTGGCTGAAACCGGATGACATCAGAACCCGCCTCTAGATCGATGCCGTTAGGGCAATCAAGGATTGGGAGACTTTGGAAAGATGAACGATTTTAATTCACGAGCGCTCAAGCAGGCGTTCGCCGCCGTGGTGGTCGCATCCAGCGCGGCAGTGGCGAGTTCGGCATGGGCGGCGGCGGCTGATCCTGTTTCGGTTCAGGACATTTCTGTCGTCGGCGGGCCCGAGAAGGGCAGGGAATCGCGCAAGCGCGGTCTGGAGACGAAATACGTCTTCAGCGGCGGGATCACATTATCCCCCGAGGTGCAGACCCACGTCTTCTGCTCGAACGCCGGTCGCAAGCGCGCCAAGGTCGTCGTGGAGTTCCGCGGCGCGATCTTGCCGCTGCCTCCAGTCGGCTCCGCAACCGGGTCCGCGCCAGAGGCCGGCGGCACGACGAAGGTTTTCACGGGAACGGCAAACGTAAAGCCGTTCCGGACGACGGTCTTCGCCACCGACGTATCCGAATTCCACTTCGTCGACGTCGACCTCGGAGCCGATGGCCCGACCATACCGCTCTTCGGCGAGATCAGGTCGAACCGCGACGACATCGTTTGCGCCGCGCAGGTTCTGCAGAACGATCCGAACCCGGCATTCGCCTACGACCTGCAGCTCGACCGGGTCGGCGAATAGGACCTCGCCTCGCCTCTTGAAACACAGGCCCCGTGACGGGGCGCACCAGTGATCTGGAGAACTGCTATGTTTGGACGCAATATAACGGCCGTCGTGATGGCCGGACTGATTGGCGCCGTGATGGTCATGGCGCCGGCCCTCGCCAATGCGAAAATGCGGGAGATCTACCGCTTCAGTGGTCTCGTCGTCGGTCTTCCGGCGGGTGATCTGGATGTCGACCCGTTCCCGATCATTGACCCGGAAGACGCAAACCGCATCGCAATCCTGCATTGCGCAAACCTCGGCAATAAGAATGCCCGCGTGCGGGTGGCCTACTTCGACGAATCCGGCGAACCATTCGTCTTCGACAAGCGGCTGGAGTCGAATACGGGTTTCACCCTGACCACCAGCAACGAGGGCGTTTCGGGCATTGCCCTCGATTTCATCGACATTGAACAGATCAAGGCGGGTCTGGGTCTGGTGCTGGCGAACCGCACGGAGATCGCCTGCAGTGCCCAGGTGCTGAACAGGTTCAGTCAATACGTCTACGACCTGCCGCTGGAGCGCGTCGCGCGCAACGGCGAATAGAGCACGTGTTGGGCGCGTCCATCCGCCACGGTGCTGCCGGTTCGCCGGGCGGCAGCGTGGCGGGAGCCCGAAACTGAAACACGCCGGAAACACACGGATAATCATTCTGATACCGAAGGCCGTCATGGAACGGGTCCCAGATCCCGCGGCCGTTTCACCGGAACCGGCGCGTCCTGGTTCGGAGACAATGACAATGAACGCTCTGGCAACGGCCGAGCAGCAGGAAACGATTGTGCTCGTCGTCGAGGACGACGAGGCGAACCGCGAGCTGCTGCTCGATGAACTGGAAATGATCGGCTGCCGCGGCATCGCGGCGTCGAACGGCGAGGAGGCGCTGGCCGCACTCGACGGCTCCGACGTCGACGTCGTGCTGCTCGACGTCATGATGCCGTCGATGGACGGCTTCGAGGTGCTGCGCCGCCTGCGCGCCGACCCGCTGCGCCGCATGCTGCCGGTGGTGATGATCTCGGGGCTCAGCGACATGGTCAACGTGGTGCGTTGCCTCGAGCTGGGCGCCGACGACTATCTGCCCAAGCCGTTCAATCCGGTGCTGCTGAAGGCGCGCATCTCCAACTCCATGCAGAAGAAGCGCTGGCATGACCAGGAGGCGATGCTGCTCGCCCGCATGGAGCGCCAGCTCGTCGAGATCGAGCGCGAGCGTGCGCGCGCCGACAGTCTGCTGGAGGTCATCCTGCCGTCGGCGGCCCTGCGCGAGCTGAAGCTGACCGGCACGGTGAAGCCGCGTCGCTACGAGAACGTCGCCGTGCTGTTCGCCGATATCGTCGGCTTCACCGCCTATACCGAATCCCATCCCGCCGAAGAGGTGGTCGCCAATCTCGACCGCCTGATGGAGGATTGCGAATGGGCGCTGGCAGAACACGGTCTCGACAAGATCAAGACCATTGGCGATGGCGTCATGGCGACGGCCAACCTGTCGCTGCCGCATCGTGATCCGGTGATGGCGGCGCTTCGTGCCGGCCGCGCGATGATCGCCGCCGCAGCCGGAAATCCGGCCGGCTGGCGCATGCGTATCGGTATCAGCTACGGCCCGGTCGTCGGCGGTGTCGTCGGACGCGGCAAGTTCAGCTTCGACGCCTGGGGCGACGCGGTGAATGTCGCGGCCCGTCTGTCGGGTCTTGGCGACGAGCCCGCTGTCTACCTCAGCCGCGAGGCCCGGGACCAGGTCGACGGGCGCGCCGCGGTCGCGCGCCTCGATGGGGTGGTGCTGAAGGGCAAGGGCCAGGTCCCCGTCTACCGCGATGATCCGGCTGCGGTCTCATGAGCGGCGCGTTCAACCGGGCCGGCCGATTGCGGTCGTATTACGGCAATGTGCCGGCTGACGGCATCGGTCAGGCTGAAACAATTGAAACAATTCCGCCGGCCGATGACGCCGATCTGAAAAGAAACTGTCGTATTCGGCAGGATCAACCGCAGGTATTAACCGGCCGTGCGATGAATTCATTGATTAACCAGGAATTAACGGCTCGGGAGTTCGATACATTGGGAGCTCAGGGACTAAACCCGGGCGCGCCTGACCTGTCCCGCGTCGTCACCGGTTCGCCGCGAGCCGGAGAGCCGCGGACGGATTCGGGGGCCGCAAACGCCGTGGGTATCGACGAAAACCGCATGCTCCTCGACTTCGCGGCCTCGCAGTCGCCGGCCGTTCTGTATCTGGGTGCCTTCACCACCGCCGATACGGTCCGTTTCGTCAGCTCGAACGCGGAATCCGTCATCGGCTGGGCCCCCTCCGACATGGTCGGCCCGGCTTCGATCTGGCGCAACCGTGTCCATCCGGACGACCTGGACGCCTATGACCGCGCGATCGCGCGGATCACGCACACTGGAAGCCTGACCCAGGAGTACCGGCTGTGCACGCCCGATGGCGGCTACCGCTGGATGCGCGACCAGCAGCGGCTGACGACACCGGGCGATCCGCGCGGAGAGTATGTCGGCTGCATTATCGACATCACCGCCGAGAAGGCCGCCGAGGCCGACCTGAACCGGGCCAACGCCATCCACCGGGCGATCGTCGATGCCGCCGTCGATGCCGTCATCACGACCGACAGCGACGGCCTGATCATCGACTTCAATCCGGCCGCCGAACAGATGCTCGGCTACTCCGAGGACGAGGCGAAGGGCGTACTGATTTGCGATATGACGATGCCCGAGCCGGTGCGCGAGCAACGCAAGAGGAGCTTCGAGCAGTACCGCAAGGGCAAACCGTACTCCGGCATGGCCGACCAGTTCGAGACCGAGGTTCTGCGCCGCGACGGCTCGGTGTTTCCCGCCGAGATCCGGATGCGCCGCGTCTATGCCGGTCGCGAGATGTTCGTCGTCACCGAGATCCGGGATCTCTCCGAGCGGGCCGAGGCCGTGGAGACCCACCGCCGTCTGACCCAGCTGCTCCAGGATGCCGTCGACAGCCTGCCTGCGGGCTTTGCGATCTCCGATGACGAAGAGCGCATCGTCCTGTGCAACAAGGCCTTCTCCGAACCCTATGACGCCGAACCCGACGCGCTCGTCGGTCATACCCGGCGCGATCTGGTGACACGGCTTTACGACAAGATCCGCAGCTTCAACGGCACGGACGTCGGGGGCACGAAGGACCACCTCGAACTGGTGCGCAACCGGCTCGGAAATCCTGACGCCGCGCCCTCCGAGCTGGAACTGATGAACCGCGAATGGCGGCTCGTCTCGTCCTTTCCGACCGCCGACGGCGGGATGGTCACGATCCGGACCGACATCACCGCGCTGAAGCAGGCCGAACAGGCCATGCACGAAAGCGAGTCTGTGATCAGAACGGCCGTCGAGGCCTGCCCGGTCCCGCTCGGCCTGGTGCGCGCCGACGATGGCATGATCATATACGAGAGCCCGGCTGCGCAGGATCTGTTCGGGCGCGCAAGCAAGGGCGGTGTGAACTTCACCGCCGGTATCTTCGTCAACCGCGGGGATCGCCAGCGGTTCCTGGAAAAATTACGCAGTGGCGTCGTCGATGGCTTCGAGGTGCTGCTGCGCCGCGCCAACGGCGAGGAGTTCTGGGGATCGATCTCGGCGAGCCTCATCGATTACAAAGGCTCGGAGGCGATCGTCACCTCCGTCTACGATCTGACCGAGAAGCGCGTCGTAGAGGAAGAGATGGCCCGCCAGCGCGAGGCGTTGCACCAGAGCGAGAAGCTCGCGGCGCTGGGCGAACTGTTGGCATCCGTCGCTCACGAGCTCAACAATCCGCTGTCGGTCGTGGTCGGCCAGGCGCTGCTCCTCAAGGAGACCGCCAGCGACGAGTCGATCGCCGAACGCGCCGCCAAGATCGGCGGCGCCGCCGACCGGTGTTCGCGCATCGTCCGCACCTTCTTGGCAATGGCCCGCCAGCAGCCCATGGAGCGCCGGCCGGTGGACGTGAACCGGGCCGTCGAGCTTGCCATGGAGGTGACCGGCTATTCGCTGCGCGCCGCCGATATCGACGCGCGCCTGTCGCTCAGCCGCGATCTGCCGTCGGTCTGGGGCGACGCCGACCAGCTCAACCAGGTGCTGACCAATCTGATCCTCAACGCCCAGAAGGCGCTCGAGGAATCCAGGTCGCCGCGTCGCGTCAAGATCATCACCAGCTATCGTGAGCAGACCCGCGAGATCGTGCTCAAGATCAAGGACAACGGACCGGGTATCCCCGAGCAGATCCGCTCGCGTATTTTCGAGCCGTTCTTCACTACACGCCAGATCGGCTCGGGCACCGGTATCGGCCTGGCCTTCTGCCATCGCATCATCACCACCCACGGCGGCACCATCGCCGTGGAGACGGGCATCGACGGCGGGGCCAGCTTCGTCATCCGGCTGCCGGTGACGCGGATGAGCACCCCGGCGATCGAGGGCGAGGTACACCTGCAGCCCGACGCGGCGATGGCCCGTGTGCTTGTCGTCGACGACGAGGTTGCGGTCGCCGAGATGCTTGCCGACATCCTCTCCGATGAGGGCCACAAGGTCGATGTCGCCCATTCCGGCAGCCAGGCGCTCGACATGATCGAGCTGCACGAATTCGATCTGGTGCTGTCGGATCTCAGGATGCCGGATATCGACGGGCCGGCGATGTTCGACGCCATCCGCGAGGCGCGCCCGGACATGGTCTCGCGCGTCGCCTTCATCACCGGCGACACGATGAGCGCGCGCATCCGCGACTTCCTGCGCAATTCCGAACGTCCCTACATCGAGAAGCCCATTACACCCCAGGACGTCCGCGATCTCGTCCAGCAGTTGCTGTGCGAATCCAGCCAATTGAATGAGGAGAACGGATCATGTTGACCGAACTGGTCGCAGCCGCACCCGGAAATTCGGCCATAACGTCCCCCGTCCCCGTCCCGGCCCGCATCCCCCACATCGCCGTCGTCGACGATGAGCCGGATATCCGCGAAACCGTCGGCGAATACCTGGAGCTTAAGGGCTATCGCGTGACCCGCTGCTCAGGCGGCGCCGCGTTGCGGACGCTGCTGGAGACCGACACCGTCGACCTGGCCTTGCTCGACATCGCCATGCCCCAGGAGGACGGCCTGTCGATCGGCCGCTACCTGACGACCAACACCGACGTGCCCTTCGTCATGCTGACGGCGGCCGGCGAGGTCGTCGACCGCATCATCGGGCTGGAAATGGGCGCGGACGACTATCTCGCCAAGCCTGTCGACCTGCGTGAGCTCCTGGCCCGCATCAAGGCGGTGCTGCGCCGTGGCGAACGCCGCCGCGAGGATGCCGAGGCCGCGCCCGCGAGCGCGCCGATGCAGGTGAAGTTCGGCGACTGCACGCTGGATACCGGCGCGCACCGGCTCAGCGGTCCGGAGGGCGAGGACATCGCGATCACCGCGATGGAGTTCGATCTGCTGAGGGCCTTCGCCGAGCATCCAAACCGGGTGCTCAGCCGCGACCAGTTGCTCGACATGGCCCACAATCGCGGCTGGGAGCCGTTCGACCGCTCCATCGACATCCGCATCGCCCGGCTGCGCCGCAAGGTCGAGCCGGATCCCGCCAAGCCGCAGGTCATCAAGACCGTGCGTGGCGCGGGCTACATGTTTTCCCTGTCGGGCTGATCAGGGACCACAGTGGCTGGGTGAGGGAAGGGGGCGGATCTGATCCGCCTCCTTTTCTTTTTGCCTGCTCGGGAGGCCGGCGCATTTTCGGGGACTACGGACGGACCGGATAGTATCCATCGTAGGCGATGCAGCGCAGCAGCGGTTCCTGATACGTCGAGTATTCCGGTTCCAGCAGTGGCAGCGCGAAGGTCTGCACGCCGTTCCCGCCGAACCGGGCGCCGAGCAGGCTGAACAGGGTCGTGTAGTCGACGATTGCGAGCACCTGGCCGTTCGTCGGAAGATAGCCTTGCGGACAGAACCGGGTCGCGAAGGTCCGGACTTCTCCGATGACGGTTCCGGGAGGTTCCGCGCGGGCGTCGCTGGGGTATGCCTGGGCACAGGCACAAGCGATCGCGGCGGCAATCAGCGTCTTTTTCATGATGTCCTCGTGGCGTGGTCGGTCGCGATGGGCAAGCCCGCTCGTCCCGTAACCCGTTAGTCCCTGTAGATGGCCTTGACCTTGACGGTGCAGTCCCTGACGTGCAGCCGGAACGTCACCTTCATGTGACCCGAATTTTCGGAATAGGTTTCCTTGTACCGCGAGAACGTGAGCACTCTGTCCTGCTTGGGAACGTGGCCGTTGAAGTCGAACTGGACGTTTCCCTCGGTCGCGGTCTTGAACTTCATCCGGGTGTGGCCCGAAAGCATGAAGTAGTCGTCGCCGGCGTTGTAGCTCAGCTTGCCGAGCGCGATGTAGCGCAGCTTCCCCTTCTCGTTCTGGAACGTCGAGGGACCGGATTCGATTGTGCACCACCCGCTGTCGGACCGGCCGGTGTCGGCGGCCGTCGAGCCCGAGAAAAGCACGTCTTCCGGAATGCTCGACGCCGAATGTGCCGCGGACGCGAAAAGCGCGGTCAGGGCGACGGCCAGGCATTGAGTGAGAAAGGATTTCATGGGGCTCCACCGTGCAAGCTTCGGGAAAGTGGCAGCGATAAAGACGCGATTTCGTTGCGGAATTCTTGTCCGGGCCCGGAAAATTCGGCGCGCCGTGGCGGTTCGCCCGCCAGCACGTTGTTACCGCGCCGAAACAAATCCGGCGCTTTCAGACATCCAACGGAAAACTCGCTGATCCAGAAACGTCCTGGCAAACACCGGGGCGTCTTCGTTTCAGGCGCCTGCCCAAATGGCCTTGCGGGCCGCCACCGCGCCCGAGACAAACGAAGGAAACAACGATGACCACCATGAAGCCTGAGACGCTGGCGATTCATGCCGGCTTCCGTTCCGACCCCGCGACCAACGCCGTGGCGGTGCCGATCTACCAGACGTCGTCCTATGCGTTCGACTCCACCGCCCATGCCTCGCGGCTGTTCAATCTCGAGGAACTCGGCAACATCTACACCCGCGTCATGAACCCGACGACGGCGGTGTTCGAGGAGCGCATCGCCGCGCTCGAGGGCGGCGTGGCCGCGCTCGGTGTCGCCTCGGGCCAGTCGGCCAGCGCCATGGCCATCCAGAACATCGCCCGCGCCGGCGACAACGTGGTCTCCTCGACCGACCTCTACGGCGGCACCTGGAACCTCTTCGCCAACACGCTGGAGACGATGGGCATCGAGGTGCGCTTCGTCGATCCCGCCGACCCGGAGGCCTTCCGCCGCGCGACCGACGACAAGACCCGCGCCTACTATGCCGAGACGCTTGCCAATCCGAAGCTGATCGCCTTCCCGATCAGGGAAGTGGCGGCGATTGCCGAAGAGCTCGGCGTGCCGCTGATCATGGACAACACGGCCGCGCCGGTGATCTGCCGGCCGATCGAGCACGGCGCCCACATCGTCGTCCACTCGGCGACCAAATACATCGGCGGCCACGGCACCTCGATCGGCGGCGTCATCGTCGACTCCGGCCGCTTCGACTGGGAGAAGCACAAGGCCCGCTTCCCGATGCTGAACCAGCCCGACCCGAGCTATCACGGAGCGGTCTGGACCGAAGCCGTCAAGCCGCTCGGCCCCATCGCCTACATCATGAAGGCGCGCGTCACCATGCTGCGCGACATGGGCGCGGCGATGAGCCCGTTCAACGCCTTCCTGTTCATCCAGGGGCTGGAGACGCTGCCGCTGAGGATGCGCGAGCATTGCCGTAACGCCGCCACGATCGCCGAATACCTGGAAGGCCATCCGGCCGTGTCGCGCGTGATCTACCCCGGTTCGATGGACGGCGAGAGCCGCCGCCGCGCCGATGCCGTCTTCCAGGGCGGCTACGGCGGTCTGGTCGGCTTCGAGATGACCGGTGGCCTGGAGGCCGGCCAGCAGTTCATCGACGCGCTGGAAATGATCTACCACGTCGCCAATATCGGCGACACGCGGACGCTGGCGATCCACCCCGCCTCGACCACGCACCAGCAGCTCTCGGCCGCCGAACAGATGGCCGCCGGCGTCACGCCCGGCTACGTGCGTCTGTCGGTCGGCATCGAGCATCCCGACGACATCCTCGCCGATCTCGACCAGGCGCTAGCCGCCGTCACGTCCGGTCAGGTGAAGGCCGCCTGACCAGACCCGATATCCCGCAAGCGGGATACCCGAACGGGGGTGGCCGGCGTCCGCGCCAGACATCTCCGGTTCCAGGCCGCCGGCGGGAGGTTCTCCGCGACGCTAGCCTCTCCGTCGGCGGCCGGGAACAAACCGCGTGGTGCAAGGCTTCGGCGCTAACCGCGCCTGGGCTTTTGGCTCGCGGCGTGCGCTTGGCCTACGCCGCCGCCACGGTTTTCTCCGTTTCGCTGTGTCCGGTATCCGCGGACACCCTGGCGCCCGCGCCGGCAATCGGCTTGGCCATGTTGATATCCGGATCGGTTTCCTTGTGTTCCGGCACGGGGGCGACGTCGGGTGCCGGACGGGAATCCTTGCCAGGTCCGAACAGCCATTTGAAGATGCGCATGGTTTTGTCCTGTGGTGCGGTGGGTCTGCACGGCCAACGCCCGGGCGGCGCGGCGGTTCCCGAATTTGCCCTGTTCGCCGGCGAGGTGGCGGCTTGCGGAACGCGCCCGCGGCGCCTACCTGCAAACGGCGCCGCGCGCCTCGATCGGCGGTGCGCCCGCACCAGATTTCGCTGTGTTTCCCGCACGTCAGAACGCCCTCTCGGAAGTCGCGCATGTCCGTATTGAAAACCATCCTCGAATCCGGCCGATTCGAAGTGTTCATCACCACGCTGATTGTTATCAACGCCATCACCATCGGTCTTGAGACGGTGCCCGCCGCAATGGCCGCGGCGGGTAACCTGCTGGTCTTTCTGGACCAGATGATTCTTGCGGTGTTCATCGTCGAGATCGCCTGCCGTTTCCTTGCCTACCGGCACCGTTTCTTCCACGATCCCTGGCGAATCTTCGATCTCGCGGTGGTCAGCCTTTCGCTGGTGCCTGCGACGACGGGCCTGTCGGTTTTCCGGGCGCTGCGCATTCTGCGCGTGCTGCGGCTGATCACGGTGGTGCCGTCGCTGCGCCGTGTCGTCGGCGGCCTCGTCGCCGCGCTGCCGGGCATGGGCTCCATCGTCGTGCTGCTGGCGCTCATCTTCTACGTCTTCTCGGTAATCGCGACGAAGCTTTACGGCCCCTCGTTCCCCGAGTGGTTCGGCACCATTCCCGCCTCGGCCTACACGCTGTTCCAGATCATGACGCTGGAGAGCTGGTCGATGGGGATCGTGCGCCCGGTCATGGAAGTCTATCCCGTGGCCTGGCTGTTCTTCGTGCCGTTCATCATCTGCACCACCTTCACCGTGCTGAACCTGTTCATCGGCATCATCGTCTCGGCCATGCAGGCCGAGCACGAGACCGCCGCGGCATCCGAGCGCGAGGAATTGCACGGCGAACAGGCGCTGATCCTCGCCGAACTGCGGTCGATGCGCGCCGAAATCGCCGGATTATCCGAGAAGATCATGCCCGACTCCGCGCCCGCGCCGGCGACAGATCAGATCCAGCGATAGACGCTCCCGTCGTGCCGGGCAAGGCAGGGCAGGTCCACGGGCCCGCCCGGATACATGGCTGAAACACGGCTCCAACAACTGATACTCTTTTCCCCCTTCCGGACGTCATCGCGAAAAGGACGGTCCCTAGAAAGGCAATCGTGACGCAACAGCCGGATGGGCGGACAAGCCTCGGCAAGCCGGTGCGTCGCGAAGAGCCCTTGAAAGGAGACCACGATGACCACCGCGGAATACTATGGCCTGGCACGGCCGCGCAGCGAGCGGCACTTCTCCGCCGCCGCTGCCTTTGCCCTGAACGCCTTCCGGTCCTTGCGCCGCTGGGCCCGGATTCGCCGGACGGTCTATGAGCTCAGCCATCTCGACGACCGCATGCTGAACGATATCGGCCTCAACCGGTCGACCCTCTTCGCCGCCGCCCGTGAGGCGAGCGTCTTCAGGGATCGCGGTCATGGCGGGTTCTGACCATACCCGTGCCGAGCGCGACGGTGCGAGGCGAACCGTGGTGATGATCCAC
>CAJQNW010000248.1 GCA_905479765.1 uncultured Tepidamorphus sp. | reverse complement strand
TTCGCCGATGATGCGCGTGCCCTGCGGGATCAGCACCATGCTGCCGGTGGGACTGTCGTAGATGTGCTGGGTGACCTGCGCCGTGATCTGACCGGGAAGGTCGGACCGAATGCCGGTAATCAGCGCCGCCGGAATGGCTGCCCCTGCCTGCAGCACAAAGGGTGAGGCCGGTGGCATGACGCGATCGAGCGCTACTGTACGCCGGTCCACCGGGGCGTTGAGGAAGGCGAGATCGTTGTTCTGTGCGGCGGCCGGCTGGTTACCGAGATTGAGACCAGCGATGCTTGGTGCCGATGTTTCCCGCGCAGCGCCTGGTACGGTCTGGAAGAAGACCCGGCTGGTGCGCGCCGCTTCCTCTTCGGCAAGCCGTCGTTGTTCCTCCGGATCGACGGCTGGCGCGTTGATCGCTGGTGGCGGGACGGGCTGTCCGCGCTCCTGTGCATCGAGGATCGGACGGCCGAGATCGCCCGGAAGTGGCGGACCGAGCACCGGGCCGGTGTAGTCACTGGGTAGCTCGTTCAATCCATCGGCCCTGTTGCGGTTCTCGGTCGAATATAGTTCGTCTCCGCCGGATCCGTGTTCCGGTGTCTGAAGCGCGTAGATCAGGGCGCCACCGACACCGAATGCTCCGACCAGACCGAGGCCGGCGAGGACCCGTCGCGAGAGCCGCGTGACGCGTGGCGGAGTTCCCCGGAGCCGCATCGGTTCGGCGGTGTCGGCCGACGTTGCTTCGAGCGGCACATCTTCCTCCCTGGTGTTGTCGATGTCGCTCATGATCCGGGCCTCCCGTCGGTGCGCACGATCCTGACGGTCTGCTGGCGGTCGCCGCTGCCGAGGCGGAGCTCGGCCGCCGCGAAGATGCGGTCCACGATCAGGATGTTGCGGTAGATACGGCTGTTGACGATTTCCGGCTCGCCATCCGACCCGAGGACGAAGAGCGGTGGCATCTCGCCCTGGACGATCCCGGCTGGGAAGACGATGTAGACCCGTCGCCCATCGTCGAAGACCGAGACCGGTCGCCAGGGCGGGCTGTCACCCTGCAGTCCGTAGCGATAGTGGCGGGCTGACGCGGCCGGGATCCTCGGTGTTGTCGGCGTTGCGCGCTGTGTGGCGGACGGCTGGGGATAGGCCCAGCCGACCGCTGGCATGTAGGGATCGTCGCGCGACCGCAACTCGATCATGTACGTTCTGCGGTCTGTGGTGATGACCAGGTTGGTGACGATGTCGGGCCTTGTCGGCTTGACGAGGATATGGACGCGCCGGGACGTTCCCGAACCGCTCTCCGTGTCGCCGATGATCCAGCGGGCGGTATCGCCGGCCGCGATCGGTCCCGCGCCGGTCAGCGCTTCGCCCGGTTCGAGCGCGATATTGGTGATCTGGCCCGGTGCGGCATAGACCTGATAGAGCGCCCCCTCGCTCCAGGGATAGATCTGGATTGCATTGTAGTAGCCCTCCCGGCGAGGCTCGACTCGGGCGGCCACATTGGCATTCTCGACTTGTCCCGTTGGTGTGGAAGATGCCTGTCCACCTCGCCCGACCGTCCAGGCCGGCGGCGTGTGGAGCGGCCTCGGCCATTCATCGACCGTGGGTCGCTCGACCGTGGGCAGCGGCGGCACGCTGTCATCGTAGCTGATCTCCGGCGGGCGATAGGTGGCGCATCCGGCGAGCGCCGATGCGGAAATCAGCACAAGCGGCAATGCGGCTTTGCGGAGAACCGGAAGCGCGGGTTTGCGGACAATCGTGCTCATTGGCCCATCTCCCGCGACCAGTTGATGGCGTTGACGTAGATTCCAAGCGGGTTGGCGCGCAGCCTCTCGGCGTCGCGCGGCGGCTGGATGACGATCGTCAGGATCGCTGTCCATCTTTCTGTCGCGGAGAGCTGGCCGTTCTCGTAGTGCCGCTCCGTCCAGGCCACGCGGAAGGAGTTCGGCGAAGCGCGAATGACGCTGGAGACCTCCACCGCGACTTGCTGTCGTCCGATCCGTGTGAACGGATCGTTGGCGCGGGCATAGTCGTTGAGCGCAAGCGCGCCGCGATCGGTGGTGAACTCGTAAGCGCGCAGCCAGTTCTGGCGCACGATGATCGCGTCGGCGGGGATCGCGCGCACCTGTTCGATGAATCGAGCGAGATGGAAGGCGATCTGCGGATCGCTTGGCTCGTAGGTGGCCTCCGCCGGGCCGACCGCATGCGCCTCGCCGAGACTGTCGACCTCGATGACCCACGGCACGACGTTGCCGGTTGTGGACTGCCAGACCAGGGCGCTTGCGAAGCCGCCGGACAGTATCAGGCAGCCGAAAGCCATAAGGCGCCAATTGCGGGCCTGCACGCGGGCCGAGCCAATCCGGTCGTCCCAGACCTGGGCCGCGCGCTGATAGGGCGTCTCCGGTTCGGGGGCCTTGCCGTAGTGCGTGGTGGATCGTTTGAAAAAGCTCATGAGCGACTCCCATCGGAAAGATTGACAGAACTGGCGCTGCCATGGCTGTCGCCGGAGCGCACCGCATGCGCGGCGGCCTGGACGCCGTGGGAGAGACGCTGCGAGCGCTTCATGCGCTTCGCCCAGTCAGGCGCGCCATCGGTTGGTGTGGATGGAGTGGCGGCGGCGCCTGCAGTGCTGGCGGTATCGCCCAGTGTCCCGCCGCTCGTCTCGAAGGCAGATCGAGCGCCCGTCTGGAAACTCTGTTGCATGCTGCCGGAAACTCTGGACGCGGCGGCCTTGGCCCCCGTGCTCGCAACTGCGCCGAGACCGGAGGCGACGCCGGCCGCGCCGGACTGACCGGCCGAACCGAGACTGTAGGGGGTCGCTGCACCTCCAGCCGCAGCGGCGGCGCCGCGCGCAGCTACGGCCGTACCGGAGAGAGCTATGCTGGCGCCTCTGGCGGCGAGACCGGCTGCGCCCGCGCCTGCAAGGGCAGCGCCGCCCGCGGCCACGCCCGCTCCGACCGCAGCGCCAGCTCCCAGCTGCGGCCCGCCGGAGACGATGCCGTTGGCGATGCCGGGACCGAAAATCCCGAGACCGAGCAGCGACAGAGCGGCAAGCACGATCGCCATTGCCTCGTCGATCGTCGGTTGGTCGGGGCCGAAGCCTTGCGTGAACTCGGAGAACAGCGTCGAGCCGATGCCGATGATGACTGCGAGCACCAGGACCTTGATGCCGGACGAGATGACGTTGCCGAGCACCCGCTCGGCCATGAAGGCGGACTTGCCGAAGAGGCCGAAGGGGATCAGCACGAAGCCGGCGAGCGTCGTCAGCTTGAACTCGATAAGGGTGACGAAGAGCTGAACGGCGAGGATGAAGAAGGCGAGCAGGACCATCGCCCAGGCGAGGAACATGCAGGCGATCTGGATGAAGTTCTCGAAGAAGGACCAGTAGCCCATCAGGTCGGAGATCGAGTCAAGCAGCGGTCGTCCCGCGTCGAGCCCGGTCTGCGCAACCTTACCGGGTCGCAGAAAATCGGCGGTCGAGAACCCGGTACCGCTTGCCTTGAGGCCGAGACCGGCGAAGCTTTCGAAGACGATGCGGGCGAGCTCGTTCCAGTTCGAGATGATGTAGGCAAAGACGCCGACGAAGAGTGTCTTCTTGACTAGCCGCGCGAGGATGTCGTCGTCGACGCCCCAGGACCAGAACAGCGCCGCCAGCGTCATATCGATGACGACCAGGGTCGTGGCGATGAAGGCAACCTCGTCGCCCAACAACCCGAAGCCGGAATCGATGTAGCGGGTGAAGACCTCGAGGAAGTGATCGATGACGCCGGTATCCTCCATGCCGCTACCGCCCTTTCGGTCCCACGCCGAGGAAACGGCGGCGGCTCTCGGCCCAGGCGTCCAGACAGGCGCGGTCGCGCGTCGCGGCCTCGCCGAGCGTCTGGCAGCGGAGCCGTTCCCGCCGCAGTGAGCTCGTGGATGAATGATCGGTCGAAGAGACGGAACGAGCGACAGGGGCGGATCGATCCTGATCGGCACGCAGCTCGATCACGGCCGCCGTGATCGCGATCGTGACGACGATGATGGCGCCGATCCGGGCGAGCGTCTTGCCGTCCATATCGCCACGCCTCATTGGCCGGAGTAGAACATCTGCGCGTTGCCCGGCTGGTAGCCGGCGCCGGGCTCGAGGAACCGGCGCCGCTGCTCGCGAGCCTGCTCGGCCGCGGCGGCACGCTCGGCTTCGGCGAGCGCCTGCGCACGGCCGTTGGCGGCGATGACAGCCGTGAGGTCGGCGAGCTGCTGGCCCTGGAGCGCGAGAAGCTGATTGCCGGCCTGGGCCGCCTGCAAGGCGCCGGTCGCGCCCTGGCTGCGGCCGATCAGCTCGGCCATCTCGCCGCGATTGGTGTCGATGTTGCCGACGACGCCGGCTTGGACCCGCATCGCGTCCTGCAGCCCGGCAATGGTGTTTTCCCAGCGCTCGCGGGCGCCCTCGATCAGATCCTTGTCGGAAACCGTTGGTGAAGCGCTGCCGTAGGTGGACTCGAAGGCCTGATCGATCTGCCGAACGTCGTAGGCGATGCGCTGCGCCTCTTCCATGAGTTGCTGGGTCTGCTGGATGGATTGCTGGAGCTGTTGCAGGGCGGAGTAGGGCAAGCTCGCGAGGTTGCGGGCCTGGTTGACGAGCATCCGGGCTTCGTTCTGAAGCGAGGTGATCTGATTGGTGATCTGCTCCAGGGCGCGGGCTGCCTGCAGGACGTTCTGCGCGTAGTTGTACGGGTCGTAGACAAGCACCCAGGCCGAGGCTCGCGTCGGCGCAAGAACCGGCGAAGAGATCGCCGGAAGCAGAATCAACGACGCGGCTAGAAGTGAATTGCGCGTGCGACGGACAATCATGACGATGTCTCCAGGTTGCTCAGGTCGGGAATGAGGTCGGCGGCCCAGCCGAGATCGCGATGACGCAGCCAGGCTTCGGCGAACCGCTCAGCGCCTTGCTCGGCGACGAGGGTCTCCAGCGCGGCGTGGTCAGCCTTCGAGGAGGCGCCACAAATGGCGAGCGCCACCTCGCCGAGCGCGAGCTCGAACAGCCGGTTGCCGGCGCGCGACTGGCAGTAGTAGTCGCGCTTGGGCGTCGCGCGGGCGAGGATCTCGATCTGGCGGTCGTTCAGCCCGAAGCGGCGATAGATCGAAGCGATCTGCGGCTCGATGGCGCGTTCGTTCGGCAGAAGGATTCGCGTCTGGCAGCTCTCGATGATGGCAGGCGCGATGGCCGAGCCGTCGATGTCGCTGAGGCTTTGCGTCGCGAAGACGACGGAGGCGTTCTTCTTTCTGAGCGTCTTCAGCCATTCACGGAGTTGGCTGGCAAAGCCCTGGTCATCGAGCGCCAGCCAGCCCTCGTCGATAATGATGAGCGTCGGCAAGCCGTCGAGCCGGTCCTCGATGCGGTGGAAGAGATAGGCCAGGACTGCGGGCGCCGCGCCTTTGCCGATCAGACCCTCGGTCTCAAACGCCTGTACGCTCGCTTCGCCGAGATGCTCGGACTCGGCATCGAGCAGCCGTCCATAGGCGCCGCCGACGCAATAGAGCCTGAGCGCCTGCTTGAGATCATTGGACTGGAGCAACACAGCCAAGCCGGTGATCGTCCGTTCTGCCGTGGGCGCCGAGGCGAGCGAGGTGAGCGCCGTCCAGAGATACTCCTTGACCTCCGGGGTGATCTCGACGCCTTCGCGCATCAGGATCGCCACGACCCAGTCTGCGGCCCAGGCGCGCTCCGCCGTCTCTTCGAGACGCGAGAGCGGCTGCAGCGAGACGCTCTTATGATCGCCTTCGGTCAGGCCGCCGCCGAGATCGTGCCAGTCGCCGCCCATGGCGAGCGCGGTGGCGCGGATCGAGCCGCCGAAATCGAAGGCGAAGACCTGTGCGCCCGCATAGCGCCGGAACTGCAATGCCATCAGCGCCAGCAAGACCGACTTGCCCGAGCCGGTCGGACCGACGACCAGCGTGTGTCCGACATCGCCAACATGGGGCGAAAAGCGGAACGGGGTCGAGCCTTCCGTCTCCGCGTAAAAGAGCGGCGGACCGTCCAGATGATCGTTGCGCGCCGGTCCTGCCCAGACCGCCGAGATCGGGATCATGTGGGCGAGATTGAGCGTGGAGACCGGCGGTTGACGGACATTGGCGTAGAGATGGCCAGGCAGCGAGCCGAGCCACGCCTCGATGGCGTTCAAGGTCTCGGGCTTGCAGGTGAAGTCACGTCCCTGGATGACCTTTTCGGCCGCCTTTAGCTTTGCGTCCGCGACAGCTTCGTCCTCATCCCAGACGGTCAGTGTCGCGGTGATGTAGGCAGCGCCCGCCATGTCGGCGCCGAGCTCCTGCAAGGCTTCATCGGCGTCGGCGGCCTTGTTCGCCGCGTCGCTATCGAGCAGCGTCGACGCCTCGTTGGTCATCACCTCTTTCAGGATCGCGGCGACGGATTTGCGCTTGGCGAACCACTGCCGGCGAATGCGCGTCAGCAACTTGGCGGCGTCGGTCTTGTCGAGGCAGATGGCGCGCGTGACCCAACGATATTCGAAGGGTTGGCTGTTGAGCTCATCCAGCAGTCCCGGCCATGTGGCTGTGGGGAATCCGATGATGGAGAGGCTGCGCAGATGCGCCCCTCCCAAACTCGGCGCCAGTCCGCCGACAAGCGCGCTATCGGCCAGGAGCGCGTCGAGATGCATCGGCGTTTCCGGCACACGCACGCGTTGACGACGCGTCGACACGGTCGAATGCAGAAAGGTCAGCGTTTCTTCGTCGGAGAGCCAGGCCGCTTCCGG
>CAJQNW010000247.1 GCA_905479765.1 uncultured Tepidamorphus sp. | reverse complement strand
CCTTCCCCGTCTCGGCGGCGGCTTTCAGCAGGTCCGTCTGCCGGCACAGGAAAGCGGGGATCTGCAGTACATCGACGGCCTGGGCGACCTGAGCGCACTGCCAGGTCTCGTGAACATCGGTGAGCACCGGCAAGCCCGTCGTCTCGCGGATCTCCGCGAAAATCGGCAACGAGGCCTCCAGCCCAACGCCGCGCGCGCCCGACGCGCTGGTACGGTTCGCCTTGTCGTAGGACGACTTGTAGACGAGGCCGATGCCGAGCGTTTCCGCCATCTCCTTCAGCGCCAGCGCGGTCTCCAGCGCGTGCGCCCGGCTTTCCATCTGGCAGGGCCCGGCAATCAGGCAGAGCGGCCGGTCGTTGCCGAAGGTGGCCGAACCGATGCTCACGGTGGCGTTGATGCCGGTCATATTGTCTCCTGAAACTGCGCCCCGGGGCCTTATGTCGTTCGAAGGCCGTCCACGTCAATCGCCAGGAAGCTGCGAGACCAGGCGCGTGACGACGTCATTGAGATCAGTCCCGGCCGTATCGATCACCAAATCCGCCTGGCGCCAGGTCTCATAGTCGCGCGCCAGCACATCGTCCCAGGTCGGCAGTTCAAGGCCCAGAATATCCGCCACCCGCGTCTCGACACGGCGGCGGTGCTCGTCGGCATCCGAACAGACAACTTCGACCTCGACGAAAGCCACCCCTGCCCGCTCGGCCACCGCGCGCCAGGCGTCGCGGGTGACCGCCGCCGGATTGACGGAATCCGCGATCACCGTGAGGCCGAGCTTCAGATTGTCCTCGGCGATTGCGTAGGCGACCCGGTAACCGTGGTCATCCATCGGTCCCGGCACCGCCCCGGTTTGCTTGAGCGTCTGCTCGATCGTGTCGATCCGCACATGCATCGCCGCCAATCGCCGGGCCAGTTCACGGGCAGTCGAGGTCTTTCCGGTTCCAGGAAGTCCGCCGAGAATAATCAGCACGTCAGGTGCCGACCGCCTCAAAGGCGATCGCCGTACCGTTCGCTTCGCTTGCCGGAACAATCAGCCGGTCACCGAGTTCAAAAAAGCCGAATCCGCCAGCTTCGAGACAGCGCCGGGTTTCTTCGAGTTCCGACACGCCGATCACAAAGGCCGCGAACCGCGGCGACGGAAAGTCCGCGAGCGCGATCGCCGTCCCCCAGGACTCGGCAACGCCGTCGGGCCGTTCGATCCGTACGAACCCGCGCGATGTTTCGATAAGAAGCCCCGTTTCGGTCTCCTGGATTTCATCGGTTCCGACAAAACCTTCGAAAAACTTCCAGTGCTTGTTCGGCGTTTCGGAAATCATGACGACCTCCGTCGCCGTTTTCGCCGTGTTGTCGTGTTGCTGGAACTCGGGTTTCCAGAAAAACTCCGGCGCAAGTTGCTGGCAGGTGAAATAGGCCGCTTCAGGTGCATGCGGATCGGTGGCGAACGCGAGCTTGAAGCCGACGCGCGCCGTCGAACCGTCAGGCTGCTTCGCGTCGCGGCCGAACTCGAACTGCGGATAGATTTGCAACCCCGCTGCAGCAAAGGCCGTGCGGTCGGCCGCGGCATCGTTGCTGTCCAACACCAGCATGCTCATGCCTTCGTGCTTATCGAGGTATGCCTCATTGAACCGGGGGAAGCTGAACGCGCCCGTTTCGAGTTCCGGAAACAAGTCCGGATCCGCGATGCCGAGCAACTCAAGAAAACAGCCATTGAGTTGGACGAGCGAATTTTCCGTTCCGAAGGGATGCAGTGCCTTCGGTGTCATGGTGAACCCGAGACGATCGTAGACGCCGCGCGCCTTTTCGAGGTCGCGCACCGCAAGGACGAGATGATCGATACCGCGTGCCATGAATCTAGCCGATTAAGCCTTGGCAGCCGCAACCGCAACCCGGCGACACGTCACACCAGGCGGCTTTGCTCGACGGCCGCCGCGATGAACGAGCGGAACAGCGGATGCGGATCGAACGGCCGCGATTTCAACTCGGGATGGTATTGCACCCCTATGAACCACGGGTGCTCGGCAAATTCCACCGTCTCCGGCAGGATACCGTCCGGCGACATGCCGGCGAAGCGCAGACCATGCTGCTCCAGCCGTTCGCGGTACTCGCCGTTCACTTCGTAGCGATGCCGATGGCGTTCGGAAATTTCCGTGTCGCCGTAGATTCCGGCGATCTTGCTGCCTGCTTTCAACGATGCCTTGTAGGCGCCAAGGCGCATCGTGCCGCCGAGATCGCCCTGGGCGGCCCGCTTTTCCAGTTCATTGCCCTTGAGCCATTCGGTCATCAGGCCGACGACCGGTTCCGGCGTCGGGCCAAACTCCGTCGAGCTGGCATCCGCGATACCAACCAGGCTGCGGGTCGCCTCGACGACCGCCATTTGCATGCCGAAACAGATTCCGAAATAAGGCACATTGCGCTCGCGAGCGAAGCCGGCCGCGGCGATCTTGCCTTCCGCGCCGCGCTCCCCGAAGCCGCCGGGCACCAGGATGCCGTCGACCTGCTCCAGGAACGGCGCGGGGTCCTCGCGCTCGAAGACTTCCGATTCGATCCAGTCGATATTAACCCGCACACGGTTGGCGATGCCGCCGTGCATCAGCGCTTCGTTGAGCGACTTGTAGGCATCCCTCAGCCCGGTGTACTTGCCGACGATGGCGATCGTCACTTCGCCTTCCGGGTTGCGGACGCGTTCGGCAATCTCCACCCACTTCGAAAGGTCGGGCTCCGCCCCCGGGTCCATCCCGAAAGCACGCAGCACCTCGTCGTCGAGGCCTTCTTCGTGATAGGCAAGCGGCACCGCGTAGATCGTGTCGACATCGCGCGCCTCGATAACTGCGGTTTCGCGCACATTGCAAAACAGCGCCAGCTTGCGCCGCTCGTCGTGCGGGATCGGCCGGTCGCAGCGGCACAGCAGGATATCCGGCTGGATGCCGATCGAGCGTAGTTCCTTCACCGAATGCTGCGTCGGCTTGGTCTTCATCTCGCCGGCGCTCGGGATGAACGGCAGCAGTGTCAGGTGAATGAATACCGCGTCGCCGCGCGGCAATTCCTGGCCGAGCTGGCGGATCGCCTCGAAGAACGGCAGCCCCTCGATGTCGCCAACCGTGCCGCCGATCTCGACGAGCACGAAGTCGACATCCTCGTTGCCACGCCTGACGAATTCCTTGATCGCGTCGGTAACGTGCGGAATCACCTGGATGGTGGCGCCGAGATAGTCACCACGCCGTTCCTTGGTGATGATGTCCTGGTAGATACGGCCAGTGGTGATGTTGTCGTCCTGCGAGCACGGCACGCCCGTGAATCGCTCGTAGTGGCCGAGATCGAGATCGGTTTCAGCGCCGTCGTCGGTTACATAGACTTCACCGTGCTGATAGGGGCTCATTGTGCCCGGGTCTACGTTGAGGTAAGGGTCGAGTTTCAGCATGCGG
>CAJQNW010000246.1 GCA_905479765.1 uncultured Tepidamorphus sp. | reverse complement strand
CGCCGACGTTCTGCCCGAGGGCGTCGTCAACGTGGTGCTGGGCAGGGGCGAGAGCGTCGGCAACGCGCTGATCAACCATCCCAAGGTCAACATGATCTCGATCACCGGCGACGTCGCGACCGGCAAGAAGGTTCTGCAGGCCGCCGCCAAGTCGGTGAAGCGCACCCATCTGGAGCTCGGCGGCAAGGCGCCGGTCATCGTCTTCGACGATGCCGACATCGGCGAGGTCGTCGACGGTTTGCGCGCGTTCGGCTTCTACAATGCCGGCCAGGACTGCACGGCCGCCTGCCGCATCTATGCCGGCGACAAGGTCTACGAGAAGCTCGTCGCCGACCTGTCCTCGGCGGTCTCGACCATCAAGTTCAACGAGGCGGACGACACGGTCAACGAGATCGGCCCGCTGATCTCCAGGCGTCAGCGCGAGCGCGTCTCGAGCTTCGTCGAGCGGGCCTCGGAACTGAACCACATCGAGATCACCACCGGCGGCAAGCCCGCGGACGGCAACGGCTTCTTCTACCAGCCGACCGTCGTCGCCGGCGCTCTCCAGTCCGACGAGATCGTCCGCCGCGAGGTGTTCGGCCCGGTCGTGTCCGTCACCCGCTTCTCCGACGTGGAGGAGGCCGTCACCTGGGCGAACGATTCAGACTATGGCCTGGCGTCCTCGGTGTGGACGGCGGATGTCTCCCGCGCCATGGAAACGGCGGCGCGGCTCCAGTACGGCTGCACCTGGATCAACACCCACTTCATGCTGTGCAACGAGATGCCGCACGGCGGCCTGAAGCAGTCCGGCTACGGCAAGGACATGTCGCTCTACGCGCTGGAGGACTACACCGCCGTCCGCCACGTCATGGTGAAGCACGGCTGAAGTCAAGCGACTTGGTCGCAGGAAATCCGCGGCCGCCGAGAGGCGGCCGCTATCACAACACCCGCGGCCCCGCGCCCGAAACGGGCTCACCGCGCCGGTACCGCGCGATTGGCGCCATCGAAGTCAGCGATACCGGGCGCCCGCTGGACTCGGCGATCTGCAGGCCGTCACCGCTGCTTGCGCTGATCAGGCCGTTCAACTGCTTGACGCCGCCGCTTTCGGGGAAGACCGACGTATCGAGGATGCTGCCGGGCACGCCGAGATGGTCGGCGAGGACGCCCTTGAAGACCGACCTCAGGTCCGTTGTCGCCTTCAGGTCGCTGCCGTCGTAAAGCTGGCTTGGCGCGAGGCCCGGCCAGTCGGACACGACCTTGCCGCCCTTCACTGCGCCGCCGGCCAGCAGCGCGACGGTGCCCACGCCGTGGTCCGTCCCGTCGTCGCCGTTGGTGCGCGCGGTGCGGCCGAATTCGGTGACGAGCACCATGACCGTCTTCTTCCAGGTCGGGCCAGTCGCCTTGCGGAAATCCTCGATGCCCTGGTCGAGCTCGGTCAGAAGGTTGGCGAACTGCCCGCCGATGACCCCCTGGTCGGTGTGGGTATCCCAGCCGTCGACGGAAAGCGCCGCGATGCGCGGACCATTCGACGCGCGCAACAGCCGTGCCGCTCCCCGGAAGCCCTTGCGCAGGTCGGAGATGTTCTTGTCCTTCGACCCCTTGCCCTCGGCCAGCTTGTCGGCCTTGAGGCCTGCCTCGAGGAAATTGTACATCTGGGTATCGTTGGCCTTGTAGAGCGTGCGCACCATGTAGAGAAGCGGGTTCTCCAGGTGGCTGTAGCGCTCCGGCGACCAGCCCAGCACCGGCGCCGGGCCGCGCAGGATAAGCGGTGCCTCGCCGATCTGGATGCCGCCGTGCGTCACGATCGGCGACCCTGAGGGCAATGCGGAGAGCAGGCGGTTCAGCCAGCCCGTGGCATAGCCGGTCGTGGCGCCGGGATGGCCGTTCTCCAGGTTGTCCTGGGTATCGAAATGCGACCGGTTGCGCAGCGGCACGCAGGTTGCGTGCACGACGGAGGCGTCGCCCTTCTTGTACAGTTTCCCGAAATTCTTGAGGGACGGATGCAGCCCGAAGAAGTTGTCGAGCTTGATCGTCTTGTTGCGCGGGATTGCGAGATCGCCGCGCAAGGAGCGGTAGGCCTTGTCGCCGTGCGGCACCACCGTCGACAGGCCGTCCATGCCGCCGCGCAGCACGACGACGAGAAATCGCGGATCGTTCGTCGCCTCGGCCGACGCTCTCGCCCAGCCGGGCGTGCAGGCCCAGGAGAACAGTCCGGCGCTGACGCCGAGCACTGCCCGGCGCGACAACGCCAGCCGTGACTCCTCGCAGTCTTCGGCAGCGGCGGCTCGGACGACCCTTTCATCGGCGCAGCAGGCCGCGTCTCTGATTTTCATCGCACTATCTCCGCTGGAATTCTGGGCTGCAGAACAGGACCGTGAACTGGGACGACTTGCTTCCCGCCTCGCTGATGCGCTGTTTCGTTTCCGGTGTCAGCGCGGAGTCGTAGAGGCTTCTGGCAAGGCTCAGCGCGCCGCTTCTGTAGCGGTTGCCGTAGACCGAGCCGCTGACCTTGGCGGTGTCCAGCCGTAGCGTCATGCCGTCGGGATCGAGCCAGTAGAGCGTCTCGTCGGGATAGCCCTCCGGCGAGGCGCACTCCCACGGCATGTTGTTCAACGCGGAGAGAGGGCCGGCAAACGCCCACCAGTAGTCGTCCTTCTTGTAGATCTTGTTCAGCGCGCGAAACTGCGCAATGGCCAGTTCATAGGGCGTCCTGAGCTTGGTGAGTGGCGCGCTGAACGCCTCCGGCAGCTGCAGCAACGCCAGTGAGACGGTCTTCAGGTTGCCGCCGGATTTGATGTAGGCCTGCTTGAGCGGTTCCACCATTTCCGGCGTCGGTTCGTCGGTGATGAAATGGCGCACCAGCTTGAAGGCGATGTGCTCGGCCGTTGCCGGGTTTCGTGCCAGGTCGCGCAGGGCGGCAATGCCTTGTTTCCGCCCGGTCGCCGGATAGCTCTTGCCCATCAGCGTGATGGCACCGGGCTCGTGCCAGGTCTTGCGATAGATGAAACGGCCGCGATTGCGGTTGCGGCCGTTGTTGTAGCCGTTGTCGGCTTCCCAGTTGCGAACGTAGGACCAGCCCGTGAGGATCAGGGCGAGCGCTGTGACGTCTTCCTCGGTGTAACCGCCGCCGCTGCCGATCGTGTGCAGCTCCATGGCTTCGCGCCCGAGGTTCTCATTGAAACCGGCGCCGCGATCACGGCCGTATTTGGAGTTGGGACCGACGGAATCGTCGTTGTCGAGAAACGAGATCATCGCCGGATGCTGCATGACGCCGAGCAGCATGTTGGAAAAATTTCCCAGCACATGCTTGCGAATGACCGTTCGCTCCAGATGCCCGATCGTGCCGCGTACCGCGTTCGATTTCCTGATCGACATGTTGAAGTGATTGGACCAGAACAGCACCAGCCGTTCGACGAAGCCGATATCGGCCCGCAGGTGTTTCTTGACCCGCGCTTCGAGTTCCTTGCGCCGGAAGTTTTCGGCGTTGTCGAAGCTCTTTTGGGATTGGGAAGCGGCCTTCTTGTAGGACGGAAGCGCCCGGCCGTTGTACAAGGCGACTTTCGGTTTATTGAGTTCCCGTACCAGCGCCGCCATTGGGTCGGCTGCTACACGCTTGAACGTACTTTTCTTGGCGCCGAGGCCAAACCGTTGGAATGCGATCCGCGCTTTTTCCGCGTCGCTTACCGATAATGCCATTGGTCGCCCCGCTTGCGATCAGATGGGCGCACGGTCGCGATTCGCCCGTGCTTGCTGCTATGCTTACGGGCGAATTAGGCCGTCGAAGGGCGTAAATAATGCTAAGGATTTCAGTGGCATTTTAGGAAAATGGCGATTCCTTGGCCCGGGCGCGGCAATGTCGAGAGCTACCCCTCATTCGATCACGCTACGTCTTTTGGCTGATCCGCCAAATAGGGACGAATCCGGTGGCGCAATCGCAACTCATCGTGGTTGGAGCGCGTGCCGAAAAGTCACGGCACGCGCTGTGCCACGTGATGGTGAACGAAGGCTGAAGTGCCTCGCTCAACCGGCGGCGGCGGACAGTCCCGCATCGATGGCAGAGGCTATCTTCGCGACATCCTCCGCCGTGATCACCAGCGGCGGCGACAGGATGATGTTGGGCCCGGAGACGCGCAGCATCACGCCCTCCGCATAGGCCGTCTCGAACACCTTGCCGATGGATGCCTTGTCGATCGGCGTCTTCTTCGCCCGGTCTGAAACGAGTTCAATCGCCACCATCAGGCCCTTGCCGCGCACGTCGCCGACAAGCTCGTGCTTGTCTTGCAGTGCCTGCATGGCCGCGAACAAATCGTCGCCGCGCCTGGCGGCATTTTCGGCGACATTGGCCTTGTCGATTTCCGGCAGGCAGGCGAGCGCGGCCGCACAGCCGACCGGGTGGCCGGAATAGGTGTAGCCGTGGCCGATGTTGCCGAAGGCGTCGGAATTGCTCTCGAACGCCTCGGCGACCTTTTCGCCGATCATCACCGCGCCGAACGGGAAGTAGCCGTTGGTGATCGCCTTTGCGATGCACATGAGATCCGGCTTGACGCCCCACAGGCGCGAGCCGGTCCAGCCGCCGGTGCGGCCGAAGGCGGTGATCACCTCGTCGGCGATCAGCAGGATGCCGGTCCGGTCGCAGATCTCGCGCACCATCGGCATGAAGCTCTCGTGCGGCGGGATGACGCCGCCGGCCCCCAGCACCGGTTCCATGATGAAGGCGGCGACCGTGTCGGCACCCTGGAATGCGATTTCGTCGTCCAGCGCCTGGGCGCAGAGCTTCGCAAGTGCCGCCGGATCAGTTTCGTTGAACGGGTTGCGATAGGTGTAGGGGGAGGGGATGTGGAAGCATCCCGGCAGCAGCGGCTCGTAGTTGCGGCGGAAGTTGGCGTTGCCGTTGATTGACGCGCCGCCCATGTGGGTGCCGTGATAGCCCTTCTTCAGGCTCAGGAATTTGGTGCGGTCCTTGTCGCCGCGGATCTTGTGGTATTGGCGGGCGAGGCGAAGCGCGGTCTCGACACTGTCCGACCCGCCGGAGGTAAAGAACGACCGCACCATGCCGTCGGGCGCGAACCACTCGGCCAACATGTAGGACAGTTCGATTGCGGGTCCCGTCGATGTGCCGCGGAAGGCGGAGTAGTAGGGCAACGCGTTGAGTTGTTCGGCGATCGCCTTCTTCACCGGATCGCAGGAGTAGCCCAGGTTGACGTTCCACAGGCCGCCGACGGCATCGATGGTCTGGTGCCCGTCGACGTCGGTCAGCGTCACGCCTTCGGCACCCGTCAGTACCTTCGGCGGATGCGCGATCATCTCGGCGGGATGCGCCATCGGGTGCCACATGTGGCGGGCGTTGTTCTCTTTCAGGAAATTGCTGTCATGCAGGTTCATGACGAAGCCTCCGAATGTGTGCTGATACCGAGAAGGTCGAATGCGCGGGCGTAGCTGCCGGCGGGATCGTGGACGTCGAAGAGGACGGTTTTCATGCCGACCGACTCGCCGCCGCGAATGTTCTTGAGCTGGTCGTCGACGAAGACGCAGTCGCGCGCCTCAAGGCCGAGACCGTCGGTGACGAAACCATAGGCGCGCGGATCGGGCTTGAGGATCTTGGTGTAGGTCGCGTCGACGATCAATTCGAAGTCTTTCAGGAACGGCAGCTTGTCGCGGAAGTCGGCGCCGTAGAACAGGTCGAGCTCATTGGAGAGGA
Source organism: uncultured Tepidamorphus sp. (assembly GCA_905479765.1). Lineage (GTDB taxonomy): Bacteria > Pseudomonadota > Alphaproteobacteria > Rhizobiales > Tepidamorphaceae > Microbaculum. The sequence continues at coordinate 1,225 of CAJQNW010000246.1, read as the reverse complement.
TCGCCAGCCGCTTGCCGGCCGCCTTGACGGTGGCGATGGCGGTGAGCGCTTCCGGCCTCACCGACTGCATCAGGTCGGCGCCGCGGGCGCGCCGCAGCAACTGGTCCATGCGGTCCCAGTCTTCTCCGAGCAGCTTGCCGGCCTCGGCGGTCCGCGTCAGCCAGTAGTCGCGCTCGCTGATCTCGCCGGCCTGCATGCGCCGCCACAGCGGATCGTTATCGGGATCGAACGGCCCGCGCCATGTCAGCGTGCCGGGTGCGAGGCCGAGTGCCTTTTCGGTCTCCGCATGGGTTTCGAACAGGGTCTTGGTGATGACCCCTCCGAAATCCAGAACCAGCGCTTTGGCAGGTCCGCTCATGCCGCCAGCGTCCCTGCATGGGCTTTCAGGAAGTCGGGATGGGGGACGCCACCGATGCCCCGCGTGGCTGTCAGCGCGGCGCGATGGAGTTCGGCGACGATCATATCCTTCGCCTCGGCCGTCATCCGCGATGACGGTGTGGCGACGGCCAGGGCGCCGACCGCGGTGCCCGATTGATCGAAGAACGGCATCGCTATCCCCGTAACCTCGTCCTCGAAGCTTTGTCCGGCGACGGCGAAGCCCTCGCGGCGGATGTCCGCGATGGCCTTGCGCAGCTTGCCGGCGCTTGTGATCGTATGCCGCGTATGCGCCGCGAGACCCGCGCCAATGGCATCGTCCACCACCCCCTCCGGGCCGTACGCCAGGTACACGAGCCCCGAGGCCGTGGCGTGCAGGGGAAGGGGTTCGGAAGGATCCATGTGAACCCGCGTCGCCTTGGTCGACTCGCGCACGCCGATGGTGATCAATGCTGCCGTAGAATAGTGCGAGGCATGCGCCGTCTCGCCGGTCGTCTCGGTGAGGGCATCCAGCAAAGGCGTTACCACGGAGGCCAGCGGCAACGTCGCCTCGCGCACCTGCGCGAAATGCAGGAAGGCCGCGCCGAGCCGGTATCTCCGGTTGGCCGGGTTTTGCTCGATGAAGCCGTGTTTCTGCAGGGCGACGAGGAAGCGCCGCGTCGCCGCCTTGTCATAAGCGGCCAGCCGCGCCAGGTCGCTCAAGCCGATCTCGGGCTCGGCGGGCGTGAAGTAGCCCAGCAGTTTCATCGCCTTGTCGACGGTCTGCACGGTTCCGTCTTCCTTTGCACAGGGTGGCCTTGGCCACTATCAATTCGTTGACAGAACACGCAGGTGAACGCAACATGTATTT
>CAJQNW010000245.1 GCA_905479765.1 uncultured Tepidamorphus sp. | reverse complement strand
GGCGAACGGCGGCCAGTACCTGGCCTGAGGGTAGCCAGGAACCGAAAACGAATATCCGGCGCGGACGGTTCAGTCCGTGCCGGCTTTTTCGGCAGCGGCGGTCTTCACGGCTGCGGCGGCGAGATCATTCATATCCGTCTCGATCGCCTTTTTCAGCTTGGGAACCATAAATCCCGTCAGCCTGGACAGGATGCGGGCAGTGATGGTTTCCGGCGTTCCCCGGAATCGCAGCGTCAGACGTGTCGACATCGCATCTATCGGCTCGACGGTATACTCGGTAATGTAGTGCATGCCGTGGCTGTCGGCGGTCAGCAGAAGCCGGTGGGGGCTGTCGAGCGCGGCGACATACATGTCTTCGCTCGCCGAGCGCCCGAACAGGGTTCTGGTTTCCCGGAAGTGGGTGCCCACGCCGACCGGCGCGCCGGACAGGATATCGATCGACTGGATCGCACCGATCACCTTCGGCCAGTTGGGAATGTCGGCGACGATACCGAACACCCGCGCGGCGGGCGCGGCAATGGTGCGGGTGATCGCGATTTCCATAATCGTTCCCCTTATGAAGGCTCACGTGACGGAATCATGACATGGCAATTGAGTCTTGTCTGCCCCGTGGTATCCGTGGCACTGCGCTCACACCATGATCACGTCCGCATCCGCCACCGACCGGCCAGGCCGGATTCGCGCCACGGCCATCGGCTTTACCGCCGTCTTGATGTGGTCGCTTCTGGCACTATTCACGGCGGCCAGCGGCAAAGTGCCGCCGTTCCAGCTGGCGGCCATGTGCTTCCTGATCGGCGGGCTGATCGGCGTGTCGCGCTGGATCACCGTGGCGCAGGCGCGGGCAAGCCTGCGGCAGCCGGCGATCGTCTGGCTGCTCGGGGTCGGCGGTCTGTTCGGCTACCACTTTTTCTACTTCACCGCGCTTCGGAATGCTCCGGCGGTGGAAGCCGGCCTGATCGCCTATCTCTGGCCGTTGCTGATCGTGCTGTTCTCGGCCCTTCTTCCCGGCGAGCGGCTGGGGCTTCATCACATCCTCGGCGGGCTGCTCGGCCTGGCCGGCGCGGCGCTGATCGTGACCGGCGGCGAGGGCCTCGCCTTCAAGCAGGAGTTTGCGCTCGGATACGGGGCGGCCCTGCTGTGCGCCCTGATCTGGTCGAGCTATTCGGTGCTGTCGCGCCGGTTTTCGAGTGTTTCGACCGACGTGGTAACCGGATTCTGCCTGATTACCGCGATGTTGTCGGCGATTGCTCATGTGGCGCTGGAGACCACCGTCTGGCCGGCCGACACGGTCGAATGGCTCGCCGTGCTGGCGCTCGGGCTGATGCCGGTCGGGGCGGCCTTCTACGTCTGGGACTACGGTGTGAAGCACGGCGACATCCAGGTGCTCGGGGCCAGTTCCTATGCAGCGCCCCTGCTGTCGACCGTGATTCTGATTGCTGCCGGATTCGCGCAAGCCACCTGGGCGATCGCGATCGCCTGCGTGCTGATCACCGGCGGTGCGGCGTTGGCGGCCAAGGACATGATCGTGCGGCGAAAAACGTAGCCGGGGACGGCGTTCTGCGCCCGGATCTTTCGTTTGGTTACCAGATTCCCAAGATCGCCGGTGCGAACGCGCGACAGGCTGAAACGAAATGTTCAGCCCCTTCGTATTGATTGGCTTCGATGTTTGAAACCAGGGGGCTCCTTCATGTGTGAACGATGTGTAGCAAACGACAGCCAGGTGCTGTCGCGGCGTGGATTCATGGCCGGTGCCGCGGGGCTTGCCGCGGTGACTGCGGCATCGCCGCGTCTGGCGTTCGCGCAGGACGCGACGTCGCAGAACCCGGTATCGCCGGATGAGGCGCTGAAGCGTCTGCTCGACGGCAACGAGCGGTACGTCGCCAACGCCCCGGAAATCCAGGACTACTCCGCCGGGCGTGCCGCGCGCGCCATCAGCCAGCATCCGTTCGCGGCGATCGTCAGCTGCGCGGATTCCCGCGTTGCCCCCGAACTGGCATTCGACCAGGGACCCGGCGATCTGTTCGTGGTTCGCGTTGCCGGCAATTTCATTACGCCGGCTGGCCTCGCGAGCCTCGAATTCGGCGTCAAGGTGCTGTCGATCCCGCTGATCATGGTGCTCGGGCACTCAAGCTGCGGCGCCGTTGCCGCGACGATCGACACGATCGACGACCACACCGTTCTGCCCGGACATCTGCCGGACCTGGTGCAGGCGATCCGGCCCGCGGTCCTCGCGGCCAAAGCGAGCAACCCGAAGGATCTGCTCGTGGAAGCGACGGCGGAAAACGTCCGCTTCGCCAAGCGCGACCTGACGGAGGGCAGTGCGATCATCGCCGACGCCGTCGGGGCGGGCGACGTGCAGGTGGTTGGCGGCGTCTATAATCTTTCGGATGGTAAAATCGGGATGTTGTAATGAGTTTGTCTAACCACCAGTCCGGCGCTGCGCTGGGCGGGCGAATGCCGGCCAAAGGCGGCCATCTTGCTCAAACACTTTTCCTTGCTGCCTTCGCCGTGCTGCTGCTCGGCTGGGTTCCCGTCATGCTCTACGAGGTGTTCGATGCCGGTGGTGCCAATTCCGCCGGACTCGATATCCTGTCGTGGGGATCGGTGATCCTGTCGCTGATGCTGGCGGTGGCAAGCGGAACGGTGTTTCTGCTGCACAGCTGGCGCCAAAGCCGGGACTGACCGGCGGCAGACGGCGCCCCGATCAGAACGGGGACGCCAGGTCCGGTCGGTTGAGCATCAGCCAGACAATCGCCAGGACCGCCGCGAAAGCCGGGAAGCCGAACGCGAACCAGAGGCGAAAGAGCCGATGGTAGGCTGCGGGAAGCGGTGCGCCGTCGCGGACCGCCCGGCGCGCCAGATCGCGCATCCGCATCTGCATCCAGACCACCGGCAGCCAGAACACGCCGGTGGCGACATAGAGCGCGACAGACAAGACGATCCAGCCTTCGCCGAGCGGCCAGCCAAGCGCGCGGGCGAGCAGAACGCCCGTAACCGGCTGGGCGATGATGGCGGTTGCGGTAAACAGGAAGTCGGCGACGACCACGGTCGAGGCCACATGGGCAATGGCGCGCGGATCGCCGGTCCGGTCGGCCATCACCATGAAGAAGGCGATGCCGGCGCCGGTCCCGAGCAGAACCGCTGCGCCGATGACATGGGCCCAGCGCAGGACGTCGATCCACACCGCTCAGCGCTCCTCTGACACGGCCAGCAGGAAAAGTGCCAGCACGGCGGCGGGTATGGTCTTCACGAAGGCGCCCAGCGGATCGAGCCAGAGATCGGGTGCGACCAGGGTGCCGAATCCGAGATACCCGAGCGTGACGGCGATCATGCCGACCAGCGCGGCCCTGTGGGCGGGGCGGACCAGAACCGCGACACCAAGCAGCAGATCGACGGCGACGCCGGCCAGTACCGCGACGACAGCGAGCCGGCCATCGACATCGCGGGCGCGCAGCACCTCGTTGCTTGCCGTCCAGGCGGCCAGTCCGATCAGCCCGGATACGATCCAGAACGCCACAAGCGTTGCGACCGCCAGCGGCTTCATCAGCCATACACGGGCATACCAGCGTTCCTGCACCGTGGAGGGCAGGCGGGCGAGGGTGTGCTGGAGCGACGCCGGTTGCGTGCCGCCGGCCTCGATCCACGGCCCGGGGTCGCCGTCGATGCCGGCGGAGAGTTCCCGGAACGCGGTCGTGCGCATCGGCGTGCGCCAGCCCAGCCACCCGAGCAGGTCGCCGAGGCGAAAGGCAGTTCCGGCAAGCCAGTCCGGCACGGCGAGAACGGGCGCGGGCGGGTAGCCAAGCCAGTCGCGCAGCGACCGGACAATTTCACCGAGGCTGTGCGGCTCGGTTTCGGCGAGATCGTAGGATCTGCGGGATGGCATCAGTCCGGCAAGGCATGTGGCGACGGCGGTAGCGACATCATGGACATCAACCGTGCGAACCGGCGCATCTGCGCTGGCAAGCGGGATGGCGAACGGAAACGCGGCGAGCGCGCGCAGCAAGGCGGTGGCGCCGTAGGCGGTTGGCGCGATGACGAGGGCGGGGCGCAGGATGGTCCAGTCGAGCGTCGAGCCTTGCAGGGCCACGTCCGCCTCGCCTTTGGTCGACATGAACAGGGTCGGTGCACCCGGGCGCGCGCCGACGGCGGAGATCTGCACGAACCGCGTGACGCCGGTGCTCTCGCAGGCGGCAAA
>CAJQNW010000244.1 GCA_905479765.1 uncultured Tepidamorphus sp. | reverse complement strand
ACACGCTGTTCTACGCGACCTCGAACCGGCGCCATCTGCTGCCGCGCGACATGATGGAAAACGAGCGGTCGACGGCTATCAATCCGTCGGAAGCGGTCGAGGAGAAGGTGTCCCTCAGCGACCGGTTCGGCCTTTGGCTGGGCTTTCACAAATGCAGCCAGGACGAATATCTCGACATGGTGCGCGGCTACGCCGTCCATTACGGGCTGGAGTTCGAAGCCGAACAGTTGGAACGCGACGCGCTTGAATGGTCCACGACCCGCGGTAGCCGGTCGGGCCGTGTTGCCTGGCAGTTCATACAGGAACTTGCCGGACGGCTGGGTGCCCCCTTGAAGCCGGCGGGCTGAGCGCCGTCTCGATTCTTGATCCCGCAAATTGAAACGGCGCGCCGAGGATGGCGCGCCGTTTCTCAGTCCGACCAAGATGGAGCGGTCAGTCAGAAGCCAGATGCTTGAGCGGGTCGACCGGCTGCGAACCCTTGCGCAGCTCGAAATGGATCTGCGGCGTCGACACCGAACCGGACTGTCCCGCCTTGGCGATGACCTGGCCGCGCGAGACCACGTCGCCGCGCTTGACCAGGAGTTCCGAGTTGTGGGCGTAGGCCGTTACCCATTCGTCGGCGTGACGGATGAGGACGAGATTGCCGTAGCCCTTCAATTCGTTACCGGCGTAGGCGACGACGCCGTTCTCCGAAGCGCGCACCGACGTTCCTTCCGGCACGGAGACATTGATGCCATCATTGGTGCCGCCGTCGTTCTTCTCGCCGTACGACGAGATGACACGGCCGCGCACCGGCCAGCGGAAATTGCCGGCCGACAGGGCTCCGGGCTCAGGGACGCCAACGCGGGTTCCGGCATCGGCTTCCGGGGCGGCCTGCGGCGCGTAGGCGGTCTTCTGCGGTTCCGGCGCGTCGAGATTGCTGCTCTCGATCCCGGTCTTTGTGGCCGGGGCGGCAGCTACCTGCTCTTGAGGAGCGGCTTCGATCGTGGATTGCGGCGCAACCGCAGCGACCTGCGCTTTCGGCGCCGAAGGCGTGGTTTTCGGTGCGGGTGCCGCGCTCGCGACGGCGCTGCCTGGAATACGGACCTTTTCGCCAATACGCAGGCCGTAAGGCTCCTGCAGATTGTTCGAGGCGATGATGGCATTGGGCCCCACGCCATAGCGGCGGCTCAGCGAGTAGACCGTCTCGCCGGGCGCCACGGTATGGACACCGCCGGAAGCGGCGGGTTTCGCAGCCGATGTCATCGCCACCTTGGCCGTGCTGGCGGGAACGGGTCCGGCGACTTTCACAGCGCCACCGGCCTGGCTTGGGTGAACCCAGCCATTCTGCGCCTGCGAATAGACCGGAATGACCAGATACTGGCCGGGCTGGACGGCGTTGGCGTCGCTGATCCCGTTGACCTTCATCAGGGCGTTCGCGGGCACGCCATAACGGGTCGCGATGGTGAAGACGGTTTCTCCGGGCGCGACCTGCACCGTCGAACCGCTGCTGCCGCTTCCGCTGGAATAGGTCGGTGTCGAGCCGAGCTGGTTATAGGCCGGCTGAGCCATTGAATTCGGAGTGTTGCCGCCGGCCACCGGTTCCGGTGGGATGGAAGCGGTATAATCGGCGTTTGGATCGCCACCGAAGAACGATCCGCTGCTGAACCGGGAGACATCGGAGCTGCAAGCCGCGACTATCGCGCCGACCGCCCCAACGATCGCGACCCTGAGAAGAAGAGTCGTACGGATATTGTCGATTACGCTACGCATCACACCACTCACACTGCATAAAAGTTACGGTGAGTAGTAAACGCGCGTTGAGGTAAACAACGGCTTAAGGCTAACGGAAATTAGGCATTATTCACGCGGCGCAGTTAGCCGGTGATCACAGCTGCTCCGCCTTGCCGGGAACCAGCGGGACGAAACGGACACCGATCATTTCATCGTCCTGGAAACCGTCCTCCGTCCGCGTAACGCGGTGCAGGAACTGCGCGCCGCCGACCGGCCCGACCGGGATGATCATGATCCCGCCGACCTTGAGCTGATCGACCAGGTCCTGCGGTATTTCCTCGGCCGCGGCGGTCACGATGATCTTGTCGAAGGGCGCCTGGGCGGGCCAGCCCTTCATGCCGTCTCCAACCATGGCGGTGATGTTGGAGATGCGGAGTGCCTTGAAGCGCTCCTCGGCCTGCTTGTTCAAGGTCCGGTAGCGCTCGATCGTGTAGACGCGGCGGCACAGCCGAGAGAGAACGGCTGCCTGGTAGCCCGAGCCGGTGCCGATTTCGAGCACCTTGTCCCGATCGGTGATCTTCAACTGGTCCGTCATGTAGGCGACGACGAAGGGCTGACTGATGGTCTGGCCGCAATCGATCGGCAGCGCCCTGTCGTCATAGGCGACGTCGGCATAGTTCTCGTCGATGAACAGGCCGCGCGGGATCGTTTCGATGGCTTTCAGGATGCGGGCGTCGCGGACGCCCTGCGCGCGCAGGCCCATGATGAGCCGGGCGACAGAGATCCGGCCCTCGTCCAGGTCGCCATCACCGTTTTCGTCGCTCATAGCCCCCTCGAGCCGGACATCACGCGTCCTGACTTTTCGTCAGGCGATCTGCTAGCGCGCTATGGGTTGCGTCGTCGGTCAGGTTCAGCCTCAGCGGCGTCACCGAGATCGCCCCGTCAATCACCGCGCGCAAATCGGTTCCCGCCGGGGGATTCTGCCTGCGGCGCTCGAAGGCTATCCAATAATACGGATTGCCCCGTCCGTCGAACCGGGCGTCCAGATTCAGCCGTCCCTGGTCGCGCTTGCCCTGCCGGGTCACCTCGATGCCCGTCACCTCGTCCGGCGCGCAAGGCGGGAAGTTGACGTTGAGGACGATGTTCGGGTCGACGTCCATGTCGAGCAGGCGGCGGACGGTCTCGGCGCCATGCGCTTCCGCCGTCTCCCAGAACAGGTTTTCCGGATCGCGGAAAGCCTGGCTGAGCGCGATCGAGCGGATGCCGAGGATCGATCCTTCGAAGGCACCGGCGATCGTACCGGAATAGGTGACGTCGTCGGCGAGGTTCTGGCCGCGATTGACGCCCGACAGGACCAGATCCGGCGGCTGGTCCTTCAGGAGGTGGCGCACCCCCATGATGACGCAATCGGTCGGCGTGCCCTTCACCGCGAAATGCTTCTTGGTAACTTCGCGCAGGCGCAGCGGATCGCTCAACGTCAGCGAATGCGAGGAACCGCTCTGGTCGGTCTCGGGTGCGATAATCCACACCTCGTCGGAAATCGCCCGGGCGATCTTCTCGAGTACTTTCAAGCCGGGAGCGTGAATACCGTCGTCGTTGGTGATCAGAATGCGCATGGGTTTCCGGGTATCTGTCCTGTTTTGGCGGTGCGATCGCGAAACCGCACCGGGTTCCGTCTAGCCTCCGATAACTTCGGCGCCGCCCATGTAGGGTTTCAGCGCGTCGGGCACGGCGACGGTGCCGTCGGCCTGCTGATAGTTCTCCAGCACCGCGATCAGAGCGCGGCCGGCGGCGACGCCGGAGCCGTTGAGCGTGTGCACGTGGCGCGGGCTCTTGCTGTCCTTCGGGCGATAGCGCGCATTCATGCGCCGCGCCTGGAAATCGCCGCACACCGAGCAGCTGGAAATCTCGCGATAGGCGTTCTGGCCCGGCAGCCAGACCTCGATGTCGTAGGTCTTGCGCGCCGAGAAGCCCATGTCGCCGGTCGACAGCGTCATGACCCGGTACGGCAGGTCGAGGCGCTTGAGCACCTCCTCGGCGCAGGCCGTCATGCGCTCGAGTTCCTCAAGCGACTGCTCCGGCGTGGTGACCGACACCATCTCGACCTTGGAGAACTGGTGCTGGCGGATCATGCCGCGGGTATCGCGGCCGGCGGCACCGGCTTCGGCCCGGAAGCACGGCGTCCAGGCGGTGATGCGCATCGGCAGCGCGTCTTCCTCGATGATGGATTCGCGGACGAGATTGGTCAGCGGGACTTCGGCGGTGGGGATGAGCCACCAGGACCGGAATTTCCCGAGTGCGTCGACTATCTCGTCGACCTTCTTTCCTGCTTCCTGAAGGCCTGCCCCTTCTTGAAGGGAAGTAACGGTGCTGACCTCTTCCCCCTCCTTCAGTGCGAGGCCCAAGAACTGGTCTTCCCGAAATTTCGGCAGCTGACCCGTGCCGAACATCACGTCGTCGCGCACCAGGAGCGGCGGATTGACCTCGGTATAGCCGTGCTCTTCGGTGTGCAGGTCGAGCATGAAGTTCGCCAG
>CAJQNW010000243.1 GCA_905479765.1 uncultured Tepidamorphus sp. | reverse complement strand
TTCCTTCGCCGCGGCGATGATGCGGTCGGCGACGAGATAGCTCTCGGATACGGAGGCCGGGCCGATCGGCACGGCCATATCGGCGAGCGCCACATGCAAGGCGTTGGCGTCGGCATCGGAATGAACGGCGACCGTCGTCAGCCCCATGCGGCGGGCGGTGTGGATGACACGGCAGGCGATCTCGCCACGGTTGGCGATGAGGAGCGTCTTGATCATGATGCCGTTATGTCATCGGCAACGCTGTTGGGCAATCGGGAGTTCGTCTCCTCAACACTCCACGACGTTCACGGCCAGCCCGCCCTGACTAGTTTCCTTGTACTTCTCGTTCATGTCGAGACCAGTCTGGCGCATCGTCTCGATGCAGGTGTCGAGCGGCACGAAGTGGCTGCCGTCGCCCCGCAGCGCCAGGGAGGCGGCGGTGACGGCCTTGACCGCGCCCAGCGCGTTGCGCTCGATGCAGGGCACCTGTACCAGACCGCCGACGGGATCGCAGGTCATGCCGAGGTGATGCTCCAGCGCGATCTCGGCGGCGTTTTCGACCTGCTCGTTGGTGCCGCCGAGTGCGGCCGCCAGCCCCGCCGCGGCCATCGCCGAAGCAGAGCCGACCTCGCCCTGGCAGCCGATTTCGGCGCCCGATATCGACGCGTTGTGCTTGATGATGCCACCGATCGCGGCGGCCGCCAGCAGGAACGTGCGGATGCCGGTCGCGTCGGCGTCCGGGCAATGGTCGAGGTAGTAGCGGATGACGGCGGGGATGACGCCTGCCGCGCCGTTGGTCGGCGCGGTGACGACCCGGCCGCCGGCGGCGTTCTCCTCGTTGACCGCCATCGCATAGACCGACAGCCAGTCCATCACCGTGTGCTGGAAGGGCCTGTTGTGGCCAGCCTCGGCCATGAGCTTCTCGTGGATTGCGGCGGCCCGGCGCTTCACCTTGAGCCCGCCGGGTAACTGCCCGTGCTCGCGCAGGCCCCGCGCCATGCAGCCGATCATGGCGCTCCAGATGCGGTCCAGGCCGGCATCGAGATCGGCTTCGGGATGGCGGGACAGCTCGTTGGCCCGCTTCATCCCGGTAATCGACAGGCCGGCGTCGCCGCCCATGGCCAGCATCTCGCCGGCGCTGGCGAAGGGAAATGGCACGTCGACCTCGCGGGTCAGCGGGCTTTCGTCCTCGCCAACCCTGGCGAGTTCGGCTTCTGTTTTGATGAAACCGCCGCCAATCGAATAGTAGGTCTCACCTGCGAGAACCGCGCCGTCGTCGGCATGGGCGAAAAACCGCATTCCGTTGGAATGGCCGGCAAGCGGCGGCCCGTAGTCGAAAATCAGATCGCGTTCGGGATCGAACGCAAAGGATTGCAGGCCCGGCGGCGAAATATGCCTGCTCTCGGTTACAGCCTCCAACAGAGCGGCGACGCCATCGGGGTCGATCGAATCGGGCTTCTCGCCGGCCAGGCCGAGGACAATGGCGCGGTCGGTGCCGTGCCCCTTGCCGGTGAAGGCGAGCGAGCCGTGCAGCGACACCGAAACCCGCGCGATATCGTCGGCGCCGCGCCGGCCGAGCAGCGACAGGAAGCGCGCCGCAGCCACCATCGGCCCGACGGTATGCGAGCTGGACGGCCCGATGCCGATTTTGAACAGTTCGAACACGGACAAGAACATGGCCCGTCTCCTCAACGCCCGCCACACGATGGTATGGACGCTATGCGGCGGGGCGACCGCGGGCCCTCGCCGCCCGCGACATCGGCTGCCCTTAACGCGTCACTTGTGCCCGTCAGGCGGTACCGGGGGCGATCGCCGCGCCATCCGCCGCATGCCCGAGCAGATACGCGGTTTCCATGATGCCGACGCCCTTCACGTCGACTTCGCCGCGCGGTTCAAAGGAAAAGACGCCCTCGGTTACCTCGGCGAAATCGCGGGAGACATGAATGCGTCCCGGTGCGCCGAGCTGTTCCATGCGCGCCGCAACATTCACCGCCTCGCCCCAGATATCGTATGCGTAGCGGCGGGTGCCGATGACGCCGGCGACCGTCGGGCCGGTATGGATGCCGACCCGGATCTTCAAAAGCACGCCGGCGAGCGCCGGGCCGTTGCGGACGGTATCGAGCGCCTCGAGCGCGAACCGGCCAGCCGCAACCGCGCCATCGCGGCCCTCCCCCTGCAGGCCGGCGGCAGCCATGTAGCAGTCGCCGATGGTCTTGATCTTTTCCACGCCATGAGTGCCCGCCAGGCGGTCGAGCCGACGCACCAGGCCATCCAGATAGGAAACGATTTCATGGGGCGAACGCGCACGCGAGGCGCGGGTGAAACCGACGAGATCGATGAACAGGATCGTCACCTCGTCGATCCGCTCGGCGATCCGCTTTTCGGGCTCCGACTTCAACTGCGCGGCGACGGGTCCCGGCAGGATAGCGGACAGGAGATGCTCGGATCGGGCGTGTTCGGCGGCGAGTGCTTTCTCCGCCCGGTCCAGCGCAATGAGCGCATAGACGATGAGAACGGTATTGATCAGCAGCGTGGTGAACAGCGCCTGCGCCGACAACGAGCGGCGGAAGGCATGATCACCGGGCAAGACAGGCCCATATTCCGGTGCGAATGCCACGGATACCGCGAGCAACAGAAAGGCAAAGGCCAGGACCCAGGCAAACGCCCGCCAGTTGGCGACGCCGAGGATGAAGAACACCGCGCCGGCGGTGGTGTAGTACACCATGGTGCCGCCCTCGAAACCGAGTGACCAGATCACGTACAGGTTGCCGAAGCCGATCAGCCCGACGAGGTAGAGCGCGCCGAAATTCTGGCCGTGCCGGTGCAAGAGCGGCGTCAGCGCCAT
>CAJQNW010000242.1 GCA_905479765.1 uncultured Tepidamorphus sp. | reverse complement strand
TTTCGTGGCCACCGGGGTCGATGAAACGGCCCATGGGCCGAAAAAGCGCATCACCGCCTTTCTGGTGGACCGCGGCACCCCGGGGTTCGAGGTGCGCGCCGGGTACCGGTCGGTCAGCCATCGCGGCTACAAGAACAGCATCCTCGATTTCAACGACTGCCGGTTGCCCGACGCCCAGGTGCTGGGGGCCGTCGATGGCGGGTTCGCGGTGATGAACGAATGGCTCTATGCCACGCGGATCACGGTGGCCACCATGGCCGTGGGCAGGGCGCGGCGCTGCTTCGACCATGCGCTGTCTTATGCCGCAGAGCGCCGCCAGTTCGGCCAGCCGATCGGCCGGTTCCAGGGCGTCAGCTTTCAGATCGCCGACATGATCACAGAGATCGACGCCGCCGACTGGCTGACGCTGGCCGCCGCCTGGCGGCTCGACCAGGGCCTGCCGTCCAACCGGGAGATCGCCTCTGCGAAGCTCTACGCCACCGAAATGCTCGGGCGGATCACCGACACGACGTTGCAGATCTTCGGCGGCATGGGACTGATGGACGACTTCCCGATCGAACGCTTCTGGCGCGATGCCCGCGTGGAGCGGATCTGGGATGGCACCAGCGAAATCCAGCGCCACATCATCAGCCGCGATCTCCTCAGACCCCTTGGGGCGTGACGGGGAGGGCGTGATGGAGGACCTGTCGCGTCTCCTGAGGCCACACTCGATTGCGGTGCTCGGTTCGGGTTGGGCGCACAACGTCATCGAACAGTGCCGCAAGATGGGCTTTCCCGGTGACGTCTGGCCCGTGCATCCGACGCGCCGGGACATCGGCGGCCTCAAGGCCTATCCGTCCCTGTCGGCGCTGCCCGCCAGTCCCGACGCGGCGTTTCTCGGCGTCAACCGGCATGCGACGCTCGATATTGTCGCCGAGCTTGCCGGGCAGGACGCCGGCGGCGCGGTGGTCTTCGCCTCGGGCTGGGCCGAGACGGGCGAAAAGGACCTGCAGAAGACCCTGCTGGAGCGGGCGGGCGGGATGCCGTTTCTGGGCCCCAACTGCTACGGCCTGATCAACTATCTGGACGGCGCGATCATCTGGCCGGACCAGCATGGCGGCGTCCGCCAGGAGCGCGGGGTCGCGATCGTGTCGCAGTCCTCGAACATCGCCATCAACCTGACCATGCAGGCGCGCGGGCTGCCGATCGCCTATGTCGCCTGTCTCGGCAACGCGGCGCGGATCGGTCTTGCCGATCTGGTCGAGGCGCTCGGCGCCGACGACCGCGTCACCGCCGTCGGGCTCTACGTCGAAGGCGTTGACGATGCCGCGGCACTCGCCGGCGTTGCCGAACAACTGGCGCGCGCGGGTAAGCATATCGTTGCGTTGAAAGCCGGCAAGTCCGAAGCCGGGGCGTCCGCCGCCGCGTCGCATACCGCGTCGCTCGCCGGCAGCTATGCCGCCTCTTCGGCATTCTTCAGGCAGGCCGGTATTGCGGAAGTCGACACGCTGTCGGCGCTGATCGAGGCGCTGAAGATCGTCCATGTGCATGGCCGTCTGCCGGGCCGGCGGATCTGTTCGCTGTCCTGTTCGGGCGGCGAGGCGGGGCTCGTCGCCGACCTTGGCGCACGCACGGCGCTTGCTTTTCCCCCGCCCGCGCCAGAGCAGTCGGCGAATCTGTCGGCGTTGCTCGGCCCGCAGGTCACGATCGGCAATCCGCTCGACTACCAGACCTTCATCTGGGGCGACCGCGAGACGACAACGGCGGTCTTCTCGCAGATGCTGACCGGCTACGACGCCGGCGTCATCCTGATCGATCCGCCGCGCCCCGACAGGTGCGATCCAGCCTCGTTCGTTCCCTCGCTCGACGCAATCGAGGCGGCGGCCGGGGCAACAGGCGTTCCGGCGTTCCCGGTCGCCTCGCTGCCGGAAAACTTCGACGAGACGCTGGCATCCGATCTGATCTCCCGCGGGATCGTGCCGCTGATGGGTCTGGAAACGGCGCTTGCCGCCATCGAAGCGGCCTCCGCGCCGCCCGGGCACGAAGGCTGGCGCCCGCTCGAGGCTATTGTCGCCGACGATGCGGGCGTCCGGCTTTTGCCGGAAAACGAGGCCAAAGGCTGTCTGCGCGCGGCCGGCGTTGCGGTTCCGAAGGGAACCAGTGCCGCGACGATCCATGCCCTCGATCCGGAAGGCGAGGGGCTGGCCGCGCCTTACGTTCTGAAGGGGCTCGGTTTCGCCCACAAGAGCGAGGCGGGAGCGGTCCGCCTGGGCTTGTCGAGCCTCGACGGCCAGCCCGATATGGACGGCGCATCCGGCTATCTGGTTGAGGAAATGGTGACGGGCGGCGTGGCCGAACTGCTGGTCGGGCTGATCCGCGACCCGGTCTATGGCGCGACCCTGACGCTCGGCTTCGGCGGCGTGACGGCGGAGCTGCTGAAAGATACCGTGACGCTGGTGCTTCCGGTGTCCACCGACGACGTCGCGGCGGCCTTGCCGCGCCTGCAGCTCTGGCCGCTGCTCGATGGGTATCGCGGCCGGCCGAAACCGGACTTGGCTGCGGCCATCGAGGCGATCGACCGCCTCGCGCGGCTGTTCGAAGCCGACCCGTCGTTTGTCGAACTGGAAGTCAATCCGCTCATCCTGACCCCGACGCGGGCGGTGGCGGCGGACGCCCTGATCAGAAAGGAAACCGCATGACTGCCGATCTCACCGAAGGCCCGATCCGCACGAGGCGCGAAGGTGCGGTTTTCGAAGTGACACTCGATAGGCCGAAGGCCAATGCCATCGACCTCGTCACGAGCCGGATCATGGGGGAGGTTTTCCGGAGCTTCCGCGACGACGACGATCTCCGGGTGGCGATCGTGCGTGCCGAAGGCGACAAGTTCTTCTGCCCCGGCTGGGACCTGAAGGCCGCAGCCGGCGGCGATGCGGTCGACGGCGACTACGGTGTCGGTGGCTTCGGCGGACTGCAGGAGCTGCCGAACCTCAACAAGCCGGTGATCTGTGCCGTCAACGGCATCTGTTGCGGCGGCGGGCTGGAGCTGGCGCTTTCCTGCGACCTCATTCTGGCGAGCAGCACGGCGACCTTCGCCATGCCGGAAATCCAGTCCGGTACCGTCGCCGATGCCGCTTCGCTCAAACTGCCCAAGCGCATTCCCTACCACGTCGCCATGGACCTGCTGTTCACCGGCCGTTGGTTCGACGCCGATGAGGCGTTGCGCTGGGGGCTGCTGCGCGAAATCACCGCGCCGGAAGACCTGTTGGAGAAAACCTGGGAATTGGCGCGGCAGCTGGAGAGCGGCCCGCCGCTGGTTTACGCGGCAATCAAGGAAGTGGTGCGCGAGGCGGAGAACATGCGCTTTCAGGACGGGCTCAACCGTATCACCAAGCGGCAATTCGCTACGGTCGACAGGCTCTACAGCTCGGAAGACCAGCTCGAAGGCGCGCGCGCCTTTGCCGAAGGACGGGATCCGGTCTGGAAGGGGCGCTAGCCCCGGCTATCCCGATCAGTGCTTGATCATCACATGCCGGATGACGGTGTAGTCCTCCAGCGCGTACTGGGACATGTCCTTTCCGTAGCCTGACTGCTTCAGGCCGCCGTGGGGCATCTCGCTGGGAAGCGCGAAATGTGTATTCACCCAGGTCGCGCCGTATCGCAGGCTCGCCGCCGCCGACATCGCCCGGCCGACATCCTTTGTCCAGACCGAGGAGGCGAGGCCGTAGTCGGAGTCGTTCGCCCAGGCGACCGCGTCCTCGGTGTCGGTGAAGCGGGTCACCGAGACGACCGGGCCGAACACTTCCTTGCGCACGATCTCGTCGTTCTGAAGGGCCCCGGCAATCACGGTGGGCTCGAAGAAGAACCCGCTGCCGCCCGCGGTCTTGCCGCCGGTGGCGATCTCCATATGGCTATGCTCGGCGGCGCGTTCGACGAAGCCGATGACCCGGTCACGCTGCCGGCCCGAAATGAGCGGTCCCATTTCATTGGCCGTATCGTCGGCATCCGCGAAACGGATCGATGAAACGGCCGAGGCAAGATCGGCGACGAGGTTGTCGTAGATCTTTCCGTCGGCATAGATCCGGCAGGCGGCGGTGCAGTCCTGACCGGCATTGTAATAGCCGAAGGCCCGCAGTCCCTCGACAACCTCGCCGATATCGGCATCGTCGAAAACGATGACCGGGGCTTTGCCGCCGAGTTCCAGATGGGTCCGCTTCAGGTTTCCGGCGGCTGCCGCCAGCACCTTCTTGCCCGTGCCGACATCGCCGGTGAGCGAAACCATGTCGATGCCGGGATGATGGATGATCGCGTTGCCGACCGAAGCGCCGCGGCCCAGCACGATGTTCACGACGCCCGCGGGGAGGACATCGGCGAGGATTTTCGCGAGTTTGAGCGCGGTGAGCGGCGTGTTCTCCGACGGCTTGAAGACGACCGTGTTGCCGCCGGCGATCGCAGGCGCCAGCTTCCAGGCCATCATCATCAGCGGATAGTTCCAGGGCGCGATCGATCCGATCACGCCCACTGGATCGCGCCGGATCATCGACGTGTGGCCGGCTATGTATTCCCCGGCCGCCATGCCGTGCAGCGTGCGGACCGCGCCTGCGAAGAACCGGAAACAATCCGAGATGGTGGGAATCTCGTCTACGGTCACGGCGTTGATCGGCTTGCCGCAATTGAGCGCTTCCAATGCGGCGAAGCCGGCGCTTTCGGCGTCGATCCGATCGGCGATCGCCAACAGATGCGCGGATCGTTCGGCCGGCGTCGTGCGCGACCATGCAGCGAAGGCGGAGCGCGCCGCGGCAACAGCCGCCTCGACCTGATCGGCCGAGGCCTCGGGCAGGGAGGCGACAACCTCGCCGGATTTCGGGTCGATGATGTCTTCTGCCGCTTCGGTGCCGGTTTCGAACCGCCCGTCGATCAGCATTTGGGTATCCATAGGTCGTCCTCCCGGGGGAAATTAAAGTGATTTCTGAAAGCTGGAGAGCTTCTGAAGCCAGTCTTCGCCGAGGCCTAGATGGCGGAGCACGTCGACCGGATCCTCGCGGTCCTGTCGGCAGCAGATCCGGTAAACCTCCAGCACCTCGGCGCTCATGTCGCCGCGGCTGTAGAAGTACATGGCCGCCGCGTAGCGGGTTCGCCCGGACCAATCCTCACCTGGCGCCGTCTGGACCAGGCGACGGTTGAGTGTCTCCGCGTCCAGATTAGCCGCCATCAATAGTCTCCAGGTGGCGTCTGCGTCCGGCGCGCCAGCTTGATGAACGGCCGCCGCACCATCACCGCGCGCTTCATCAGCTTGATGTATTGCAGCTCCCTCAGGGCGTAGATCTCGACCCAGAGATCGTCCTGGATGCTGTCGCCATAAGGCCGCTCGAGACTGGCGAGGGCGATGTTGCGCTTGGCGGTCGGTGACCAGATCGCTGCCGTCACCAAGCCGACTTCCCGCTTCTTGCGGTGATAGACGATGGCGTGTTCGGCGGGGATATTGCCCTCGATTTCAAGGCCGACCAGGATGTGAGCGGCCGTCCCGTCCCGGCGGGCGGCTTCGATGGCGCGCCGGCCGTTGAACGGTCCCTTCTTGAGGTCGACCATCCAGTCGAGGCCAATTTCGTCCGGAAGCCGGGCCCGGTCGGCTCGGAGCGCGGTCTCGGCGGTGATGAAATCGCCGTTCGCCACGATCATGCCCGCCTCGATCCGCGCCGCATTGAGCGCTGCATAGCCGATGGCGCGGAGGCCGTAGAGCTTGCCTGCATCCCACAAGCGGTCCCACAGCGACAGGGCAAGCGGCGTTTCGATGAACAGCTCATAGCCGAGGTCGCCGGTGAATCCGGTGCGAGACACGGTCACGATGCCGCCGGGATGCGGGAACTCCCGGATATCGAACGGCTTCATGCTTTCGATCCCGTCGAAACCGGTCGCTTTCAGAAGCGCGCAGGTGGTCGGTCCCTGAAGCGCGAGACCGGCGACATCTTCGGTTTCCTCGGTGATCGTCACTTCGAACCCGAAAGCCCCGTCGAGCAGCCAGGGCAGGTGCCGCTCCTGGCAGCACAGGCGGAACCGGGTGTCGCCGAGCCGGAACAGCGTACCGTCGTCCAGCACGTGGCCGCTGTCGTCGCACCAGGCGGTATAGTGGACGCGACCGGGCTTCAGTTTGGCCACGTCTCGAATGGTCAGCCGGTTGCAGAATGCCTCCGCGTCGGGACCCTC
>CAJQNW010000241.1 GCA_905479765.1 uncultured Tepidamorphus sp. | reverse complement strand
CGGCGCCGGACGCGGTCAGCCACAGGCTGATCGAATTGAGGAACGGGAACGACACGTCGCGGGTGCCGATCTGCTGCGGCACGACGAAGTTGATCAGCCCGGTCAGGAACGGCATCGCCATGAAGAAGATCATGATCGTGCCGTGCGAGGAGAACACCTGGTCGAAGTGTTCCGGCGGCAGATAGCCTTCGTTGCCGGCGGCGATCGCCTGCTGCGCGCGCATCATGATGGCGTCGGCGAACCCGCGCATCAGCATCACCAGGGCCAGCACGATGTACATGATGCCGATACGCTTGTGGTCGACGCTGGTCAGCCACTCGGTCCACAGATAGCGCACCTTGCCGAGCCACAGCACGATGCCGACGACGATGAGGCCGGCGACGACCTCCATCATGGCCCCGCCGAAGGCGATGGCGCTGTAGAGCGGCAGCGAGTCTATCGACAGCTTCCCGAGCATCACAATTTGCCTTTATCGGACGGGCCGCAGATGAACTCGCCGGCGTACGCGTTCAGTTGCGCGCGGTGGCGGGCGTCCATGGGTCCCATGTATTTTTCGATGATCGTGTCGAAGAGCCCGGGCTCGGCGCTGGAATAGTAGGTCACCGGCGCCTTTTCGGTCGGCTTGGCGAGTTCCTTGTAGGTGTCCGCATCAAGCGACTTGTCGGATTGCCGCACCGTTTCCAGCCAGGCCGCGTACTCCTCCTCGGAGACGACTTTCACGGGAAACTGCTGGTCGGCGAAGCCGGTGCCGCTGTATTGCGTGTTGCGGCCTACATAGGTGTCGGGGCGGTCGGCCAGCAGGTTGAGCCGCGTCTGCATCCCCGCCATCGCGAAGATCTGTCCGGCGAGGCCGGGGATATACAGCGAGTTCATCACCGTGTCGGAGGTGATCCGGAACGACACCGCCCGCTCGGCGGGAATGACGACTTCGTTGACCACCGCGATCTGTTCGTCGGGATAGATGAACAGCCACTTCCAGTCCTGCGCCACGGCCTCGATCTGCACGGCCGGCTGGGTGGAGGGGATCGGCAGGTAGGGGTCGAGCCGGTGCGTGTAGTCCCAGACGATGGTGCCGAGGGCCACCACGATGATCGCGGGCCCGAGCCACACCACCGCGTCCACCTTGTTGGATTCCCAGTCCGGCCGGTAGTCGGGATTGTTCTTCGAGGCGCGGTACTTCAGCAGCACGAAGATGCCCAGCACATAGACCGGGATCACGACAATCAGCATCAGCCCGAACGCGGTGTAGAGAAGCTCCCGCTCCTCATGCGCGATCGGTCCGTCCGGGCTCAGCACCGGCCACTGCGTCGGGTCGCAGCCGCCAAGCAGCAGCGCTATGCCAAGCAGCGGCGCGGCGCGCAGCAAGCGGTGCCAGGATTTGGGAGCGCGGTCGGCAGGACGGGGATCTGGCATGCGACGGTCGCGGCCTTGTTTCGCAGGCGAACTCGGAACACGCGGTGCCCACATCTGAAATCTCTGCCCTAAGGGTACAATGATTCTGTGGTGATATGGCAGGAGGGTTAACGCGGGGTTGTCGGGACCGTTAGAAGGCGACTAAATGCGGCCTGATCTCGCACGGCGTCTACGGGAAGACCTATCCGGGCTCGTATCCGTTTTTACTCGACGCGGACGATCCAGGCGGCGCGGGCGAAGCCGACAGGGTGCGGGCGGCGGAGCAGCGCCGATGGGTTCCTCGTCGATTTGGTGACTTAACAAATTGTGCTGCCGTTATACTATCGACAGATTGCTCTGATGCGGTGGCTGCCTGTTCGCCGGCATTCAGACCGGAAATTGATTGGAAGGTGAGGTCCTTTCTCTGATTTTTTAGCCAAGGGGGGCTAAGGTACCAAATGCAGGCCGCTTTGAATAACTTCGAGAATTCTCCGTACTTTTGGGATTTCATAACGCTGGCCTGTCTGCTGGTCAGCGTACTCGGGTTTCTGATTTTCCTTGTTTGGCTTCTGGGCCTGCCGGGGCGCATTGCCATCGCCCGGAACCATCCCGATGCCGAGGCCGTCTATACGATGGGCTGGGTCGGCTTCCTGGCCATCGTGCCCTGGATTCAGGCATTGATCTGGGCGTTCAAACCCACCGACAAGATCGATATCCGGCGGCTCCCGGACGAGGAGCGCGCCGCAGAGCGGGAGGATCTCAGGCATCTCGTCACCTATGCCTACGGAAAGAAGGCCGCCGAAGGTTTGCAGGACGCCCCGCCAGCAGGTGCCGCGGTATCGACTCCAACCGGCGACGCCGCGGCGACGGCACCCGATCCGAAAGGCGCTGAAGAAGAGTCAGCGCCGGCTGATAGCCGCACCGGCGCAGACGAACCGGGGTCCGGCCGATGATCGCTGTCTTCGCAATTACCGTCCTCTATCTGCTTTTCATCTGGATCGTATTCTTCAAGCTCAAGTGGCTGCGGTTGACCCCGACCTGGGGAGTCATTTCGGGATTTTTCCTTCTCCACCTCATTTTCGTACCGTTGGTGGGCATGCGCTTCATCGCGCCCGTTTCGGAAGACGTGAGAGTGGTGCGGCAAACGATTCAGATAGTCCCGCGCCTGCCCGAACCGACACGGGTCGAGGCAGTTCTTGTCCGCGAGGGGCAGCCGGTGAAGAAGGGCGATCCGCTCTTCGTGTTCGACAAGCACCTGTATCAGTTCAAGGTAAACGAGGCTCAGGCCGCGCTTGAAGCTGCCAAACAGAACGTCAGGGTGCTGCAGGCCGATGTGGACGTCGCGCAGGCCTCCGTGAAGTCGGCAACAGGCGAACTGACCTACAAACAGGGGCAGGCGCAGAATTTCGCCGACCTCGTCAAGAAAGGCGTGGGGCGCAAGGAGGACGCGGACCGGTGGCAAGCCGATGCCATCACGGCACAGGCGAACGTCAGTGAAGCCGGGGAAAGGCTCAAGCGTGCGCAAATTGCCTACGGCTCCCAGATCAACGGCGTCAACACGCAGGTTGTAGAAGCCGAAGCCCAGCTCGAGCAGGCGAAGTACTACCTGGAGCAGACGACCATCTACGCGCCTGACGACGGGACCATCGTCAATCTTCAGGTTCAAGAGGGCATGGTGGCAGGGATCGTGCGCGTCGGTGCCATCGCGTCATTCATCCTCGACCGCGATCCCTACATCCTGGCCACGTACCGGCAGGAAAACCTGAAATTCGTGCGTCCCGGCCAGAAGGCGCTGGTCGCGCTCAATCTCTATCCGGGCAAGCATTTCGCGGCCGAAGTGCAGGGCATCTGGTGGGCGAGCGGCCGGGGACAGCTTTTGCCCTCGGGCCAGTTGCCGACGTTCCCCGACGGCGCCCCCGAGCCCGAGGCGCGGTTGCCGGTGCAACTCGTTTTGAAGGACCCGGACATCCGCCTGCCGATCGGCGCCGAGGGGGCCTCCCTCATATTGACCAACGAGGCGAGCCCGTTCACCTGGATGGGCCAGATAGCGCTGCGCACCTACACGTGGAGCCGCTGGCTCTATCCGCTGCCGTTCTGAGGAGATACGCCGCCACGCGCATCACGCAGGCGCTGCGTCCGCGCGGTGGGGGCGACGCATGGGACCTTACGGCGCACTGCCGGCCGTATCACGGAGCCGCCGGTCTTCCAGGCACAGACACGCGAAGGCATCGCGCGTCTATGCATGCTTGCGCGTTTCCGTTTGCCAAAGGAGTTGGAACTCATCGGGCGCCAATGGAGCCGCCAGCAGATATCCCTGCAGTTCGTCGCACCCGATGGAATTCAGATAGTCGCGTTGGAATTGGGTTTCGACCCCCTCGGCGGTCGTCTTAAGACCACTCGTCCGAGCGAGATCGACGATGGCTTGGACGATTGCCTCGTCGCCATTTTCTGTCCCGAAGCCGTTGACGAAGCTGCGGTCGATCTTGATCTTGTCGACGACCATCTCCTGAAGCCGCCCCAGCGAGGAGAACCCCGTCCCGAAGTCGTCGAGAGCGATCTTGATCCCCATGGCTCTCAAGGTGATCAGGTTATTCTCGCATTCCTGGCGCCGGTCCGAGAGAGTGCTTTCCGTCACTTCCAGTTCCAGGCGATCCGGATGCATTCCGGTTTCCAGTAGGATACTGGCTACGCGGGTCGCAAAGCCGGGGTTTTGTAGTTGCAGGGCCGAAACGTTTACCGCCAGCGTCTCGAGCGGCCACGCAACGGCAGTTTGACACGCCTCCTTGAGCACCCATTCGCCGAGTTGCTCGATCATCCCATTTTCCTCGGCCAGCGGAATGAAAGCGTCGGGTCGGAGCATACCCTTTTCCGGATGGCTCCAGCGGACCAGGGCCTCGGCACCGACCAGTTTGGAGTGTTGCGCGGAGAATATGGGTTGGTAGTGGACTTTCATCTGATTTCCGCGCTCAAGCGCTGTGCGCAGATCTCGTTCGAGTTCCCTGCGAAGAGCCTGATCTGTGTCCATCTTGAAGTCGAAGAAGGCGAACGCGCTGCGCCCGCTGCGCTTCGCATGGTAGAGGGCAACGTCGGCTCTCCTGGTCAACTCCACACGGCTGAGACTGTCGCGCGGAGCCATCGCGACCCCGACGCTTACCCCGAGAAATACCCGCGCACCGGAAATCAAGAAGGGACGTCGGGCGGTCTCGACCAACTGTCGGCAGAGTTCGCTGACATCTTCATCGGACATTGGATTGCGAAGAAGAATGAGGAACTCGTCGCCGCCAAGGCGCGCGACCATATCGGATTCGCTGGTGTGCCGACGCAAGCGATCGGCAAACTCCCTCAGCAATTCATCGCCCGACGGATGCCCAAGGGTATCATTGACCTCCTTGAACCGGTCGAGATCCAGATACAAGACGGCGAACTGTTCATCGTCGCCGAGACCTTTGAGTGATCTGTCGAGTTCGATCTCGACCTGTCGCCGGTTGGGTAGGCCGGTCAATAGGTCGTGATGCGCGAGATGGATTAGAGCCTCCTCGCTGAGCTTTAGACGGATGGAACGCGTCCGGAGTGCCCGGACGAAGAGCGCGAGTACAATCACCGCGCCCGCAAGACATGCCAACAGAACCGGAGCGCTTTGCGCGAGCACAGTCGCTCCGGGCCTGTAAGGCTGCCAGATAAAGAAACCGGTTCCGCTGGGGACCGGAATTGCCACTTCGCCATTGGTCGTGTCCTCGCGCCAGGAGAACCGTAGCTCGCTAACGAGGTAGTCTTGCTGAAGTTCTTCAACGAAGTTTCCGTCGAGGTAACGCACGGCGACGTGCACATACTCTTCGCCAGGCTTCTGTTCGATATCGCCGGTGTCGGAAATGATCGGTTTGGCGCTCACGACCGCCGGATGTCCGGCTACTTTTGTCAATCCTGAGACGCCGAGACTCAGGATGCGGTCGTTGATGCCCTCGGTATCGCCTGACCGAAGCCTTTCGCGAAGCCGGTTAACCAGGGGCAGGGCTTCGCTCGCCAGGACTTCAAAAGCCGAAACCGGCAGTGTTTCGCCGTCAGAAAATGCGTAGATAGGCGTGTTCTGCACATCCAGCACATAGGCTCCATCATGGCCGAAATAAGAGGCCATCCAGGACCCGAGGTTCGAGTCGATCCACTCGCCGTTTCCGGGGCTGCGGACGGACTGCACGGCGTCATCCCAGACAGTCACGCTTTCCTGGTCATGCGCAATTCTGGTCTGTAGGCGCGAAAGCACCATTTCGACGAGACGATGCTGGCGATCGATGGCGACCTCGTCCGCCGACCGCGCAATCCAGTACAGGAGTAATGCCGTTAGCGCCGCCACCAGCAGAGTGGTCGCGAGAATCGGCAAAAATGCCTTGAAAAAAAACCGAGTGCCACTCGGCTCACTGAACAGGTTTCGCATTCAAAGTCTCGATGTTTCCCCCCAATGACTAGCGTGAAAGGTTTAATAAGTTCACAGCCGTGGTGCCGGGAATTCAACGTAAATTAAGTCAGATAAGTGAATTCCGCTTGGGAACTTGGCAGCTGTTGGCGCGGGGGAGGCGTCAAAGCCGGTCCCTGACCCGAACCGTTGCCGATTTCGGCTTTGGACGATGGCCGACCTGGCACGCATGCCCGATCTCGCCACGCGGACGTCCGTCCCCCTACCCCTCCGCAAACGTCCGCGCCAGCCGCACCGGGTAGCGCGCGGCAAGCGTCGCGCCGCGCACCACCAGGAATGTCGCCAGCGCCAGCCACAGGCCGTGATTGCCCAGATACGGCGTCGCGACCTGCCAGACGATGACGTAGACGACGAGAGAGACCAGCATCATGTTGCGCATGTCGTCCGACCAGGTGGCGCCGATGAAGACGCCGTCGAACTCGAAGGCGAAGACGCCGAACAGCGGCGTCAGCGCCGCCCAGATCAGATAGGCGCGCGCGGCCTCACGGACGTCTGCGTTGGTGGTCAAGAGGTCGATGAAGGCCGGGCCGCCGATCAGCAGCACGGCGCTTAAACCGGCCGCCAGCACGACGCCCCAGACCAGCGTCAGGTTGACGGCGCGGGTAAATGCCGGGCGGTAGCGCGCGCCCACCGCGCGGCCGGCGAGCGTCTCGGCAGCCGTGGCGAAGCCGTCGAGGAAGTAGCCGCCGAAGATGAAGAAGTTCATCAGAATGGCGTTCGCCGCCAGCACCACGTCACCCTGCCGCGCGCCGACCGAGGTGAACAGCGCGAAGGCGAACAATAGCGAGAACGAGCGGATCATGATGTCGCGGTTGACCGCCACGGTGCGGATCAGCCCGGTGCGCTCCATCACCGCCGACCAGGGGATGCGGGCGCCGGTGCCGAGCGCCTTGTAGGCCAGCGCCGCGCCGGCCACCGCCGTCACCGTCTCGCCGATCACCGTGCCCCAGGCGACGCCCGCCACGCCCCAGTCGAGCCAGAGCACGAAGGTGGCGTTCAAAATCATGTTCAGGACGTTCAGCAGGAGCTGCAGTGCCAGCCCCGTCTTCGCCCGGCCAAGCCCCAGGAACCAGCCGAGGATCGCATAGTTGAACAGCGAGAACGGCGCGCTCAGCACCCGGATCGAGAAGTATTCGCGCACCGCTCCTTCCACCGCCGGGCTGGCGCCCATGAAGACCAGCGACGTCTCCAGCAGCGGAACCTGCAGCGCGATCACGATAACCCCGATCGCCAGCCCGATCAGGGCGGCACGGTAGAGCGCCGCGGTCTGGCCGGTCCTGTCGTCCGCGCCGAGCGCCTGGGCGGTGAGGCCGGTGGTGCCCGAGCGCAGGAAATTGAAGGTCGTGAACAGGATGTCGAAGATCACCGCGCCCACCGCGATGCCGCCGAGCAGGTCGGCGCGGCCGAGTTGGCCGATCACGGCGGTATCGACGAGGCCGAGCATCGGCGTCGACAGGTAGGCGATGGTCATCGGAACGGCGATGGCCAGGACACCCCTGTGGGTGACGGTAAAGGGACGGACGGTCGGCATGTGATTAAGCGCCAGGCGGATCGGGCCTCGGGGGGAGGGGCGGTTGGACCCTGCCATGCCCTGTCCGCAGGCGCTTGGCAAGAGGCTGGTGCGGGAGATTGCGGGGCGGCAACCGAGTTGCGCGGGGGTTACGGATGGGCGACGTTTCGGCGACGGATTTGCACGCGCCCCGGACCACGGCACAGACCGCCGGCACAGGCCACCGGCACAGGCCGGTTCACAAAACCGCGCCGATAGCCGATCCTGCGGCGATGCCGCTCGCCGTTGTCCACCACGACGCCTTCGTCGCCGCGCTGCCGGCCGGCCATCGCTTTCCGATGAACAAATACGCCCGCCTGGCGGAAATGCTTGTCGAAACAGCCATCGTCGCGCCGGTTGGATTCGTCACGCCGGTCGAAGCCCCGTCCTCCTGGCTGAGGCTCGCCCATTCACCCGCCTATGTCGATCAGGTGCTGAGCGCCGGCGTCCCACCGAAGATCCAGCGTGAGATCGGGTTCCCGGTCGAGGAAACGGTGGCCCGCCGCGCCCGCCTGTCGGTCGGCGCCACCGTGCTCGCCGCCCGCATCGCCCTGGAGCAGGGCATCGCCTGCACCACCGCCGGCGGCAGCCATCACGCCCGGCGCGATGGCGGCGCGGGCTTTTGTGTTTTCAACGATGTGGCCGTCGCCGCGGGCGTGCTGGCAGCCGATGGAGCCGGCCGTATCCTCGTCGTAGACCTGGACGTGCATCAGGGCGACGGCACGGCGGAAATCCTTGCGGATTCGCCGGAAACCTTCACCTTCTCCATGCACGGCGAGAAGAATTATCCCGTCCGCAAGGTGGCGGGCGATCTCGATATCGGTCTCCCCGACGGGACCGGCGACGAGGCCTATCTGGAGACTTTGCGCGACGTCCTGCCCGGGCTGATCGAAAGAGTCTCGCCCGACATCGTCTTCTACAACGCCGGCGTCGACCCGCACCGCGACGACCGGCTTGGCCGGCTGGCGTTGTCGGACGAGGGCTTGGAAGCGCGCGACCGGACCGTCATCGAAGCCTGCCGGGACAAAGGGCTGTCCGTTGCCTGCGTCATCGGCGGCGGCTATTCGGACGATGTCGACGCGCTGGCCGGCCGCCACGCCGTCTTGCACCGGACGGCAGCGAATTTCGCCTGAGTCTGTATTCGCCCGACGGGACCGGCGGCCTACTCGCTGCCGCGGCCGACCTTG
This sequence comes from uncultured Tepidamorphus sp., assembly GCA_905479765.1. Classification (GTDB taxonomy): domain Bacteria; phylum Pseudomonadota; class Alphaproteobacteria; order Rhizobiales; family Tepidamorphaceae; genus Microbaculum. The sequence continues at coordinate 8,820 of CAJQNW010000241.1, read as the reverse complement.
GTCAGCCGCATCACCAGCCAGATCGGGATGACGACGACGGCGCCGAGCAGGAAATAGCGGCCGAGATCGCCCAGCGCCTCGAAGCCGAGGTTCCAGATGCTCCGCACGATTCGCTCGAAATTGCGCACGATGTCGATCGGGCTGATGCCGAGCGCGGAGAAAATCAGCCCGACGATCAGCGAAATCACCGCCAGCCGGACGATCACCCAGCCGGGCGGGCCTCCAAAGAAGCGATTGAGCGCGTTACCGGCCATTCCGCCTGTCCCAGCTTTTCATGTGGTGCCCTCGGTCTCGACCTTGGATCGTCCTGACCCCTAGATCGTCCTGAACCGGGCCCGCGCCGCGCGTTCGATCGCCGCGGTGACGAGCGGATCGAGCTCGAAATGGTCGCGCAGCAGCTGCAATAGCCGCAATTCCTCCTGCTCGACGTCCAGGTCCGCGGCCGCCACGTCGACGGCCAGCGCATAGGCCGTGTCATAGTATTTCGGCGGCAGTGCGGCGGTGACGAGGTCCAGCACCGTTTCCAGGCTGTTGTCCTCGTTCAGGAGGTCGCCGCATTCTTCCGCAACGGCAACCAGCCGTTCCTTGTCGAAATCCCGGAAAACGGGCAGATTCTGTACGATTCCGCCAATACGCCGGAGCTCGTTGTCCGTCATCATGCGATCGGCGGCCGACATGGTCACCATCACATAAATGAGCGCTTCCTGGGGGCTCACCGACTTCGTCATCGTTTGTGTCGTCCTGTTCGATTGGCGGGAAACTGCCAAGGCAGTCACGGTCGGCCCGGCCAAGCGCCACCGCGAGCGGGCGAAGCGCAACCTAGTCGCGGCGCGCGGGGGGTGCAAGGTGGGGGGCGGTTGCGTGGATGGATCACAGTCGTGGCCGTCCTGGATGACGCGTGTGCGAAGTCAGCTTTCGGCCCGAAGCCGACTTCGGGCAGCTTCTCTTTCAACGACCGCTTCGCGCCCAATCTCGAACATTCGTGGCCGAGATCGGGCAGACCGAAAGCGGTTGTTCTCTCCGCCCGGACCAAATGCCGGAACGGACGAGAAGCGGACTTTCGCTGTGGGTAGAACGAATGGCCGGAGCGGGCCGAATGGGCACGGGTGCAACAACTGAAACCGTGTGCCCTAGCGGCTGACATGCTGACGAAATAATGCGGAGCGTGAAATATCCCCTTTCCAACCGCAACGTAAGGGGTAGGACATGTCTGCTGCATTCGACACTTTTACTGTATCAAATATCGGCGCGAGGGCTTGCCGGCCCGTTCGCGCACCGCTCTGTGCTGCTGCCGTGCTGGCCGCTGTCATTTGGTTTCTGCCGGCAGGTGCGGCAGATGCCGCCTCCGGCAGCCTCTTCGAACGCCTCAAGGGCCAGTCCCCGACAGCGGCTGCGGAATTGAGCCGGCCGGCGCAGACGCTGCCAGTTCCGAAAGACCCGAGACCCTTTCGGCAGACCAAGCGCGTGAAATGCAATGCCGACGGTATTTGCACTTTCCTCCTCCAGAAAGTCGGGAAGAAAAAGCAGCTCGAACTACAGAACATCTCTTGCTATACAACGGCAACGACATCCGGCGCCATTCTGACCACCTCGGCAGATGTGAGTCAGTTGCTCACGTCCATCGTGGCGGTTATTCCGACGATCAACGACACTGCCGCCGCGACAAATGGAGCCGGCCCCTATTTCTTCAAGGGTGGAGACCAAGTCATCATCTTGATGAGCGGGGTGCCGGGCGAGATCGGCGTCTGTTCGATCTACGGGACAATAGCAAAAAAGGGCTAGCCGAACTCAAATCGATGGTTGTTCCGGGAGAGATGAACGGCAGCTTCGGTGAAGCGCGCCGAATCCCGGTGAGTAGTTTCGGGCAGCCGTTGCAATAGGCCTAATGAAGCGAGGTGCGAGCCGTGCACGATCAGCGGTCGAACCCGTCGGGAAGATAGCCGCACTCGGTTAGCATCCGGATTGCGAACTGGCGCCTGAAGTCTCTAAGTTCACCATATGTGTCAGCTTGGGCATAGAGTGCAAAAGGAACCGACTCCGCACTGTCCCGTGCGACCCATCCAACGTACCAACCTTCAAAGGGACGTGAGAAGTCACCTGGAACAAGCGGACCCGATCCAGTCTTGCCGTGGAGCCTGAGGCCATTCAAGCTACCGTTCAGGCTTGCCTCGGCTAGCGCTGCAACGCTCGCCGGAGACACATCAATAGTCCCCGACAGCAAGCGCGAGAGGAACTCGACCTGCTCAGCGACCGAGATGCGCAGGGTTCGATCTAGCCAGAAGGTGTCCGAATTATCTGGGGCTGCGGCGTTACCGTAGCCCCAGTCATCCATGATCATCCGATATCGTTGGGCCCCCACATCAACGGCAACGTCCTGGAAGTACCACGCCGCCGAGCGTTTGAAGGCGCTTTCAAGCGTCTGGCCTTGCCGCCAGTCGTTGGGCCAGTAACTGGCCGCTGGTCGACGATGCCGATCCCACGCCCGTTCAGCTTCCAAGCCCCCGGCCGCGCCGGTTTCCAATGCGATCAGCAGGTTGGGTATCTTGAAGGTCGACCAGGGCCCGTATTGCGTTTCGAGATCGCTGCCCTCCAAAACGCAACTCGTTTGCGCTCCAAGATCACGGGCCATGAAACTGACTTTGCGCCCCGTCATTTCCTCAGCAAGAGGTGCGGAGCGAACGATGAAACGCGCCTCAGCGACTGCGTCTTCCGAGAGTATTGCGGCGACGGTGAAGAGGGAGCAAGCGATGACGAAAATACGAAGATTCATCATTCAATCGGGAGCTGATGTAGAGCTGGAATCCTCAAAGTGCTCCGACCCTTACGCAACATATGGAGTTGATCGTACGAAACGCATTTGTCGCAGCGAACGTATCCCGATTTAGTGTCGCGGAAGCAAGCGGAGATTTGAACAATCGTGCCAAACGGCAGCAACGTCCGCACAACTGCCATTCATTCACATTGCAGCAAACGTCCGCTTCCCGCCCATTCCCGTCATATGCCATGCCCCGCGGATGGTCGATCCAAGCCGGTTTGCGCATTGACAGTCCCAGGTCGGGTTGTCCGCATCGCCTTACACCCCAATTGACGCCGCCGTCTCCGCTCCATAGGGTCCGCGCCAGCCGGGACAGCCCGGCAAAGTGACCGCGTTTCAGGACCAGTCGAGATGACCGAACCCGTCGAAATCGCCGCTGCGCGCGGCGCCGACGCCGCTGCCTCAAACGGCGCCGGAAGCCCCGCTTCCCTCGCCGCGCTGGCGCGCGACAGTCGCGCCTGGCCGTTCGAGGAGGCGCGCAAGCTGATCGACCGGCTCGACAAGGTCGGTCACGACAAGACGGTGATCTTCGAGACCGGCTACGGCCCGTCGGGCCTGCCGCACATCGGCACCTTCGGCGAGGTGTCCCGCACCACCATGGTGCGCCACGCCTTCCGCGTGCTGACCGAGGACAAGGTCCCGACCCGGCTGATCTGCTTTTCCGACGACATGGACGGGCTGCGCAAGGTGCCCGACAACGTGCCGAACCAGGAGTTGTTGAAGGCCAATATCGACAAGCCGCTGACCCAGGTGCCCGATCCGTTCGGCAAGTTCCGCTCGTTCGGCGAGCACAACAACGCCAGGCTGCGCTCCTTCCTCGACGCCTTCGGCTTCGACTACGAGTTCATGAGCGCCACCGATTGCTACACGTCGGGCCGCTTCGACAAGGCGCTGTTGAAGGTGCTCGAGCTCTACGACGAGGTGATGGCCGTCATGCTGCCGTCGCTGCGCGCGGAGCGGCAATCGACCTACAGTCCGTTCCTGCCCGTCTGCCCGCGCACCGGCAAGGTACTGCAGGTTCCCATCATCGAGCGCGACCTGGCCTCCGGCGCCATCGTCTACAAGGATCCCGAGACCGCCAAGCTGGTGCAGACCAAGGTCACCGGCGGCCACTGCAAGCTGCAGTGGAAGGCCGACTGGGCGATGCGCTGGTATGCGCTGGGCGTCGACTACGAGATGTCCGGCAAGGATTTGATCGACTCCGTCAAGCTGTCGAGCCGGATCTGTTCGATCCTCGGCGGCCTGCCGCCGGACGGCTTCAACTACGAGCTGTTCCTCGACGAGAACGGCGAGAAGATTTCCAAGTCGAAGGGCAACGGCCTGACCATCGACGACTGGCTGCGCTACGCCAGCCCGGAAAGCCTGTCGCTGTTCATGTTCCAGTCGCCGCGCAAGGCCAAGCGGCTCTATTTCGACGTCATCCCGCGCAATGTCGACGACTACCAGACGTTTCTGGAGAAGTTCCCCGGCCATACGCCCGAGGAGAAGTTTGCCAATCCGGTCTGGCATATCCATTCGGGCGAGGCGCCGGACGCCGGCGTGGCGATTTCCTTCTCGATGCTGCTCAACCTGGTCTCGGCCTCAAACTCGGAGGACCGCGATGTGCTGTGGGGCTTCATTCGCGGCTATGCGCCCGACGCGAGCCCGGAGGCGAACCCGCGCCTCGACCAGCTCGTCGGTTACGCGATCAACTATTTCCATGACTTCGTGGCGCCCAACAAGCGCTACCGCGAGCCGACGGATGTCGAGCGGTCGGCCCTCACGGAGCTGAACGAGAAGCTCGCCGCGCTGCCGACGGACGCCGACGCGGAGACGATCCAGAACATCGTCTACGAGATCGGCAAGTCCCATCCCTTCGAGAACCTGCGCGACTGGTTCAGGGCGCTCTACGAGGTGCTCATCGGCCAGAGCCAGGGGCCGCGGTTTGGTTCATTCGTTGCCTTGTACGGGATCGACGAGACCCGCGCCCTGATCGGGCGAGCCCTCGACGGGACCTTGCGGGACAGCGACTGACGGAGTGCCTGAAAATGCATCCTGTGGCAGCGTCGGGGCGGTGAAGGCCGTCAGCGACGACGTCGCCCCGCTGCCGCCTTGTCCCTTCGGTTTCCACTCGGCGAGATAGATGCCGCGCTTCTCCGCCCGCGCGGCATCGGCCTCTTCAGCGTAGTCGGTGCCGGCTGATACTTCCGCCCATCCCTGTTCGACCAGCCAGCCGTTGATGTCCTCGAGCCCTGCCGAGCAGGTGGCCGTGATTTCGCCTTCGGCTTGCGAAACAACCGCGCAGTCGATCGCACGGTGGCGGATCAGCATGCGCAGGGCACCCGCCGCGATTCGTCCGCACGGCCACTCGGTCCCGGCCGCGTCGGTGCAGGTCCTGTCGGCGGCAATCGCCGCGATTCCGGCAAACCGGATGATGACGTCGCCCGCCTCCAGGGTGCGCGCGTCGCGGACAACCACCCGGTGATAGCGGCGGACCGGGTCCGGCTCCTCCTCCTCGGCAACGGCCGGTTCCAGCCGCGGATCCTTGTAGGTGCTGGTCGCCCGCCGCAGCACGTTCGGCGGGGTGACGTCCCGGGCGGCACGTATCGGTTCGGGCTCGGGAGCCGGCTCGACGACGGCGGTTTCCGGCTGTTCGATCCGGTCGGCGCGATCGGTCTTGGGCGCAAGCGGTGTCTTCGCGATCTCTACGGGGTCGACCGGCATCGCGGCGATTTCCTTCGGCGCCTTGTTTGGCGCAATCGCTGTCGTGTTGCCAGGCGGATAGCCCGGTCCGAACAGGCCGAAGCCGTTCAGCACGACACCATACAGCAGTGCCACCAGCAGTAAGGCGCCGACCGCCGTCAGTGAAAGGATTCGGGCCATGGGCCTTCGTTCCGCCATTTCGGTATCGGGCCATCGTTGCCGAATGCCGTCGGCGAAGCAACCGTCATGTGCGCAAATCGCCTTGCGGCGTAGTGACCCTTACGGTGCCAGAACGGTGTTACGCCGCGCCGGTCGGGCAAGGCCCGCAAGCACGACAGCGCCCAGGATCAGGCCGCCGGACAACGCTTCCACCGGCCGGAACGGCTCTCCGATCAGCAGCCAGCCCGATCCCAGCGCGACGACCAGTTCGAAGGCCGCCAGGATCGAGGTGCGTGCCGGCCCGACCGCCGGAGCGCCATAGGTCAGCGCGAGTTGCGGCAGGACGCCGCCGATCGTGACCAGGCCGACGGCGGCCATCAGGCCGTGCATGTCGGTGGGAAGCAGTGCGGCCGGATTGCCGAACACGACACCAACGCCGCTGCCGAGCGCGGTTCCCAGGAACAGGCCGGCCATCAGCGCCAGCCGGTCGATGCCCGCCAGCACATGCGAGATGACGAGGATCAGCGTCGCGTAGGCCACCGGGGCCATGAAGGCATGCAGCACGGCCAGCGGATGCGCGGCGAGATTGGCCGGATCGACGAACAGGGCGCAGGCGATCAGCACCAGAGCCGCGCCGGTCAGCGACCGGGCGTCGGGTTTCAGACGAAAGCCGATCAGGCCAATGATCACGGCGAACAGCGGAAAGGTGAAGAAGATCAGCACGGCGACCGAGACCGGCATGTCGTTCAGCGCGTGGAAGTACCCGAGCACGCCGACGCCCATGAACAGGCCGGATCCGATCGCGATCGTCGCCTGTTTCGGATTGCGCATCAGCCGGGGAAGGAATGGCGCGCAGAAGACAGCCGGAATGCCGAAGCGATAGAACGCGGCGACATCGGGCGATATTCCCGCCGCATAGGCGATGTGCGTCAGGAGCGGCAGAAGGCCGAAGCCGGTGGCAGCGAGCAGCACCAGTATAATTCCGATCCCCGGCGGCATCCCGCCGGGGCCGGATCTGGCGCCCGGCGCGGTGTCGTTCGAGCCGTCGTTCACTGGCTCGCCCAGATGATCCGGGCGATCCACTCGACCTCTTCCAGCTGCAAGGTGCGCTGGCCGTGTTCGGGGTTGATCGAATGCAGCTCGATGGTGCGTGCGGTACGCCGGGTCAGCACCTTGGCCATGACTTCGCCGCCGCGGGTGCGCACGATCACCCGGTCGCCGCGCCGGACCGAGGATCCCGGCGAGACGATCACCACGTCTCCGTCGCGGTAGAGCGGCAGCATGCTGTCGCCGGTCACCTCAAGCGCATAGGCATGTTCGTCGGCGACGTCGGGAAACGCAACCTCGTCCCAGCCCGCGCCGACCGGAAAGCCGCCGTCGTCGAAAAATCCGCCGGCGCCGGCCTGGGCAAAGCCGATCAGCGGAACAGCCTTGTGCCGGTAGGTGGTGTCGTCGGTCGCGGAATTGCTGACCAGCGACATGAATTCCTCGATCGAACAGCCGGTCGCATCGAGGATCTTGGAGATCGATTCGGTGTTTGGCCAGCGAAGCCTGCCGTCGCCGGCGGCACGCTTGGACTTGTTGAATGTGGTCGGGTCGAGCCCGGCGCGGCGTGCGAGGCCGGAGACCGACATCGAATAGCGCGCGGCGAGCGCATCGATCGCGGACCAGATCTGTCGATGGGAGAGCATCGGTTTCGCTCCATCCGCTCACCGGTTCGGACCGGACTGCGGATCAGGGTGTTGGATTATATTCCGACTATATAGGAATTAACCCCTCAATTCCCACCTGTCCAGCACGTCATGCCGTTTCGGGCGGCCCCTACCGCCCCATCACTTATCCGTAAGTGCTGACGATGAGGCCGCGCCGCGAGTGGATTTCCGCCTATGGCCGTGCTGCAGCGCCACGTCGTCGAAGCTCGCAGGCCCGCCCATGATGGAGGCGACGAACTTGGTCTGATGAACCATCAGTCAGGGCACGTCGATCCGTTCGAAATAGGGACGGGTGATCTTGGATTCGAGGACCTTTTCGTAGAAGGCCATGACGACGTTTCCGACGGTCGCGAAACCAACGCAACGGTCGAAAATGCTTGCATCCTGCATCCGGTCGCAGCCTTCAGAAGATCGAGGCGGTCAGCTCTTCGTCGCCGCCGACGAGCTTGAAAAGCTCCAGGGTACCGAACCCCTTGATATCGCGGGCCGGCAGCTGTTCGAGGCGGAATTCGTCGTGAATCAGGTCGGCCGTCACTTCCGGAAGCAGGATTTCCATCGGTTCGGCGTGCTGTTCCATGCGCGCGGCGAGATCCATCGCCGGCCCGAAGATATCGTAGACGTACTTCTGGATCCCGACGATGGAGCCGATCATCGGCCCCGACGCGATGCCGATGCGGCAACGCCATTTCTCCTCGCGCGTGGCGTTGCGCTGGCGGATGAAGCGGCGGAACAACAGCGCCGCCCGGGCGATGTTCTGGGCGTGGTCGGGTGCGGCTTCGGGAATGCCGGAGACCGCCACATAGGCATCGCCGATGGTTTTCAGCCGTTCGCAGCCGAACTGCTCGACGATCCTGTCGAAGCCGGTGAAGATGTCGTTGAGCTCGGAAATCAGCGCCAGCGGGTCCTTCGAAATCGCCATTTCGGTAAAGTCGACGAAATCGAGCATCAGCACCGATGCTGAATCGTAACGCTGCGGGGTGGTGACGCCGAAGGTCTTGAGTTCCTCGAACACCGAGCGCGGCATGATATTGAGCAGAAGCCGCTCGGCGCGCTCCTTCTCGCGGCGCAGGGCGCGCTCGTTCTTCTCCACCATCTTGGCGTAGGACTCGATCATATATTCGAGCTCCTTCACCTTGGTGATGTTGTGCATCTCGACCATCAAAACATCCCGGCCATTGTCGTGATGCAGAGAGAAGTGGGCCGCCAGCGTCACCGGGCGACGCTTGTGCTTGACGGTGATCTCGCAGGTCACGAACCCGCCCGGCTCGAGGGCGCTCAGGTCCGGTGCGTCTATCAACTGGTCGAGTGTGATGTCGTTGGCAGGCGTTCCGAACAGCTTTTCGAACTGCTTGTTCTGGAACAGCACCTTCAGGCCGTCGCACTCCACGATCGCGATCCCTACGCCGACGGATTCGATCAGCGTGCGGTTGAACGCGTCCAGATTGAGGGCCG
>CAJQNW010000240.1 GCA_905479765.1 uncultured Tepidamorphus sp. | reverse complement strand
CGTGGACGCGGCAGGACGACTAGCGGTTAGTCGCCTTCGATGGCGTCGGGGCCTCGCGCTATCGTCTCAAGCTCCTCGCCGCTGAACCGGTAGGCGATCTTCCACTCCTGCAGGTCGCCGCCGAGGCGCTCGTAGAAGCGGCGCGCGCCGGCATTGTCGCCTTCGGTCTGGAGGTCGATGCGGCCGATGCCGTTGTCGACGCAATACCGGGCAAGAAAACGCATGATCGCTTCGCCGGCGCCTTTGCCGCGCGCTTTGTCGACGACGAAAATGTCCTTGACGAACATCAGGCCGGTCAGCGCGACGCCGGGATGCAGGATCGCGAAGATGGCGAGCCCAACAGGGCTGTCGGCATCGAAGGCGAGCGCCATGCGCCCGTCGGTGTCCTCTCCGGTGAGCCACCTGTCCACGGCGGGGCGAATCTCGCCGGCACCCGGCGTCTGGCTCTGGTAGTGCAGGTCCATCGCCTCGATGAGGAAGGCGACGGCGTCGCGGTCCGCCGGCGTCGCCAAACGGACCGCGACAGTCATTCAATCAGCCCGCGCGCTTCGACATGGCGGCGACGATGGCCTCGCCCATCTCCGTGGTGCTGACCGAGTTATGGCCCTTGGCGGCGAGATCGGCGGTGCGGGTGCCGGAGTTGAGCACGTCGGCGATGGCGCCGTCGACCAGATCGGCGGCCTCGCCCATGTCGCAGGAATAGCGCAGCGACATGCCGAGCGAGGCGATCATGGCGATCGGATTGGCGACGCCCTTGCCGGCGATGTCGGGGGCGGAGCCGTGCACGGGCTCGTACAGCGCCTTGCGCTTGCCGGTTGCCGGATCGGGCGCGCCGAGCGAGGCCGACGGCAGCATGCCGAGCGAGCCGGTCAGCATCGCGGCCTGGTCGGAGAGCATGTCGCCGAACAGGTTGTCGGTGACGATGACATCGAACTGCTTGGGCCAGCGCACCAGCTGCATGGAGCCGGCGTCGGCCAGCATGTGCTCGAGCGTAACGTCGGAATACTCGGCCTTGTGGAGGGCGGTCACAACCTGGTTCCAGAGCACGCCGGTGCGCATGACGTTGCGCTTTTCCATCGACGTCACCTTGTTGCCGCGCGTGCGGGCAAGCTCGAAGGCGACGGCGGCGATGCGCTCGATCTCGTGGGTCGTGTAGACCTGCGTGTCGACGGCGCGCTTCTCGCCGTTTTCCAGCGTCACGATCTCCTTCGGCTCGCCGAAATAGACGCCGCCGGTCAGCTCGCGCAGGATCAGGATGTCGAGACCCTCGACGATCTCGCGCTTCAGGCTGGAGCCATCGGCGAGCGCGGGATAGCAGATTGCCGGGCGCAGGTTGGCGAACAGGTCCATGTCCTTGCGCAGCCGCAGCAGGCCGGCCTCGGGGCGCACCTCATAGGGCACGGAATCCCACTTCGGCCCGCCGACGGAGCCGAAGATCACCGCGTCGGCAGCCTGCGCCTTCTCCATCGCGGCATCGGTGATCGACACCTTGTGGGCGTCGTAGGACGAGCCGCCGACGAGGTCGGTCTCGGTCTCGAAGGTCGATCCGGAATTCTTGTCGAGCCAGCCGATGACGCGCTCGACCTCGGACATCACCTCGGGGCCGATGCCGTCGCCGGGCAGGAGGAGCAGATTGAAGGACGCCATGTTTCTTCCCTTTATGCTGAAACCAGAATGTTTGCCTTGGCCGGTCAGGCCTTGAGCCTTGCCAGCCAGGCTTCGGCCTGGGCCTTGACGTTGGCGGGCGCGGTGCCGCCGTAGCTCACCCGGCTCTTCACCGAATTGTCGACGCCCAGCACCGCGAAGATCTCTGCGGTGATCTTCGGCTCGATCGCCTGCATTTCCTCCAGCGCCAGATCGTCGAGATCGCGGCCGGACTGCGCAGCCAGATCGACGATGCGGCCGGTGACGTGATGGGCCTCGCGGAACGGCAGATCAAGCGCGCGCACCAGCCAGTCGGCGAGATCGGTGGCGGTCGAATAGCCGGCCCCGGCGGCGGCCTGCATCGTCTCCCGGTTTGGCTCCATGTCGGAGACCATGCCGGTCATCGCCGCGACCATCAGCTCTGCGGCGTCGAGGGCATCGAAGAAGGGCTCCTTGTCCTCCTGCATGTCCTTGGAATAGGCCAGCGGCAGCCCCTTCATCACGGTCATCAGGCCGATCGTCGCGCCAAACACGCGGCCGGTCTTGGCGCGCACCAGTTCGGCCGCGTCGGGATTGCGCTTCTGCGGCATGATCGAGGAGCCGGTCGTCCAGGCGTCGGAGAGATGGACGAAGCCGAACTGGGCCGACGACCAGATGACGATTTCCTCGGCGAAGCGCGACAGGTGCACCGCCATGATCGACATCGCCGAAAGGGTTTCCAGCACGAAATCGCGGTCGGCGACGGAATCGAGCGAATTGGCCGTCGGCCGGTCGAAGCCGAGCGCCTTCGCCGTCATCTCCCGGTCGATCGGAAACGAGGTGCCGGCCAGCGCGGCCGCGCCGAGCGGGCTTTCGTTGAGGCGCTTGCGCGCGTCCGTGATCCGGCCGCGGTCGCGCGCCGTCATCTCCACGTAGGCGAGCAGGTGATGGCCGAAGGTCACCGGCTGGGCGGCCTGCAGGTGGGTGAAACCCGGCATCACCGCGTCATGATGCTTCAGCGCCTTCTCGGCCAGCGCGCCCTGAAGGCCGGCGAGCGCGGCATCGAGCCGGTCCAGCGCGTCGCGCACGTAGAGGCGGAAGTCGGTCGCGACCTGGTCGTTGCGCGAGCGGCCGGTGTGCAGACGGCCGGCGGCGGGGCCGATCAGTTCGGCCAGCCGCGCCTCGACATTCATGTGAATGTCTTCCAGCGCGGTGGAAAAATTAAACGATCCGGACTCGATCTCTGACGCGATCGTGTCTAGACCGTGAGTGATCGCGGCGACATCTTCGGCGGTCAGGATGCCGGTTTCGGCGAGCATGGCGGCATGCGCCTTCGAGCCGGCGATGTCCTGCATCCAGAGGCGGCGGTCGAAATCGATGGAGGCGTTGATCGCCTCCATGACCGCATCGGGGCCGGCGGCGAAACGGCCGCCCCACATCTTGTTGCTCATGGCGTCACTTTCCGGGCGTCACTTTCGGGCGTCACTTTCTGAAAGCCCCGATCCCCGATTTGGGGAACCCGGGCCCACGTGCAGGAAAACGAAGAAACGATGGACCAAACCAAACCCTCCGGCCGCAAACCCATCCTCTGGATCGGCGTCGTGATCGCAGCCGTCGCACTCGGTGCTGCCGGGATATACGGGATCGCGGGGCGTGATGGCAACGGCGGCGCACAAGTTTGCGAGACCTCACGCGCTTTGGCGGCGAGCGTCGACGAACTGGCGACCGGCGAAGTCGCCGCCCTGATCATCGACGACGCGCCGAAACCGGCGCCGGAACTGAGCTTCGTCGACGATAGCGGCACAGAGCGCAAACTCTCCGACTGGAAGGGCAAGGCGGTCCTGTTCAACCTGTGGGCGACGTGGTGCGCGCCCTGCCGCCACGAGATGCCAGCGCTCGACAATCTGCAGGCGGAGTTCGGGGGTGATGAATTCGAGGTGGTGGCGGTGAATATCGACACCGGCGGCGATGAGAAACCGAAGAAATTCCTCAACGACGTGAATGTCGACGATCTCGCCTATTACGCCGATCACACGACGGGTGTGTTCCGCGAGCTGAAGAAGGCCGGCAAGGCGTTCGGGCTGCCGACGACGCTGGTGATCGACAAGGACGGCTGCGAGATCGGCCACATGGCGGGGCCGGCGCAATGGGATTCAGCAGATGCGAAGGCGCTGGTGGAAGCCGTGATCGCGGACAAACGCCCGTAAGGCACACGGCGTCTTCAGGATCGGGGGTTCAGGCGAACAAGCCGAACGAATTGATGGATTCCTGAAGCTTCTTGTTCTGGGCGTCGATCGCGGCCTGAATCCGATCTACCGCGCCCTGCAACGTGTAGGTCGTCAGTTCCTCGGTCGCCGAACGGTTGATCGCGAAGAACGAGCTGGACAGCGTCAGCGCGGAACTGCGGTTGTTCTCGATCCGGTTGCGGTTAATCTGCGAGCCGTACCGGTGGTACTTCTCCTGGGCCGCCTGATTGGCCTGATAGAATTTTCCGCCGATCGCCATCGGATTTCCTCCTATGGGTCTGCCAGATACCGCGAAATCGTTAACAATCCCGTAGTGGGGTGCCGATTGCCGACTGCAAGAACGACGGGGGCAATGACGGTGATTTCAGCGATCACTTCGCTTTGCGGAACGACTCGTGGCAGGAGCGGCAGGTTTCCGAGATAGCGCGGAATTCACCGGCGATCGCCTCGGCATCGTTGGCCGCGCCCGCGTTTGCGGCAAGGCCAGCTGCGGATTCCTCGAGTTCGCGGGCGATATCGGTAAATCGGTCCCAATCCGTCCAGATGCCGGCAAGGGCTTCACTCGGTGCGGCGTTGGTATCGGGGGGGAACAGTTCTGGGATCTCACGGGCATGAGACTCTAGCTGGAGAGCGGACCGTTCCATGGTTTCGGCCTCGAAATCGACGCGGCCGCGCACCATCGACGCGATCGTCTTCATCTCCGTGCCGATCGCCTTCATCGTTTCCATGCGTTCCTTGACGATACCGGTCGCGCCGCTGTGGGCGAAAGCCAGGCCCCCCAGAAGGAAAACAGTCAAAAGAGCGCCGGAAGCGGTGCCTGCGGATCGTCCTGTCGGTTTCATCGTCACCTTTCGCCAGTTTCCTAGTTGATGCCGTTGGCGCGTTGCACCTCGCGCACATAGGCGATGATGCTGCCGACGTCCTGCTCTTCCAGCCCGTCCACCGGCGGCATGTTGCCGAACCGCCAGTGATGGGCGCGCACGCCCTGCATGACGGCCGCATGGAAGGCGCCGTCGCCGTGATGGCTCGGCTCGTAGTACTTGTGGATCAGCGGCGGACCGCTTGCCGTGCCGGCGGCGTTCTCGCCGTGGCAGGCGGCGCAATTCTCGATGAACAGGCTTTCGCCGCCGGCCGCCGTGGCGCTCAGTTCCGGTACTGCTACGTCGACGACATGATCCGGTTTGCGCGAACCGGACACCATGAAGACCAGGACAGCTGCCGCCACGGCACCGATTCCGGCAAAAACGAGTGTCGAGCGGTTCACGAAAACCCTCGCGGGCGCGGTGGGCCCAAGGCGGGACGGCTGCGGCGGGGCGTGGAGACGGAATCATCTGGGATCATGTGCGCCACTATCGCACATGCGGCGGCTACAAAAACCGGGGCTGCAATCAATTCGGCTTGATATCAGTCGGACCGGGCTGGCGATACGTGTTGCGCCCCGTTTGGGAGCTGGGAGGCCTGCTCAGACGGTCTTGTCGAGCAATTCGCCGGTGCCCGCGGCCACATCGGCTGCGACCTGTCCCAGTTTGTCGGCGCTTTCGGACGCGGCTTCGACGAGCTGCGCGGCTGCCTGCGGATTGGTGTCCTGCACCATCAGGGCGGCCGCGATGGCGACATCGGCCTGCTGCTGGATACGCATCATGGATACTGCGGTCGTGGCGTCCATTTCGGAACGAACCTCTCACACTTGTTACTCCCGGCATCATGATGCCGGCGACTTAACGGGTCCTTGAGAGAATGGTTCAACTTCCCCGCGTTTTAAGTGATGCGTGGGCAGGCGATGCGCGAGCTCACGCGATTCGCAGTGGTCGGCGGCGTGTCGGAGGGGTTTGCGCTTGTGGCCACGATGGTGCGGTTGCGGCCGTTCGATTTGGCGCGATACAGCGCATCGTCGGCGGTCCGCAGCAATTCCCCGAGCGAACTGTCGTCCTGGTAGGAAACGGCGACGCCGACGCTCACCGTGGTTTTGATCGGCATCCCGTCAAGCCGGCTGCAGGCGTCGCTGAACCCGTTGCGGATCCGTTCGGCGAAGGCAAAGCCGATTTCTTCGCTGGCGTTCGTCAGCACGACGCCGAATTCCTCACCCCCGATGCGGCCGACCAGGTCGCCCGGACGGACGCTGGCCCGCGCTACCGTGCCGAAGGTCTCGATCACGCGGTCGCCCCCGGCATGGCCGCAGGTGTCGTTTATCGTCTTGAACTTGTCGATGTCGAAAACCAGAATCGCGAGCGGAAAGTCGGCTTTGCGGTGTCCGTCGAGCATGGAGTCCGCCATGTCGAGGAAAGCGCCGCGATTATGCAGTCCAGAGAGGGAATCGCGCTTCGCGATTTCCTTGTGCTGGAGTTCGTGTCGCTCCTTGATCATCACGAGCAGGAATACCGTCGTGCCGATCACGAACACGTAATGCTCGAAATTCACCAGCGAAAACACCGTTCCCAGTTCCGGTTTCCCGGAAAACGGCGCGCCAAGGAGGGCGTCGACGAAAAAGATGGCGAACAGTGTCGCACGCAGCCCCAGCAGGGCGATCAGCGGCCAGCGCGCGAAAAGCCGTTCGTTGTTGTCGCGCCACACTTCCCATGCGGCGGCATACAGATAGACCGAGACGGCCGCCCAACTGACATAGGCGTTCAATTGTCGCGGCGAAACCTGATCCAGGACGAGGCTGGCAAGAAGCCAGACGAACAATCCCGCGAGCATGACCGGGAGCCGGGCCGGGCGATGGCCGAAACGCCTGACACCGCCCCAGATCAAGGCGGCAGCGATGATGAACAAGGCGGTCCGCAGCATCCCGACCGTGTCGGGAAGCATCGATTGCGTCGCGACCAGAGTGATTGCGACGCCCATAATCAGCGAGGCGATGCACCAGTAGAACGCTGCGTTGGTTTCCCGGTAAGCCCACCACGCCACGGCGAAAATACCGGCGCTCAGGAATGATATGAGCGCCTGCGTGAAGAGAAGGGTATCGACGTCCAGGTCCATCAATGGCCTTGTTTGCTCGGATGTGCCGGTTGTGGGCGACGATATCCGGAATTCTCGCGCAGCTATTTCGCGCGCCGAAACGGCACCAGGCCCTCGAAGCATAATTTCATCGGCTTAATAATGGCTTTCACCAATCGCGACAATCGCACAGGGCTTCGGAATATCGCGAGCGCTCCCCAAGGCAGGGACATCCGATGCGGCGCGTGGCGCCGCGCCGCCTGACCGTGCGGAAATCATGCTAACGGGGCCAGCGGTTTCTACCGGGTGGGAACGGGGGTCTCGCCGCGATAGTCGTAGAAGCCGCGATGGGTCTTGCGGCCGAGCCAGCCGGCCTCGACGTATTTCACCAGAAGCGGGCAGGGGCGGTACTTTGAATCGGCGAGGCCTTCATAAAGCACCTGCATGATCGACAGGCAGGTGTCGAGGCCGATGAAGTCGGCCAGCTCGAGCGGGCCCATCGGGTGGCGGGCGCCCAGCCGCATGGCGGTGTCGATCGCCTCCACCGAGCCGACGCCCTCGTAAAGGACGTAGATCGCCTCGTTGATCATCGGCAAAAGAACGCGGTTGACCATGAAGGCGGGGAAATCCTCCGACACCGCGATGGTCTTGCCGAGCTTGTCGACGAAAACCCGGGAGGTCTCGAAGGTGGTGTCCTCGGTGGCGATGCCGCGCACCAGCTCGACAAGCTCCATGACCGGCACGGGGTTCATGAAGTGGATGCCGATGAAACGTTCGGGACGATCGGTTGTCGCGGCCAGCCGGGTGATCGAGATCGACGACGTGTTGGTCGACAGGATCGCTTCCGGCTTCAGGAGCGGGCAAAGCTCCTTGTAGATATTCCGCTTGATTTCCTCGTTTTCGACCGCCGATTCAATGACGAGATCGACTTCACCGAGATCGGCGAGCATCGGGCTGCCGGTTATGCGGGCGAGGGCTGCCTGGCGCTCTTCCTCGGTGATGCGGCCGGAGCCGACCTGGCGGGCCATGTTGCCGTTGATCGAGGCGAGGCCGGCTTCGACACGGTCCGGATTGACGTCATGCAGTTTCACGTCAAAACCGGACAGGGCGCAGACATGCGCGATGCCATTGCCCATCTGGCCGGCGCCGATGACGCCTACCGACTGGATCACTATGTCGCCAGTGCCGTCTGTCACGCTTGTTTCACTCCGTCAATCTGTCGTGCAGGGGCTATCACGTTCGGCCGCGCCCGTGAAGTCACTTCGTGGTGCGATGCACCACGGCGACCGGGACCTATTTCCCGATCTTGGCAAGTTCGGCGTCCAGTTCCGGCAGGATCTGGAAGAGATCGCCGACGAGCCCGTAGTCGGCGACCTGGAAGATCGGCGCCTCCTCGTCCTTGTTGATGGCGACGATGACTTTGGAGTCCTTCATGCCGGCCAGGTGCTGGATGGCGCCCGAGATGCCGACGGCCACGTAAAGCTCCGGGGCGACGACCTTGCCGGTCTGGCCGACCTGATAGTCGTTTGGCATGTAGCCGGCGTCCACCGCCGCGCGGCTGGCGCCGATGGCGGCGCCCAGCTTGTCGGCGACGGGCATCAGCACCTTCTCGAAGTTCTCGTTCGAGCCCATGCCGCGGCCGCCGGAGACGACGATCTTGGCGGACGTCAGCTCCGGACGGTCGGATTTCGTGAGCTCTTCGCCCTGGAACTCGGAAACCGAGGGAAGATCCGGAACGCTGGCGGTCTCGACCGAAGCCGAGCCGCCCATCTCGACGGCCGGGAAGGCGGTGGCGCGGACGGTGACGATCTTCTTGGCGTCGCTCGACTTCACCACCTGGATGGCGTTGCCGGCGTAGATCGGCCGCTCGAAGGTATCGGGGCCCTCGACCGCGGTGATCTCGGAGACCTGCATGACGTCGAGCAG